>NZ_SJPX01000001.1:1200000-1500000 GCF_007860175.1 Rubripirellula reticaptiva | reverse complement strand
GCTGCCAACCGTCGTTGCCGATCGTCAGCAGGCAACGACAACTCTAACAGCGCCGCGACGGTGTAGGTCCGGTACCTCGCTCGTTCGATCTCGGACGCCAACTGCCCATCAATGGTTTTGCCGTACTCTTCGATCACTCGCAGTGACTGTGCCGTTCGAGCGGCCGCGGCGGCAACGACTGATGCCACCGATGACCTCATCATTTCGGTCGGTACAGTGATTTCGGTTCCTACGTCACCCGGCGTATCACGAGCGGCCAACATCGTTGAACGTGGTAACCGACCGACCGCATTGGCAACGCAGTGGCGAATCGACTTTAGCTCGGCCGACATCTCGTGGTCGTCATTGGCGAACCGAGCCCACTCTTCCATCGTCCGCAAACCTTCTAAGGCTCGATTCGACGACGCGTCCAGAATACGATAGGTTGCTCGGAGTGTTTTTTCAGTCATGCAACCAGGCGGAAATAAAGATGAAGTTCAATCGAAAAAGCGTCGCAGTTCACGTGTTCGCGGCAGCCTTCCTGACGATGTGGCTCGCCAGCCCCACCGAGGCTCAGGTGACAAAAAAAGCGCCAGCCAAAAAGGTACAGCCTCAATTTTTGCCGCCCGAAGTTAACGAAAGCCTTCCCAACGTGTTGCTGATCGGCGACTCGATTTCCATCGGCTACATGCTCGACGCCCGTAAACAGCTTGCCGGAGAAGCCAACGTTTGGCGACCCGCCACCAATTGTGGACCAACAACAACCGGCTTGAAATCACTCGACGCATGGATCGGTGACACGAAATGGGACGTGATCCACTTCAATTTCGGACTGCACGACCTGAAATACATGGGCCCCCAAGGCAAAAACTTGGCCGATCCGGCCGCCAAAACCAGTGCCCCGCAAGTCTCGATTGACGATTACGCCGAGAACCTGCGAAAGATTGCCAAACGTTTAAAAGCGACCGGCGCCACCGTGATTTGGCGAGAAACCACGCCCGTGCCCGAGGGTGCCCGAGGCCGCGTCCCTGGTGATTCCAAGCGTTACAACGAAGTCGCCGCCAAGGTAATGGCGGAAGTCGGTGGCATCGAAATCGACCCGATGTACGAAATCGCAGTCGCCAACGCGAACTTGCAAAAGAAAGCCGACGTCCACTACACCCCCGAAGGATCCGCAAAACTGGCCGAGCAAGTCGCCAAGACCGTTCGCACCGCGCTGGCAGCCCGAGCAAAATAACCGAACCGCCCCTTCAAACTTCACCCATCACCCTTCAAACTTTCCCCAACGCCCCCGTAGCTCAGCTGGATAGAGCAGCTCATTCCTAACGAGCAGGTCGCAGGTTCGAATCCCGCCGGGGGTATTTATCCGAAAAGCCTGGTGCCCGGCGTGGCACCAGGCTTTTTTTGACCTTGGCATTCGATTGTTCAGCGGTTGGTTCAGCGTCGCTAGCACCGCGAGATTACTGGGAACCAACGGTGCTTCGGCTCAGCGTTATTGTTCATCCGCGAAAGACGCAGGCTGGTTCGCGAACATCAGGGTGTCCCAGTACAAGGATCCTTGACCACGACTTCGGCCGCCACTTCGCCTGCGCCGCTCGGGTCCTTGCTGTTCAGAATCTCGCTGTTCAGAATTTCGCTGTTCAGAATTTCGCGAGTCGGTCTCCCGACTTTCGCGACCGCGACCCTGTTCTTGGAACACTCGCTCGCGATTCTTCATCGCCGCTTGCTCAGTGAATTCGGCAACCAGCCCTTTGCGATTGTGATAGTGGTTGTAAACCTTCTCGTACATTGACCGCAGCGAACCGCGTCCGTTATCCGAGATACTCTTGTAGTGATATCGCCGCTCGAAACTGACGAACGGTTCGTACGGCACGTCGAACCCCAAGTTGTACTTGGCGGTGTACTCGAACCCCAACAGCAACCGGTTGTCATCCGCAGCGTAAAGATCAACACCCTGTGCCCATGCGAATTCGCAGGTGTTGGCCAGGAACTCGAGTCCCATCTGCGTATGCGCCTGATCGCGTCCGGACTCCTGACACTCGCCGAACTCATTGAAATAGTTCGTGATCGCGCCGTTGCCTTCGCCTTTGAGAAAATAGCGAACGGCGCGGTCAAACATTTCGCGATCATCTAAGAAGATTCCCATCGCGATCATCGTCTGCAGCATCGATGCATCCCAATTGCCGTTGGCTGACGGATAGAAATCCTTGATCACCGGATACCAGACTTCACGTGCCATCGATCGGAACTGAGCCTGTTGTTCCTCGGGCCAACCATCCCATGTGTGTTTGAGAAGTTCGGCGGCGTTACAGTACTTTTGTCCGTCCATGCCGATCAACAAACGTGCGTCATGATTGGAAATGGACTTCAACGTTGTTGACCAAGCACCGATGACTTCGGCTGACTTTTGCGCGTAGCGTTCGTCACCCGAAAGTGCCCAACGCAGCGCCAACGTGTAGGCCGCGGTACCATCCTGAGTAAACTCGGATGACCCGATGTTGGGATTGTTGCTTGGCCCGCGTTCGACATGGGCGCGCGGCTCGGGTTTCCAATCAAGACTCGCATAGCTGGATTCCGTTAGTCGCTGCCACGCGGAAGCCCATGGCTGTTCCGACGACGCGAGCTTTCCTTTGACAAATTCGATTTCTGCTCGGCTGTGAGCAATCCCTGGGTGCGTAAAATCATGCTTTGGCTCAATCGCACTCGCATCGCTTGGCCAAAAAACCGAAATGACGACGAAAAAGCAATGCAGGCAGGAACGCGAATTTGCAGGAATCATCATGGCCAAAGCAGAAACGGGCTTGGTGAGTTGCTGAAGTTGATATGAAAACGTTGATGCCACCATCATACGCTTAGGCTAGTCACACAACGAGTCATTTCGAGCTACAAGCAGGTGGCAACGAGGGCCCGATAACCAATGGGCGGACAGACTGCTATCTGCTGATCGTCTTTGCAACTCGAAGCCCGTACAAACCGTTGGAAGCTTGCGGCAGATCCGATGGCAACTTATGAAGCGGATCATTTAGCATCGTGTCGGCATCCTCTCGATTGGCGGTACTGGAAAGTCCGAGCACTTGTCGGCGAATGCCTTTTTGAGAGTGACACCATTCCCGGACTCCGTCGTACATGCTGAACATTCCAAAGTCGTTTGGCATCTTCGTCGCGGCGGGAAAATAGCGATTCTCTTTTTCATCGTTCACGGATGTCTCGTAGTACCAATAGTAATCATCCGCTAACGCGTCCGAATAACCAAAGTACCGACGAGACTTCGTTAACGCGGCGCAGGCGAAACGCCATTCAGCAGCAGTCGGCAACCGATACGAATTTCCCTCAAGAACGCCGTCGTACGATTGGTCGTCCGAAGCGGCGGACAAATCTGCAGCGTAACCATCAGCGCCGTCGTCGCCCAATTGCTCGCTTAACCACCGCGTGTATCGAGCACAGTCGTACCAATCAACCATCCCCATCGGACAATCACCAGTTGGCGATCGGTGTTGATAATAATATTGTTCAGGCTGAAATCGCCGGAACTGGTCGACCGTAACTTCGCCGGTTCCGATCGCAAAGACTCGACCAATATCTGGATCGTCACGTGCATCCAAGATTACCATCGTTTGTCCTTCACCATTGACGAACCAATTCTTCCGCGGGTCCATACCTAGCTTTGACTGCCGATCGATTTCCTTGTCGAGCCAGTCCATCTGCTGCCAGCGTTTCAACAGCCACTGTGTGGCAGAGTGAGTGCCAGGATCCGGGTCATTTTTGAACGCATCCTTGATAACGAGCAAGGCTTGCGATTGAGAAGGTTTAGAAATTTCAGACCACGCGAAACCTCCCATCGCCAATACAATCGCGCGACGAACTGAAGCATCCGGTTCTCGCGAAAATCGGGTCAACAAAACATCAAAGTCTCCGCCGAGCGGACCGATGCGATTGATCAAATACGCACGCACGTGAGGACGATCAGTATGACGCAATAGTGGCCAAGTCGATTCGGCTTGACCGAGGCGATGCAGCAGCGCCGCAGCGACACCACGACGTCTCGCCAGCAGATCGTACGCCGGATCGGGCAAGTTGACATCGATTTCCGTGAAGACGATTTCGCGGATTTGATCGTTCACCAAAGCCCACTGGTTCTCCAACGCCAAAAGCATTGTTTCCTGTTGCTCAAACGATGCAGGCAGAAACAAACTCAGCAAGTCGGCCGGTGAGTTGGCATAGAATTGGGTTGCGAGTGAAGTTGCGAGCGAGCGGACCGGCGTGTCGTCGGGCTGAACAATTCGCTCTGATAATGGAAGCAATAGTTCATCACGGAACGGCTTGAGCCCCGAGATCAAATGGCTGTTGTCTTGGGGCACGACCATCGCGTGATGCAACAATTCACTCACGATCGTTTCCGCGTCACTCGCAGACATCGAAACCAAGGACGAAGCGTCTTCTTCGGTCGGAAACCCCAGCATAATCGCCGCACGTAAACGGCGCGATGGAAGTTGGTCACTATCTTTCAAAAGAGCGACAAGCGGTTCCACTTCTTTTCGCGACAAACGGCCCAACTGCTCACCAACCACCATGACCATTGGCAAATCCAAGTCGACCACTCGCTTCAATAGCGGTCGACGCTGATTCTCACTGGTTTGCAGCAGTCCCAGTCGATTGACAATTTCATCGCGACTGTTGATTTCGACCTTTTCGAGAGAGTGGCGCAGTGGACCAGTGGCAAACGAGCCTTGATCGCGGATCACTTTCAAAACCTCGGAAACTTGATCAGTGCGAACCGTTTGCAGCTGATTGACAGCGGCAATCGCGTGCGAGCGATTCTGAATCCCCCAGCCAAGCAGCGCAACGCTGATCATCGTGCCAGCAACCCAAAGGCTGCGAATCAGATGGAGCCTCGTGGCGGACCGCATCATTTTTTTCTCAATCCCATTCCACCGATCCGGCGATGACAAAACTCGGATCGCTGCCCAGTCGAACCAGGACGGCAGGTACTTAGAAATCGGCTTGACCTTCCACATCGCCACGTATTCGGCGAGTCGAAGTTCAGCGCGGCCACGATGGGTTTCTCGCTGTCCTTTTGTGATCCAGCGCTCAATGGCGGGAACCAAAAAGTCGTGCGTTAATTGATAGTAAGCGATGCCGTCGCTGGACTGGCTGATGCTTTCATCGCCGCTGGTGGTGCCTGCCGGATCGGTAGGCGTGATCAAACGCAGTTCTTTGTCCAGGATGCAGATCATTTCATCGAACAGACTGAGCTGTCCTTGATACCCAGACGCTTCCAACAAAGTCTGCTCGGATTGCATCTTCCCTTTGATGTCAACATTCGGTTCAGGCAACAACGTCCGCAGTACTTTTCGCACGGCGGGCTCATGAGTGCGTTGTGCTGCAGGGGCCAGATCGCTGCTGAACGATTCTTCTAAGAATTGTAGTCCGATTCCTTCAACGCCGCCAAGCCGCTCGATGGTCTGAATCTCCCAAGGCTGCGTTTTGACCATCTCGACAAACAAGGCAAGGCGAACCGGAAACACCTTGCCAGTTTGTGACAATCCGTCGATCGCTCGATCCAGAAAGCGGTTTTGCTCGTCCGTTCTATCTTCATGGCTAGCCGGCAACCGTCCGTAGGCGACACCAAACTCGGCTAAAACATTTCTCGCGTGCGAGGTGCCAAACAAATCAACCAGTGCCGCGTTATGATTTTGCCGCAGCGGGACTTCAAGCGTTGCCATGAAACGAGAAAGCGCCAACCAAAAATCGTCTCGCACCAATAGCAAACACTGCACCGTATGTCCGTCGCATTGCCGCAGCGCATTGACGAGGTCACGATCATCTTCCTCAGCACGACCGTGCAACCATTGTTCAAATTGATCGATTACCAAAAGCAGTTTTGGACCGGCCGATGCTTCGCGACGACGACGTGTGTCGGCAAGTGCATCGGTAAGAGTCGCATCTAAAGTCAGGTTGGGACGCAGTCGACGGACCCCGCGCAGCAGCCTGAGCTCCGTTTCGTCACGGGTGGCTTCCACGAAAACGGTTTCCACGTTCTGGTCAAGCAGCGGCAACAAACCAGCTTTGACAAACGATGACTTGCCACACCCCGACGGTCCGTACAGGACGCCGATACGAGGTGGCTCGATTTCATCGCGGCCGGCGACACGACGTTCCCAGAACCTCAGACTCTCTGGCACCCATTCACGATCGCACGGGCCAGGGATCAGCCGGTGAAAAAAATCAGCATCGTGACGTCCGTAGGACCGCAATCCGCGAGGCACCATCCCGGCCTCGGATTTCGACGGCAAAGTTGAACCCGTGTCGATTCGTGTATCTTCATCAACCGTCTGATCCGAACAAGCACCTAAAAAGTGCTCGACGTCTTCCATAAGATCGGCGGAAGTGCTGTACCGATCCGAGGCTCGCTTGGCGAGCGCCTTCAAACAAATCCGTTCCAGATCACGTGGAATCGAGCTGAATAATTGACGTGGCGGGCGAGGTTCACGGTAAAGCAAGTTTTCGATCAATGATTCGCGATCGCTTCCGGTGAATGGTCTTTTTCCGGTCAGCAACTGGTACAAAACGACGCCTAGCGAAAAGATATCGCTGCGACCATCGACCAAGTGATTTTCGCCGCGAGCCTGTTCCGGGCTCATGTACGCTGGCGTTCCTACGCGAACTTTTGAAGAAACGGCCGACTCATCACGGAGGGCCAAACCGAAGTCAGCCAAGAATGGCTGGTCAAGTTTCGAAAGTAGAATGTTGCCCGGTTTGATGTCACGGTGCACGATGCCTTTTGAATGCACAAAACTGAGTGCGCCCGCAATCGTCGACAATATCGTTAGCGCATGCCGAATCGTCAATCGTTCCGAACGCATCCTTTCGGCCAAGCTAGTACCGTCGATATAAGCCGACACAATGCATGGCAATGAGTCCGCTGTGCTTAAGACGTCATAAACCGAAACGATGGCAGGATGGTCTAACTTGGCGAGCGTCCGGGCCTCTTCCAAATAGCGATCCAACTGAGCCGTGGAAGTAATTCGGTGTCGGTGCGGAACCTTAATCGCGACATGGCGCTGAAGTTGTTGATCAAACGCCTTGAACACGCGACCATAACCGCCCGCACCCAGAAGCTTGGAAACTTGATATCGATCCGAAAATTGAAGGCCCGGATCATCTTCACCTGCGACCGACGAGAGCGATATTGATTGGGTCGGGTCGAGCAACTCATCATCGGACTCCACTTCCGAATTCGGCAGCAACGAATCGAGCACAAGCTTTGTATAGCTAGAGTCCTGCGACTGTTCGTACGTGCGTTCGTTCATCATTTTGGAAGAATCGCTGCATCGTTTTTTGAATCGGGTCTATTACCATCGTAACCGTTGGCGAATCTGCTCGGTTGAAAAATGCGGCATGGTCAGAACACCCGGGTGAAAAAATGGTGTCATCGCCGACTCACTAGGCGGAGCGTCCGCGTTGCTGACGTCGCCACTTAGCATAATGCGAAACCGGCCAGAATCCGCATTTGCAAAATGCGGGGCGGGCTCGCCTTCCGATCGCTCATAGCATCATCTTGAATCACGAGTCCGAAAACTGAAAAAGCTCATTCAAAACACTTAGAAAAACGTCCCTCCGGAATCCGAGGCAGGGCGCAGGTGGATGCCGTCACCACGGCGATCTCTCCCGGTTGGCTGTTCCGTTCCGCGACGGCCCGAACCAGAGAGCAACGATAAACGCGACAAGCAATCGGTTTGCGGGCAGTTTTTTCAATCGGCGGACGGCCTTTCTGGTTGAGCATCCCTGCTCTGGAAAGGAGCCTTGACGGCCCAAAAACCGCCGACAACGGCCCGCCAGCCCGCGTTAAAAACCAGCAGAAGTTTCTGCCTGGTTTTCAACATTTTTCATGTCGAGAGATCGGTCTTGCCATCGTATGTCTTTTACGAGGAATTTTCATGCTGACAATACGAACGATCACCGAACACTTGCTCCAGAATCGCCTGGCGTTGACTTCGTATATCTATTCGGTAACGAGAAACTTTCATTTGGCTGAAGACGTCTTCCAAGAAGTGTGCGTCAAAGCCGTTAGCCAACAGCACAATTTCGAGACTCGCGATCACCTGTCGATGTGGTTTCGCGTGAGCGCCCGTAATCGTGCGATCGACGTGATCCGCGCACGCGAAGGTCAATATGTTGGATTGTCCGAAGACATGCTTGGGTTGATCGAGAAGAACTGGGACCAGGCCGGCGACCCTCATCGCGAAAAACTGATGGATTCGCTCCGAGATTGCCTGGCGACACTGACTCCGCGTAGTCAACGCATCGTCAAACTTCGCTACTTCGAAAATCGTCCTGGCCGAGAAGTGGCTGAGTTGATGGGCCAAAAAGTAGAATCGGCCTACCAAGCGATTGCTCGTATCCATCGGATATTGGGCGATTGCATCTCGCAAAAGTTGGGAACGGAAACGCGATGAACGAACGTGAAGCGTCCGATTTCGAGTGGAAAATTGCAGCCTACCAAGATGGTAGTTTGGACGACGGGCAATTGAACGAGTTCGAAACCGAGATGCGTGAAGACCCTGAAAAGTTGGAATGGTTCATCCGCGTGCAGCGTCAAACGGGCGCCATGATCGAATTGTTTCGCAATGAGGTGCTGCAGAAACCGGACGACAACGACAGTCGCGGGCATAGCGTCGTGCAACGGACTGCACCTGTAGGTACAGATCGTGAACTCGAGCCTTTGGCTTGGCGTCGAACCTCACGGGTTTGGATCACCATCGCAGCCATTGCAGCGGCAGTTATCGCGATGTTGACGTTTGCAACTCTGGCAAATCGAAACAAGATGGCCCAGACTCTGCGACTCGACGCGACTACTGCCTTCGAATCGCCGCAACCAGAATCGCTTCAAGGCAACGTGAAGCGGGACGATTCAACAGGCTCCATCATTACTTATGTAAGCCAAGCGAAGTGGTCCGATGGTAGTTCGCCTAACGTTCGTGACCGACTGGTATATAAGCAGCGATATCAATTGCTGTCGGGTGCCACGCGTTTTCGGATGGCCGGTGGAGCGATTGTTTCGATTGGCGGGCCGGCTGAATTTTCGATCGATGATCCAGTAACAATCGATTTTTCCTCGGGTCGATTGACCACACGATTGCCTAACCACCACAGCGATCTCACGATTCGCGCAGGCGATGTGCACGTGCGTGACCTCGGAACCGCGTTTGGTTTGACGATGGCATCTGACGGGCACGTCGATGTCGCTGTTTTTGATGGAAAAGTAGCAGCCAGCCTTGACGGCGATTCCGACCAGGCTGGCGTGAGAACGTTTGGTATGGGGACGGCTTTTACGTCCGAGGGAGAGGGCGATCAGCTGAAACAAATCCCATATGTCCCGGAAGCCTATCAAGACATTTGGCCGTTGACAGCTGGAATCAATGACGTTTCTGGTTTGATTGAATTTGTACCGCCAGGCCGAAACCAATCACTCCAGTTTTTAGCTGACGATCACAAGCTGTTTCTGGTTGCCGAACGACTAAGCTACCGCATCAAACAAAAGTTAAAGGTTGATCTGTTGGGCGCCGGCCAGTCTTGGCCGGTGACCCAGAAGCAACGCCACAAGGTTGGTAAGGGACGCGTCGTCAACAGCTACTTGTTGATCTTCCAACCCGACGAAACAGACAATGAAACACCTGTATCGTTGACAGGAAGCATTACTTTCCAACATGAAATCTTAGGGCTGGCCGCATCTCCCAAACAGCTTCGAGAGACGGATGGCATCTTCGGGTTGCCAGGAATCGATTTCTCACAATTTAGATTGCGCCGACTGGAACACATCGCGACTGATAGCGGACGCGTGCCAGCCGACATCCTGCGCATCAGCGAGAACGGACGAGAGTTGCATTTCACCCTGCACGCATCAACCGGCAACGATCACATCCGCGTACTTGTTGATGAAGGTAACCCTGCGACCAAGGTTGAATTTGTTGAGGTTGAATGAATGGATGTGTCAACTAATTTGAGCTTTAAGTGAACAATTCAGGCCGGCAGTGTTGCTGGTCAACTGTAAGTTTTTTTGTTTTGAATGTATTCGCGTTCGAAACGTTACTCTCTGGAATAGATAATGAAATCTTCGGAACGAAGTCGACACGGCTTTACCCTTGTCGAGCTGCTTGTTGTGATCGCGATCATTGGCGTATTGGTTGGCTTGTTGCTGCCGGCCGTCCAAGCAGCTCGCGAGGCAGCGCGTCGTATGAGCTGCAGCAACAACTTTAAACAGATCGGCCTAGCGATCCATAACTACCATTCGGCCTACAAGCAGGTTCCCCAGCATGGAACCGGTACCGGACAACGCGTCGTCGTTGGTGCAGGAACGCAGTTTTGGAATAACAACAACAACAAGAACCTCGAGCGGTTAAGTTTCCTGGTTGCTTTGACACCATTCATCGAGCAACAAGCGATTTGGGAACAGATTGTCAATCCAAACGGTTACAACGCCGACGGAACCATCCGAGCCACACCTTGGGTTGCGATGGGACCAACCCCCAACGTCGGCACCTACGGACCTTGGGCCACTACTATCCCAGGTTTCCGCTGCCCAAGTGACCCCGGCGATGGCTTGCCAGCTTTAGGACGAACAAACTATGGCGCATGCTTGGGTGACTCGATCAACTGTTCGACCTTTGGTGGCAAAACCGCATGGGTGATCCCCAACGGCAACTTCGCCCAAGAGATTCGCGCGTCGGGACGAGGAGTTTTCACCGCCAAGCAAACGCGAGCATTCCGCGACATCCTCGATGGCCTTGCCAACACGATCATGGCGGGTGAATTGATGTCGGACATTGGCGATCGAAGCATTGCAACTCGAATTGCAACGAACAACGACGGCCCCACCGTCTACAACAATCCAGCGCTTTGCGAACAGTTTGTCAACCCGCTTCGCCCACAGTTTTGGCAAGAGACCGGCGTGACCCTTGGTGGCACGGGATTCGGCCGTGGCTACCGCTGGGCCGACTTTTCACCGATCTTCTCGGGTGTGTTCACGATTTTGCCACCTAACTCAGAGCTGTGCGGAATCGACCACAGCACGTTGTCGTCATTGTCAGGGATCCCAGGCGACTTGACCCTGGTTCCGTCCGGACAAGACCATGCGAAGGAAGTCGTTGCATCACCTAGCAGCCGACACCAAGGTGGATGCCATGTGCTGATGGCTGACGGAGCGGTCAAGTTCATCACCGAATCGATCGAAGCCGGAAGCCAAAACTCAGCCATGGTTACCCAACGTGGAACCGGAGTATCAGCCCCCGGATCAGCCAGCCCATACGGACTCTGGGGAGCACTCGGAACCCGCGCCAGCCGAGAAGTCATCAGCGAAGAACTGTAAAGCAAGTTCTTCAATTCCCTAAAGTAGAGAAGGCCCGCGATCCTCGGATCGCGGGCCTATTTTTTTGTCACTTCACTAAAAAGAGGTCAGGGTAAGCGACGGGTTAAACCGGCGGTTTTTCTAACACCTTATCTACGTGCGCTAGAACGACTCTCCCGGCCTAGCCTGCTGATCAATTTCTAATCGTTTGGGTTTCACTGGCTTTCTAGTGCGTCTTGGATCCACGTAGCTTGCGACATCCACCCTAGACGTTGAGTGATTCAAGAACTGCTTGGCATTGCCTCCGTCCTTCTCAACTGCCGTCGCTCCTGTTCTTCGAAGGTATTGTAAAGCACGATTTGTGATTTCAGGATCGACGCCACAATTCTTCCTGATTTTTTCGAACCAATAGTAGAACTGCGTTTGGCTAATGTCTCATTTCAGAGGATACGCCCAATCCTTTTCGCCTCGACCCTTTAAGAAACAACTAATCTCCGAAAGAGCATGCGCCGTGTCAGCTTCCATTTCAATAACGTGCTCTTTCCTGTCCTTTCTTTGAATCAAGGCTGCTTTGCCATCAACAAAACCACTGGAAATGTTGAACTCCCAAATATCTCTTCGTCGCAAACCTGTCTCGTAGGCAAAACTGATAATTGCCGACCAATACAAGGCTCTTGGAACACCATTCCAATTTGGTTCCTTTCAATGAACGTGCTGCGTTAATCACTTGGCTCAGCTGCTCCTTTGTCCATGCCTCAGGCGATTTTTTTGGATAGGATGTCCGAAATGAACGCTCCCATTTTTCCCTTTGCGATCTCGGTCGCTCTTTTGAGCTTTGCATCCGCGGATGACTTACTGTTGATTGACCGAGGCGGAGTGCGTGTTGGCGTTGATCGTGGGAAAGACGCTGCGATCACTTGGTTGTCATGGCCCGAGCACCCGACCAATGTGGTTAACCTGTCTGACCCTGGACGACTGATCCAGCAGTCGTATTACGCGGAGGCTTCGCTTGATCGACAGACGGAAGGGCAAAGCACTTCGTGGAGCCCCTGGCCGTGGAATCCGATTCAAGGTGGCGGCGTCAGATCTTGGACGCGGGTCGCGGAAGCGAAGATCACGGACGGAGTTTTGTTCTGCGAAACCATTCCAAAACTTTGGGATATGCCCAACGAAGAAGCCGACGCAGTGATGCGTCAATGGATGACGTTCGAGCCCAACATGGACGGCGTCATCGTGGTGACTTGCGAGCTAACGTGCCAACGTCAAGATCGCGATGTTTGGGGTCCGCCGTAACCACGTCACCAAGAACTGCCGGCATGCTATTTCACCCGACGATTCGATCAAGCCAAAAGTTATTTGGGCAACCGCCAGTGGCGCGACGAGCACCAACCGCCCAGGTACTTGCCGACCGACTTGATCACTTGATCAAAAGGTACAGCGACGAATCGCTGGTACTGAAATGAACGATGTGCCGTTAACGCCCAGCTTCCTGGCGAGTGAGTACGCGGTCTTGGTTGGCGTCGAGTTTATCGAAAGCTTCGTGAATCTTTGCTGGGGTTTGATCACGACTGATCTTGCCGTCACCGTCCGTATCGAGTTCGTCAAACTTTTTCAGCACCACCGCTCGCCGGATTTTGTCTTCAAGCGAATCGTTTGATTTCGGTTCGGCTTCCTTCGCCAGTGGAACGCTGTAGTGGTAGTACCCGATCATCATTTCGTCCCATGTCTGGTCGCCCCAGCGGACTTCGGACGTTGGATCAGGATTGTTGAGATTGTCTTCGCTGTTGTCGAACGTCGCCACGCAATACATCCGGCCGCTTTCCGTCAACGGACGCGGCTCGCTGAGCACGTAGGTAGTTTGCCAATTGAAGTCGTAGGCGGGAATGTCCAAGATCGGCTCGCGTTTGCCAGCAAGATCTTGTAATTCGTATCGGTACGACTTTCCGCGAACGTGCATGTGCGGGCTAAAGGACAGCAAGGTTGCGTTTTCAGGAAATGGTGGTCCGACTGCCGTGACGCTGTGGTCCGATTCGCCAGGCGGAATACGGAACGATGCGTTGATCGCGCTGGTGGTCACGATTTCGTGAGTGATTTCATTTGGATCTGCTAGCAGGATGCCAAGTTGGCTGTGGTCCGTCTGCGGGTACCCGGTCGGCGTGTAGTGAACTTGGAACACCAACTCACTTCCCGCGGGCACTTTCTTGGCATGACCATCGGGTGCGAGTTCAAGCCTCGCACCGGGAACGTATCCCACCAAGAATCCACGCGCGGCATCCAAACCTCGTCGCTGTCCTTTGGGGACGGCAAAGGCCAAGATGTGGTGGACCACTTCGCGATTGCCGGGACGCAGTTCCGCGGCTTCGATCCAAACATCCTTTTCAAATCCGGGATCGACCGCAAAGTACTGATAACGAATCACACCTTCGGCAGGGATGTCGATTGGTTCCGGACTGACGTTGAAGACATGATCGGGCTCGCGTGGAAGTTGCCACTTGGCCACTTTAGCTGGCAGCTCGGGCAAATTTTCTAACGATCCAAGCGGAGCACCAGAGTCCGCCCAGTCATAAAGAGTTTGTTTGTCCTGATCGGACATGCGGCGATCATTTGCAAAACTTGCGTGCTCACCGGTGGCGTGCCACGGCGGCATCCGTTCTTCGCGCACGACCTCGGCGATCATATCAGCCCAGCCGACGACTTCGTCGGGATCGGTCAGCGAGAATGGCGAAATCTCACCTTCACGGTGACACTCCACACAGTGCTTGTTCAAAATTTTGGCAACATGGCTGCCATAGGTGATCGTCGGATTCTCGACGAGCGGTTTCGATCGTCCGATGATGCATCCAATCGCAGCTGTCCGCGTGATCGAGACATCGCGACCGGTCAACAGTTCATCGATGGCGATCTTCAAATCACGTCGCCCGGGCTCGTCACGGACGTAACCGATACCGTACTGATCATCAACGCGGCCACGATATCGCAGTCGCCGCTTCGCATCAAACACGAACATCTCGGGCGTTCGCTCGGCTCCGAGTTGATCAGCCAAACGATTGCCACCATCTTTGAGTAACGGAAAGTCGACAGCTTGTCGGGACGCAAACGACCCGATCTCGGCCAGCGAGTCTTGTCGATTGCTCATCACACCGATCACGGCAACGCCTCGGTCGGCATACCGATCGGCAAGCTCATTCAGGCGGATCGAATACAGTTTGGCAAGCGGACACTCGACACCAAGAAACGCGACCACGACCAATGACTTATCGTTGAAATCATCAAGCGTCCAACGTCGTCCGCGATGATCACTGAGGTCGAACTCACTAAGCCCTGGATCCGACGCAGAGACACTGTCAGTTGGTGAGGCTGCCACTGCGACCGGTGCCAGCGTCCGAACCTGAAACAAGACGATTGATGCAACCACGAACACTGATTGATAGCCAAATCGCAACATGCTGGGAGACCACTTTTCCAGGATAAAACGGATCGATTGCCACTCGCAATCGGCACTCAGTGTATCTTTCCGTCAATCTGACAGCACCAGCAATTTGTGTATCAATGTGTCGCTGCATCCTACGAATCGTGCTCGGTTGATGGATCGGATGCTAGATCCTTCAACGTAAACGACTGCGGTGCCGAGCGAATATGCACGTCTTGTTGAGGAAACGCAATTTCGATGCCAGCCTGGGCAAACTGGTCGTCGATCGCCAAATTCAAATCGCTGATCGTATCCAACCGACCTTCCAGGCTGGGCACAAAACACCGAAGCGTCAAATTCAGCGTGCTATCGCCAAAGTTATCAAAAGTCGCTGCGGGGATGGGATCTTTTAGTATTTTCGCATTTTCATCGGCAACCTGCAGCAATAGCCGCAGTGCCATCCGCACATCCGATCCGTACGCCACGCCAATCGGAATCACGATCCGGCTGACTTGGTCCGACCGAGTCCAGTTGAGCAATCGGCCAGTCACAAAGTCTTTGTTGGGGACGATGTACTCTTTCCGGTCCCAGTCCATGATTGTCGTTGCACGCATCTGGATCCGCGAGACGGTGCCGCTGACCGCATCCAACGTAACAACGTCTCCAATGCGAATCGGACGTTCCCACAGGATGATGATTCCGGAAACAAAGTTGCCGAAGATCTCCTGAAGACCAAAACCTAGACCGACCGTCAACGCGGCGACCAGCCATTGCAGTTTCGACCAATTGGCACCGATCGCGGAAAACGCGAACAACATCCCGACCACCAAAATCACATATCGACACATCGTCACGATGGCGAATTTGAACGACGCCTCGAGTGGCAATCGTTGCAAGATTGTGATTTCAATCAGGCCGGGAACGTTTCGCACCAGCGTGAAGGTGATCAACCCGATCAGGGCTGCACCCAACAGGTTCACCAACGTGACTGGCTCGACTTGGGTTTCGGTAACCCGCGTGACTCCGCCGTTCTCGGCTGGGGATTCCACGACAACTTCGCGTTCGGTATTCCAAAGTTCGACTTGATTCAAAATCCCCAGGGCCGGGAACAACCCTGACCACAAGAACCACATCAACAGCAATCCTGACATCAATAGACTTGAATGCATGATGCGGATCACTTGCTCGCTGTTGGCTCGCAGCGCATCGTGTTCATTCTCGAGCGACAACCCTTCGCCCGTCACGTTCTGTTCGACCGGCACTGGCTTCGGTGCTTGGCCAAGTGTCTGCCCGGCGACTTGGGCAGTCGCTTGCAACTGAGCCGCGGCTTGCAATTGTGCTGCCCGCCGTTCCTTCATCTTGCGAATACCCAACTTGCGATGATTGACCTGCAAGGCGCGGATCACCATCGCACGGACAGTAACCAGACTGACCGCGATCCAAATCATGTGCCAAAAACGCCACGTTAATTCGGTGGCGGTGTAAAAGAATCCAATGATGATCAGGATCACCATCACGAGCGGAAATCCGATCAGGGCCCAGGACCACAGCCCACTGGTTCGCGTGAACCAAGCGTTGGGGTTGCGCCGCAGATATTCGGCCATCGCACCATTGGTGGGATTCAAAATTCGCCGCAGCGTCCAGCTTAGAATCAGCAACGACACAATCATGCAAAGTCGTTCTAAATTGTTGCTGCCATCGTTACCCTCGATACTGCCAAGTTCGCGCAGCATGACCACCAATAGAACCAGTGGAATCAACAAGAATCGCAATCGACGCATCTTGCTACTTAACATCTGCGTCACTCGGGTCGGCCATCCAAAGTGTGACGCAGCGAGACCGTTTTCGCGACACGCGTGCCTGACCACATTGAAAAGTGTCAAGACCACCCCAGCGGCGATGAGCGCGTGTCCCCACGCGATCGAGAATGGCACCGCGTGAGGCGAATCCACCAATCGCCAACCGACAAAGATCCCAACCGCGGGCCAAGCAATGGCCATCACAACGGTCATCAAAGCCGCCCGGATCGTGACTGAAAACTCAGTACAAGTAGGACGCGCGGCAATCTTTCCAAACTCGGCGAGTTGTGTTCGCCCGCGGTACCGAGCCGGCATCAGCAGCAACGTTGCCAACAATGCCAGACCGTACAACCAAGGTTGCATGAAGGCATCGATCCACAACGACTTTGCGACATCTTTCCACGACGATGGTTTCAGCAATTGCTGAGCTTCACCAACAGCGTCTTTTAACGCTTGCCAGCCAAAGAATGGATTGCTGCGAATCCAAAGCACATGCTCGTTCAAAAACGAACGATACGATTCACTCGCTAAGATCAGTTGATGCTCGTTAAAGTCCAAGTCCGACAACTGCTGAAAATACAAGTTGTAATTCTTTGATAGCGATTGCAGCACAGCGATGCGGTCCGATTGAATCTGTTTTTCCAGACCACTCGCTTCGGGACTCAGTTGCACATGGGACGCATCGGTCAATTCGTCTTCGCGGTCAAGTCGCCGCAGTTCGACGTCCTGCATCGTTTCTTGTCTAGCCGAGACATCACGCCGAATCTCACGAATGTCCGGCAGTAACGAAAGTTGTTTTCGTAGTTCCAATCCGATCGCCCCACTCAAACCGACTCGCTCGAGACGCTCGCGAGTACGAGAGCTCGTTTTGCGTAGGGAATCCAATCGGATTTGTGAAGCTTCGGATTGCGCCGTGACTTTCCCGATACTGCTAACGACGGCTTCGTTTTCTTCGGCCAATTCGGCACTGCGTAGCGCCATCGCAGCCAATTCGGGCGAATCGATCGATTCGGCCAGACGTCGCAAATCTTTGACCTGACTTCTGGCCTGACTCTTGCGAGACTGATCGATCCGCTGGCTCAGTTCTGCGACGGCAGCCTCGGCTGCAGCGACATCAGCCATCGCTTGCTTGGTTTTCACCGCATACAGATCGACCGCTTGCTCAGCGTCATAACGTGCAAGTTCCCATTGGTTGGCTGGCAGTTCCAGTTCTAACGACTGCAGCTTTGCGGCCTGCAGCATTTTTCGAGCGGTGGCCGACCAGGTCGATTCACCGGCGGGTGATTCCGCCGCTAGTTGTTGTTCGGCTTCGGCGACTCGCTGTCCGTGTGAAGCCTGCAGCACCGCGATCTGTTTACGCCGATCGGCGCGTCGAGATTGTTCTGCTTGCAAACTAGTCAGACGGTTTTTGGCTTCCTGTGTCCGCACCAACAGCGACGCCAAACTGCTTTCCAGTTCCTGCAGCGACGCCGATTCAGGCGGCAGGCTTGGCCCAGCCTTAGCCGCCGTATTGATTTCGTTTTGCAAAGCTTCCAACCTTGCCGGCACACCTTCGACAGCGGCACGGTCCAGCTTGGCAGCCGAATCGAGTTTGCTTGAACGAGCAAGTTCGTCGGACGCTTGACTGATGATGGTTTTGATCGCAGCCAGTGCCTCGGGTTCCAAGTCGCTGGCGTTTTCAACCTGCGATTGAAACTCTTTGATCTTTGTCGCCGTTACCTGATCAACGCTAACATCAGCCGGCACAACATCGCTTTTCTGACTTTCTGTTTTGGCTTTTTCCTTCGCGACTGCTTGCTCGTCAGGCATCACCAGTTGATCCTGGCTGTGGACCTGCAGCGGCAGAATAACAGCGATCAAAATTGCCAAGCCAACCAATTTTGCAATCCGTTTGCAGTTGTTTGGTTGGAACAGTCGTCGAAACCTTCGTATCATCATTTCAAAATTCATTATTTCAGACGGAAATCTGCATTGAGTTCGTCACCAGACCAGTGGGCAACCGACTTGTTCGCCCGCCTTGTCCAATCGGACTGGCAAATCGCATTGGTTGTCACGGGCGGCGGCAGTGGCGTGATATCCCATTGCTTTCGTCGCCAAGGAGCCTCGAAGAACTTCGTCGAAGCGGCAATCCCGTATTCGCGTGCTTCGTTGGAATCTTATCTCGGTGCGACACCCGCCGACAGCAGCGCGTCGACCGCCACGGCAAGACAGGCCGCTGCATCGGCGTACAAACGAGCAGAAACGCTAGGGAACAAGTCGCCCGGTCACGCCGTCGGTTTGGCGTTACTAGCGGTGCTGCCGACCAATCCGCCAAGGCCCGATGTCTGTCGAATCTGTGTTGCGATGCAAACGTCGCGAGAATCCACGGTATGGTCCACCATGCTTGATGACCACACGGGTTGTCAAGGCAAACTAAAACGACAAGCCGCCGAATCGATCGCCGACCAAATGGTACTTAACGCGCTCGCTCACCTGCTGTCGCACAAACTGCCCGACATGCACCATTGAATTGCAAACTGCGAATCGGTGGACCAAGCACAGTTCTGAACAGTTCCCGAGAATCGTTTCCTTGAGCGTCTTGAAGGCGAGAAACGCTAGCCCTGCGACAGGGCAGCGGCCAGTTGCTCGTACGTGCGCTTGTTGTTCAATTTGCAACCGCGATTGTCCAGGGCAATCTGATACAGGTGCTGGCCACACACAGTCGGATACTTTCCCGTCACGCATGCTTGGCATAGGTGATCCGATGGCTTGCCGATCGCGCGTGCGATTGCTTCGACAGGCAAATAACGGAGCGAATCAGCACCAAGATCGTCGGCTAAGCGCTGTTGGGCTTCGTCAGTCAATTTTCCGTTGGGAAAATACTTCGGCGCGATCAATTGATCGATCGTGCTCATGTCGATGCCGTAAAAACATGGAGCGATGATTGGCGGGCAAGCCACTCGAACGTGAATTTCTTTGGCGCCGCCCACATCGCGAATCCGATCCAACAACACGTTCATGGTGGTGCTGCGGACGATCGAATCTTCGACCAAAATGATGCGTTTGCCTTCCATGACTTCACGCAGCGGCGTGTATTTGGTGGCGGCCTTTGCCTTCCGCGCGGTCCCGCCTTCGATGAAAGTCCGCCCGGCGTAGCGGTTACGGATCAAGCCTTCGCGACAAGGAATCGACAACTGATACGCCATCGAGTCAGCCGCGGCTTTGCTGGTATCCGGAACCGGCACGATGATCGTGTCGGGGCAATCCAAGGCAACACGGTCAAGTTCGCGTTCGGCCCGAGCCAGTTCTTCACCCAATCGAGTTCGGCTCAGGTAGACGCTTTGCTCGTCCAGCGTGCTAGCGACGTTGGCAAAGTAGATCCATTCAAAGAAGCAATGCTTGGGATCTTCGGTTTCGGCAAAGCGTTCCATTCGAAAACCGGTTTCCGGATCAATGATGATCGCGTGTCCCGGCGGCAACGATTTGATTTGTTCGTTGCTAAATCCCAAATTTAGCAATGCCACGCTCTCGCTGGCCGCAGCAAACAGCGGCCCATCGTGAACGTAACACATCGGTTTGATGCCAAGCGGGTCGCGAGCCACAATCATTTCGCCTTCGGCAGTCAACACGGCCAGCGAATAGGCGCCGTCAAAACCCGCCGTGGTTTGCTTCAGGACGTCAATCCAATTGATCCGCGTCGGCGACTGGCTCATTTGCCGAGCAAATTCGTGAAGAATGATTTCAGTATCGGTATCCAGCGTCAGGTGATGGTCACCGTCGGCAAGCAATCGTTCCTTCAGCAAACCATAGTTGGACAACTGCCCGTTGAAACAAAAACTGAACCATTTCCGTTTGTGGATGTGCTTTCGCTCGAACGGCTGAGCGTAACTGCGATCATCTTGGCCACAGGTGGCATAACGAACGTGGCCAATCGCGGCTCGGCCAGCCAATGACTTCATCAAAGATTCGGCTTTGGCGCGGTGATTGAGCCGAAAAACCTCAGTGACCGTTCCGACATCCTTGCGAGTTCGCAAAAGTCGCGGTTGATCGGGATCGTAGGTGGTCATCCCAGCAGCCAATTGGCCACGATTCTGGATATCCAGCAACATTCGCGGCAATAACCGACTGATCTGCCGAGGGCCATCCTCGGTACACATCGGGCTACGTCCACGACCGGACAGATGATAAATGGCTGCAACACCACATTCGTGATGGATTTCGCTCATATCGACGGAGTTTCCTGGATGACGGGCACTGTCCTGAGACGCATTCGTCCCGGGTTTGTACAGCGGGGTTCCCCGCAGGTCGATTCCCCGTGACAATTTGAAGTCTTCCAGAATACGCAGATCCGCGTAAAAACAAACCGCAAATCGTACTCTCGCGAGCATCTTCCAAGTCGTGGCCATGAATTCAAGCCCCAAGTCGTCCCACCAAACTCGCAAAAAAACGATCAAGAAGGCCAAATGTGTGGTCGTAAAAGTCGGCACCCGTGTTCTGACGGGAGACGATGGCAAACTTGACCGGCGACGCATTGACGTGCTCGCTCGCGGACTTTGCCGAATTGCCGATACGGGCCGACAAGTTCTGCTGGTCAGCAGCGGCGCCGTCGGCGCGGGACTCGGCAAACTTGGACTTGAACACCGGCCAAGCGGGCTGGCGCAACTGCAGGCGATCGCTGCAATCGGTCAAGCCGACCTGATCCAAGCCTACGAATTGTCGTTGGCCGCACATGGCCGCCATGCCGCCCAAGTGCTGTTAACAGCCGCCGACCTGCGTCGACGATCGGGCTATTTGCACGTTCGCAATGCCCTGACTCAAATTCACGGATTCGGGTCCATCCCGATCATCAATGAAAATGACACCGTCGCGGTCGCTGAACTGAAAACCACCTTCGGCGACAACGATCGATTGGCTTCTCAAGTTGCCGGTCTGTTGGTCGACGCGGTACTGATCATCTTGTCCGATATCGAAGGGCTGTATGACGGCCCCCCTGACATTCCGACCAGCAAGCGTATCGATATTGTCGAAATGATAGACGACGAAGTCTTTGGTTTCGCGCATGACAAGCTTAGCAGCAGCAGCAAAGGCGGTATGGCCAGCAAGCTCAGAGCCGCGAAGCTAGCGACCCATCACGGTCATCCTACGTTCATTGCGCCTGGCCGAGATGACGACGTGCTCGACAAAATCATGGCCGGCGAATCCATCGGCACACTCTTCTTGCCGCCCAAACAAACGATTCGTGGACGCAGGCGATGGATCGGCGCGGCCGCGCCGATTGCGGGCAGCTTGCAACTGGATGCCGGTGCCACCAAAGCACTTATCAAACATGGCAAGAGCTTGCTGGCGGTTGGCGTTACGGCAGTCAACGGCACATTCCCGGCTGGCAGCATCATTGCGTTGCTGGATCCCGACAAAAATGAAGTTGCCCGTGGCCTGTGCAACTATCGCTCGGCTCACATCATCAAAATCATGGGGCAGCCCAGTGACCAAATCCACGACATCTTGGGGTACTGTTCCTACGAAAATGTCGTCCACCGGAACAACATGGTGCTGACCTAAAACTGGCGTGCGCCCCGCAACTTTTCCCCTACGGCTTGTTCCAGACCACTGGCTTGACGCGGCGTGGGTAAAGCTCGGTACAGATCCCGCACTTCGTCCCGTCGCACGCCCTCGCGGTGCAGTGCTCGCGGCCGTAAAAAATGATCTGCAAGTGCAGTTCATTCCATGACGTTTCGGGGAACAGCTTTTTCAAGTCGCGTTCCGTCTGCACGACGCTCTTGCCGCTAGACAATCCCCAACGCTGAGCCAAACGGTGGATGTGGGTATCAACGGGAAACGCGGGTATGCCGAACGCTTGCGACATCACGACGCTGGCCGTCTTGTGCCCCACACCTGGCAACGACTCCAATCCTGCGAACGTTCGCGGGACCATTCCATCGTGATCGTCAACAATCATTTCGGACAGCTTGGCGACATGCTTGGCTTTCTGTTTCGACAAACCAAGGGGACGAATGATTTCTAAAATTGCTGCTTCGCCCAAATCTCGCATCGCAGCAGGCGTTGGCCCCAAACGAAACAATTCTGGAGTGACTTCGTTGACCTTTTTATCGGTACACTGCGCGCTTAACAGCACCGCCACTAACAAAGTAAAGTCGTCGCGATGATCCAGGGGAATTGGCGGGTCGGGATAGAGACTGGCCAACTGATGGCGAACCCAATCGGCACGTTCTTGTTTCTTCAATTTGGCGGCTGCTTTGCAAAAAAACGCACTGTAAACAATAACTGCCCCAGCCTACCACTTGATCCTTCGCACATAAAGAAAGCGTGTCGCTGATGTCTCAGTCGCTCGTCCACGACTTACTAATCATTTTGACCGCAGGCCTGGTCGCCGGATTGGTTTGTCGTTGGCTACGGGCATCGGTATTGATCGGCTATTTGATCGTCGGCGCGATCGTCGGCCGCGAGGTTCTGAATCTGGTTTCCGACCAAGAGCACCAACTAGAACAATTTGCCGAAGTCGGTGTGTTCTTGCTGCTGTTTTCAATCGGTCTCGAATTCTCGATCGATGACTTGAAACGCCTAGGTTCGAAATTGTTCGTGGGCGGCATGGTGCAAATGACGCTCGTCGCAGCACCTGTTGCGATGCTCCTGACGTGGATGCAATTGAGCTGGCAATCGGCAGTACTGATTGCGTCAGCGGTCGCCTTCAGTTCGACCGTGCTGACGTTCAAAGCGCTTTCAGAATGGGGCCAATTCGAACAACCGCACGGACAACGGGCGATCGGAATCCTGCTGTTTCAAGACGCCGCACTGGTTCCGCTCTTGTTGCTCGTCCCGTTACTGACAGGCGGTGCCGATCAGGTCAGCCCGGTCCAGTATGCGATCCTGGCCGCCACGTCGCTGGTGTTTGTCACCGTCGTGATCGCACTGCGATGGATTCTGGCTCGCTGGTTGATCCCGATGTTTGCCAAGTACCGAAGCCCGGACTTGGTCATCTTGTTCACTTTGGTTTCACTCGGCGGTGTCACTCTAGCGGCGTACTCCGTCGGACTGCCACCGGCGGTTGGATCCTTTGCCGCCGGACTGATTTTCAACGGCAATCGGTGGACCAAACAAATCGATGCGTTGGTGTTGCCGTTTCGCGAAACGTTCGCCGCCGTGTTCTTCGTCTGTTTGGGTTTGATTTTCAACCCGGTACTGTTCCTTACCGAACCGCTGTTCATGATCGCATCGCTAGCGGCGGTTATCGCCATCAAAGCGATCGCTGCCACGATCGCATTGAAACTAACAGGGCTGTCATTCAAATGCGCGTTCGGCATGGGCATCGGACTGGCGCATGTCGGCGAGTTTGCTTTCGTGCTAGTGTTGCTGGGACTCGAATCCGGCGTGATCGACGAATCCGTCTATCAACGCGTCGTTGCCATCGCAGTCGGCTCGCTCGTGTTGACTCCACCGCTGATGAAGATCGGACTGCGGTGGACACAGACCGGCGAACACAACGAGCCTTCCGAACCGCAAAGTGCCTATCAAATCACGGCCGGAAAACGGGCCGCGGTGATCGGCGCCGGCCCCATCGGCCGTCGCATGGCATCCCAACTTGAAACATTCGGAAACGACGTCTGCCTGGTCGACCTCAGCCCCATCAATTTACAATTATTCGCGCAAGAAGGTTTCCGCACGGTGGCTGGCGACGCCACGGATCTACAGATTCTAAGAGCCGCCGCAATTGGCGATGCGACCACCATCGTCGTTTGTGTGCCACACGACGAAATAGCGATTCGAATCGTCCGGTCAATTCAAAAACTAAACCGAGCCGGAAACCTAATCGTCCGCTGCCGATATCAATCGAGCGCTAAAAAAATGAAAAGCCTCGGCGCCAATTGCGTGGTCAGCGAAGAAGCCGAAGCCTCCATCGCCCTGGTCCGAGCACTCAGCGCACTCGATGCTCAACAACCCGGCATTTAACACTTCGGTTTAATCGCGTCGTTCCGGTTGTTTGAATTCAATACCACTGCATCGCGTATTCTCGGAACGCATTGATCGCGCGTTCTTGTTTTTTGCGATTGTCGTAGTCCGACCACTTGGATTCGTTTGCCTTCAAGACGCGACGAAGACGACTCGTGCTGGCTTGATAGGCCGTCCAGTGGCCGGCCGACTCGGCCCCAATCGTTTCCTGTCGCTGTGCCAACTTCGCTCGCACGCCCTCGCGAATGATCGGGTCAGGGCAATCCACCAAACCCAACAGTGACACGACACCCTCGTCTTCGATTGGCTTGACGGCAATCATCACCGAAGGTCGCAAGTATCCGTCCGACACGCGAGCGACGTTGTAATGATGAGCCGCATAGTCCACTGGAAAGACACTGTAAGCGATCACCGTCAATGCGAACGCAATCAATTGTCCGCGCAGCAACCACCAAAGGTTTCGTTGACGCCCGATCTTATAAAGCACCAACCCAAAACCGATCACGACCAACGTGATGCCAAAGAATCCGACTGTTCGCATACGAGTCATGCCGTTGTAACCCACATAGATCAACAACCGGTTGTAGACGGCGACGGCCAACAACAAACTCGCGCCGGACCAAATCCACGCCAACTTGCGAAGCGAGTCCAGACGAGGATCCGCCAAAATCGAGCCGCGAAAAATCAACGACAACATGCCGGTCGCCAATGCCAACGCAAACGTCAACCAGGCGGCGCCCTGGTGTGCATAGCCGGCATAGTAAAACCCTTCAGGAAACTCTCGCTTCCACAACGTCATCCACTCAAAGCCCAAGTAAACCGCAAACAACGCAGTCACAGTGATCAAAGTATTGCGAAAAGCCGCATACCACTGGGATTCGGCCTGATCAAACAACACGGTCTCAGCCGACTCGGTCGAACCAACGCGGATCATCGGCAACCTAGGCCGCATCAATCCAATCCCCAGTAACAATGCGACAACACAAAAGGGAATCTCCCAGATCGAAAACCCCGTGATCCAGTTCACCATGCTGGTGACCACGTCCGTCAAACTAGCCGAAACTCGATCAAGCAAATCAGGATTGGCGAACACAAAGATCGAACCAAACACACCGGCCGCGACGATCGGCAACAGTACTGACAGTGATCCGGCCGGCAATTTCCCGCCACGCCCCAAATGCTTGGAAAGATGAAAATGTCCCAACCCAATGGCACCGTCGAACAATGCTCGCGAAGCCAGCACAATGCCTTCCAAAACCATCGGTACGCTGCCCGCGGCGACCATCGAAACGGCAACGACCAACAGCATGCCCGAGAAGACGGTTAGCGAAGATCCCGACCAAACCAATCGGGCAGCCACAACCGCCAAGATGCCGATCGTCCACTTGGCGGACGACTGACGAAGCATCGTCGGAAACAACCAAAAGAACAGAATCGGAACAGATACCAAAAAGATCGCCAGTCCCGTGTATCCATCACTGCGAAAAATCAACAGATCCGCAAGCAAAGTCCAGATAGCCGCCGCCGCAACCTCGCGCACACCTGGCGAAACCACCGCGTCAGAAGTCCCGTTCGGAATCGCCTGGTCGGCTTTGGAAACCGGCGTCTGAGAAAAATCGCCTGTCATCGTTCTATCCGCCCAAGATCCCGTGATTGTGCTTGGAAACCAAACAATGAAGGCGATGGGAACACGGTGTTCCCATCGCCTGAACGTTCGTTTGGCAATTCTGGTACGCAGCAGCCAGAAAGGTGGTTCAAAGGTCCACCCGGCTTCCCAACTGCACCGATTGGCTACTTGGTCTGCAGCCGATTCACCGTGTAATAGGCTTCCGAATGCAACAGCGGCAACTCGTCGGTACCGCGAATCCCATCAGCATGCAATTCATGGACGTGACCGCGTTGCAATCCATCGACCACCAATCGAACCGACATGCCGTCATCGGAAACGGTGGCCGAGGAAATCGTCGGCTCAGTGTGATCCACCTCGGGACTACCGTACTGTTCCCGATACTCGTACGCGTACGTCGTCATCGTGTAGCTCGCAAGATCGCTGGCGGTTTTCGCGTCGACGGGTTTGGTGAAACGCAACTCGAAACCGTCGGCGGTTAAGCTCATTTCCTTGATTTCAAATGGCACCTTGCCGGTCCAATCAAGTCGCTCAACTGCAAACGGCTTATTGCCAACTGATCCCCATCCACGGTTTGTACCACCAACAAATAGAGATCCCGACGGCGACATCTCGGTCGCGACGTTGCCCGAAGCGAATCCCTTTCGAAATGGGAAGCACGCGCCTTGATAAACACCATCAACTTGTTCAAGGAAAACTCGCATCACCCGGCTTTGCGTTTGATCGCTGACGAACAACTGACCATCGAACGGACCGAACTTTCCACCCGTGGTGTCGCAGGCGATCCCCGACGCGCTCTTCCCCATTTTGTCGTACGGAAACAGAATTGCTGGCGGAACCAATTCATCGATGCGGTCAGCTTCGATCCACAACCGACTGCCGCTGACCGGTTCAACAGGCTGCTTCCCGATCACCGATTCGGCTGACTCGTACCATTTCCATCCGCCCGGATGCCCGGCGAACTTGCCTCGTTGCAGAACCTTTAATCCGCACGTTCCGTTCCAAGGCCCTTGGTTGTCGGTATAGAAAACGTCGCCTGCCAAATTCGCGCCGACACCGCCGGGCGAACGCACACCACTGGCAAATGGGATCGTTTCGCCATCCGGCGTGATTTGCATTGCCCAACCTCGATAGGGCACGGCGCTTGAAAACGATCCGGTCAAGCACAAGGTGACGAGCATGTTGCCGTCGGCGTCAAACTTTGATCCGAACGCATATTCGTGGTAGTCACCTGAAACGCCCCATCCGTCGGCGTAGGTTTCAAACACGTCCGCCGTACCGTCGCCATCAACGTCTTGCATCCGAGTGACTTCGGGACGCTGGGTCGCGTACAACCAACCGTCTTTCTCTGCCAGGCTCAGCGGTTCATGCAATCCACGTGCGTAGACGCTAAAGTTGTCCGCCGCGACTTTTTTCGCCAACGGATCGGCCACCATGAAGATGTCACCGCGACGCGAACAAACCGCAAGTCGGCCGTCCGGCATCACTTGAAATCCGCAGGCTTCGATCACTTCATCTTTGGGAGTTTCGAAGGTGGTGATCTGGTAGTAGTCGGCTTCGGTGGGCGAAGCAGCGTGTGAGGCCGACGCGAATCCCAAGCACAGGAACGCGGCAACACAGACGATATTGGAGTTTGAGTATTTCATGAGTCGATTGAAAGTTGAGAGGTCGTTGATGGTCGCGTTACCAGCGGATCGTTTCAGTGATTGTCGAAGACTTGCCCACGGAGATCACCGCTCGCAATGCCTGGGACTGCCCTACTGTGACGATCTGGCAATCGACACCTTCGACCGAGATCGTGAACTTTTGATTGACACGAAATCCGTCATCAGTCGCTCGGATCGAACCGCTTGCGAATTGCCAAACCAAGGCTTCGCCCGTCTTGGTCGCCGACGCATCGACGGTGATTTCCCGGGCCATTTGCGGGTTTTCTTCGCTTGGTGGCAACGGCGCGTCTTGGACTTTAACACCGTCTAGCGAGTACAAGAAAATCGGATTGCCGGACTCGTCCAGTCGGTAGCCACCAAATCGATAGCCACGCTCGCGCCCCGTCGTCTCGGGCCACGCGGCATCGATCGACGCGAGTTTGGCAATCGGTGTTGCCTGTTCGACGTCGATGACGGCGTCACCAAGTGGATCTTGTCGTCCTTGTCCGCGACCAACCCAGTGCAACGATGCATCGATGAAACTGTTTCGCCAAACTCGAGCAAGTGTCATCGCCTCGGCGTCCCAGATCAGATTCAATCCATCGGGATATCCGACTGCGATTCCACGAGCACTGAGGCCGGTAAAAAAGTTGCGATAGATTCGCGGCTTTGTGTCCGCAGCCAGCACGATCGCGCCTTGCTTCAACCCTTCGGGACTCTTCGCACTCTTACCTTGCAATAGATACTGCCACATCGCATCGATCTGTAAAACAGGATCGCCACCGTACAGTCCCGTCAGTGCCGAGACACCGTCAACAAAGCTGTTCGGCATTCGCGTACCGGGTCGATATCCGGTGGGATCTTGTAAGTAACGCTGGAACCACTCGGGACGTAAACGATTCGTCATCTCCAGCATGTCGATCGCACCCAGGCCACCACCTTTGTCACCGCCAAAGCTGTGGCATTTGATGCACGCCAATCCACGGTTGCCAACCGCTTTTCGGCCCGCCGCCAAAATCTTGCTATGTGCGTCGGAGTTTTTCGGGGTTTTCATTTCATCGCTGCGATCGATTGTGACGAACGACTGATGCAGATCGCGCAGCGGCTCGTAACCGAAAACGGGCATCCGCGTCATCATGTAGTCACGAAGATTGCCGCCATTTTGCAAAGCCGATTCAAAGTACTTGTCATTGAGTTTGTCACCGACACCGTCAAGCGGTGGCGGCAAGCGACCTTCCAGGCCCATCTCGGGCATCGTCGAAGTGAACAGCGCGTCGCGGGAAAGTTCGGGGCCGCCAACTTTGTCACGAGCATGACAGGCATAGCAGTTCAACGTTGCCATCGTTAAATGAACTCGGCCCGCATCATCCAGTGGTTTCCAACCGCCATCTTGGCGTGACTCAATCGCAGCGACCAGCGCCGATCGCTGAGCCGGATTCAGTGCGTAATCAACGGCGCGTCCAGTGATCGATTCTGCCAAGCACCCCCGATCGACTCGCAATTCGTCGATCGACGGCGCGCTGGCGACCGCATCGTCGTTGCCCGCGACCGCGTGACAGCTCTTACATCCGGCACTTGCGAACCACTGGCGTCCTTGCGCGACAAGCGATGAATCGGCAACAAATTTGCTAGGTAAAAAGTCAGGCTCACTATTGTCAGGGTCGGCGATCAGAGTGGCGATATCGCTAGCCCCAAACATCGGGTCAACCATCTTCAGAGACAACGCCCGCTGTCCGCCCGCATCGAAATACTCAACACGAATCGGATACACACCGGCAGTCAATTTAAACTTGGCTTCGGTGACCTGGTCGGGATGAATGAAATCGTTCTCCAAGCGATGTTCGCCGATCGAGAACGCGCTGCCATCATCACTGCTCAATTGGAACGTGTACTCACCATCCGCCGAGATCGGTAATTGGGCCTCGAAGACAACACCAAAATTATTCTTGGGTTCGACGTCGTCGATTTTCAACTCGGTCACCGAATCGGTCACCTCGGGAGTCATGGAATCGAAATCGGGCAACCGTTCCCATTTCCCGCGATAGACTCGTCTCGCAAACTTGGCGGTCCCCGGTTGAATGGTCACGTCGCGTGTCAAATATGCGGCGATTGCGAACGCGTCTTCGGCCGACCCGACCAAGCCTGGCATTCGCAGTCCAGGCCGGACCTGGTGCGGGTTTTGCAAGAACCGAGCCAACGAGACGAGCGAATACTTGCGTCCCAAATCACCCAGAGGCACTGACGTCGCCGACGGGGCGGGCGTGTCATTAAAACTTGGGTGACACGCGGCACAACCGATCGAATGGTAGAGATTTGATCCACTGTCAGCCATCGCTTGGCTTGCAGCACGATCGATCATTTTTCCGCCACCGGCATCAATCAAGTAGCTGGCGATTGCCGTTGCACGCTGGTAACGTGCGGCATCGTCCAATACCGGCCAAGGGTCCGGCATCGTGGTGCCGGATTTGGTGGCATGAGGGTTGGCGATCATGTCGACCAACGCGTCAGTTCGAACACGGCTAACGACGCTGGACAAGTCGGGGCCGCGTTGTGATGGCAGACCGGCTACATCACCGCCTGGGTGGCAAGCGCCACAGGCCAACGAGCTGAGCAAAACGTTACCACCGTCGATCGATGGTGTTGGACTTGTCGCAAAGAATCGTTCGAATCCCGGCACGATGGGTCGCCGAGCTTCTTTGTCGGCGTCGCGTGGCAAAATCCAAATGTTGCGAAAGCGAACGGGGTTTCCGTGATCTTGTAGATAGAGAGGGCCTGGCGAAGGTCCTTCGGGCAACTTTGACGCGCGAGTCGCATAGGGTACCGCGACATCATTTTGGACCGTGATTCCATTTAGCCGCACTGTCATGCGGGCGTCGGCAATTTTCTTGTTGGCACCGTCGTAACGCGCGGCAGTGAATTCAACGTCGTAGGTCTGCCACGTCAGCGGCGGAAAACAAGCGTTCACCGACGGAGCGTTGACGGTGTAGACGCCGCCGGTTTCGTTGTCTTTGCCTTCGAGTCCAAACGAATCGAGAATTTGGGTCTCGTAACGAGCTTGGTGATAAATGCCGCTGTTGCCACGTGCTTGGCCCGTCGCCTTTGGCATCCACGGCGTGCGAAACTCGACATGCAATTTGTAGTCGCGAAACTCTCGCTGGGTCATCGCACCTTGGGCAAGCAAACCATCTTCAGCCAATTTGCCTTCGGCCCAATTTTTGTCAATCGAGGCTTGCGTTCCATCAAACAAAACAATCGCGCCGGCCGGTGCATTGGCGCCCATCGTTGGGCTGGTTCGAGCCGTTTTGGTCAGCCCCATGGACATGACCAAGTCTCGTACGACATCCGAATCGGCGTCGACTCGGCGGGGTGGCGTCGATTTGGCACCGGCACCGGGAAGGCCACCTTCGTAGATGACCACGTCAAACTCGCCATCGCCAATGGCGACGACCTGCATGCCCGTTTGGTCACCGACGTATTCGCCTTGGACCTTGAAGTCAGGATCACTTTCGTCACCCCGGCAGACGCCCGAATTGGCCAAAAGAGCCAGCGATGTGGTCAGGAAGATCGCGAAGAGTCGCGAATTCATGCAGTTTGGCATGGAGAGGCAGGGGTGATGGGAGTGCGGGGTTTTGGACGCCGCCAGGCAAACGGAGCGTCACGATATGGACCATCGTAGTTAAACTTTGTGTTTTTCGCAGGCGGCTGGATTCCCTACAATCGGCTTCCGGAAAGAAATATTGCCCTTGCCTTCGAGGGCAAACCAAAACTGACAAAGAAACTCCCGATATCCGTGTTCCTGCATGCTTGATCCACTCTATCAATGGCTAGGCATTCCGCCGGACGAACAGCCGCCCCACCACTATCGCCTGTTGGCGATCACGACGTTCGAATCGGATAATGAAGTCATTAATATTGCTGCGGACAAGCAACTTTCGCACTTGCAGCAGATAACGAACGGCGAACATGCGGCGGAGGCCGAAGACCTTTCCAACCAAGTTTCGGCGGCCCGGCTGTGCCTGTTGTCGCCAGCGCGAAAAAAAGCGTACGACGAACGCCTCCGACATCAGCTTGAAGCCGCAAACTCGTCCGAACTGTCACCCACAGTCGTGTCTGTCGTTGCCCCTGTCCTGGCACCAGTCATTCCGCCGGCTTTAGGAACCGTTGCCGCGTCGTCCGCCGCGTCGTCCGCCCCGGCGCAAAGCTCGGCGCAAAGCTCGGTGCAGGCTGAGCCCGTTGAAACCATTCCGGTTCAGCCCAAGCTACGAACGAGGAATCCACGTGTCGTTCGGTCGCGCGGCCAATCACTGAACTTCATTCATTATTCAGCGTTGCTGGCGCTGGTCGGGTTACTCGCGATCGGAGTTGCCCTCAAGCGAGGTCTCGTGGCGATCGACCCTGAACGCGCTGCATGGCTGGGAATCACGGTGGAACCTGCAGCCCCCGCGGACACTCAAGCCTCGGCCGAAGCAAAAAACGCCAACTCGAAGAACGCGGGCCCGAAGAACGTTTCCGGAAACCGTGTCACTGGCAGCCCGCAACAATCAAGCGTGCAACCAATGACCGTGATGAATCCGGCCCGAGTGAACGAGCATTCACCGCCCACCCACACTCCCTCCTTCGCCGAAATAACGATCTCCAGCGATCCGATCGTCAACTTAACCCAACCTTCGATCTCGCTGCCGTCGATGTCGCACCCTAACTCCGCTCCGGTGCAAAAACCTGACACGCTCACTGATTCGGTTCCATCAGATGACGAAATCATTGCCGCTATGTCGCTCGTCCGAGAACTGTATAAAGACAAGTACAGCAGCGCCAAAACGACCGCCGATCGAGTCTCGCTCGCCGACCAAATGACGGCGGATGGCTTTGAAACCGACGATGATCCTGTCGGACGTTTCGCGGTTTGGAAAGTCGCTCGTGGCATCTATGTCAAAGAAGGGCTGGCGGCGCCGGCCTTAGAAATCATTGACCGCATCACGGATCAGTACGATGGATTTGACCGAGCCAACTCGATCACCGACACAATCATTTCAAGTTCCGAGAATGTATCGGGCAGCAAGATTGCGCCGTTTGTTTCAGTCGCGATCGATACGATCACCGAAATGGAAAACGACCAGCATTATCAGACTGCCATCCAAATTGCCGAAGCAATGGCAGACAGGTTTGGCGACCGAATTCCTCGCAATGCACGAACAGAACTGGCGTCGATTCAGGAACGACTCGTCGCGGGGTGGTCTCGGTTGAAGGCTTACCAAGCGGCCAAGCAAAAGCTGGAATCCACACCTGATGATCCGCGATCCAACCAGATTGCAGGAACTTACTTATGCTTGATCCGTCGCCATTGGACCGACGGGCTACCGTTCCTAGCAAACGGTCCCGAATCGCCAATCACATCGACCGCTCAATCCGAAATCAAACCTGACAAGGACGTGACCGCGGCGACCGAATTGGCCGACGCGTGGCATGACCTTGGCAAGCAGATGCCCGACGCACAAATGCGTGACGCCGCACTGTTGCATTCGATGGATTGGTACACGGCCGCGCAGGGTGCGGCATCAGGACTGATCCGAAAAAAGATCGACCTGCGACTCGACGAATTGCTCGCGATGTATCCCAACCAAGATGCTGGCGAGGCGATCGCCATCAGCGGTGACGTTGGCACCCAAACGCCAGAAATTTCAAATTCGAAGACGCGGACCAGCAACGACTCGCGAATGGATTTCGCAAACGTCAAGTCACAGTCGCTGGACGTTGGCATTGGCCCTCACCCCGACGGAATCGGGCAAGCCGAAGCCGGCGTCGAACTCAATTCCGTCAAGTCGTTGACCGTGACGGGCTCGCTGTCACATGCCGACATCATCACCGTCGATGCCTTCACCAAAAGCGGCTTTGTCGTCGATTATCACACACCCGGCGGCTACACACGTCGCGTATTTCTCGGGACGGGAATGGAACCGGGCCGACAATTCACGACGATGCCTATATGGGGAACCGCCACCGTTCCGGACATCATCACCGACCTGGGACGCCGCGATTCGTATTCAATCGATCTGACCCGGTGGGCCCCCAAGAACTGGGACGGCAAGGTTTGGTTCACCCTGCTGATCGAAAACGCGGGCTCTGATCGGACACTTCGCGCCACGTTATCATGGTGACCCTGCATCAATCGTGACCCTGCGTCACGGCACACCAACCTCGCCCGCACCTCCGTCGCCCGCTAATTCCTTGTCTGAAAAAAAAACTCCTATCGTCGGCATCGATTTAGGCACCACTCGCAGCGTTATCGCATGGGTCGACGCGTCCGGCAAACCGATGACCATCCCCAACGCCGAAGGTGACCCGACAACGCCCTCGGTCGTATTGTTCGAAAGCGATGGCGTTACGGTTGGTAAAGAAGCCCTGAAGGCGCTGCGGGTTCTGCCCGATCAGGTCGCTACGTTTGCAAAACGCGAAATGGGCAATCGCGAATACTCAAAGACGATCAACGGTAAGAACTATCCGCCCGAGATGATTCAGTCGCTGATTCTTGGCAAGCTGAAACAGTATGCGGAATTGCGTCTGCGGACCAAAGTCACCAAAGCTGTGATAACGGTCCCAGCGTACTTCAACGAGCCCAAACGTCGATCAACGATTGACGCGGGCACGTTTGCGGGGCTCGACGTCTGTGCCGTCATCAACGAGCCAACCGCGGCCGCGATTGCCTACGGCGTCGATCGCCAAAGCGAATCGCTTGGACCGCAAATGGTGCTGGTCTATGACTTGGGTGGCGGCACGTTCGATGCGTCGCTAGTCCGTGTCGACGGCAAAAAGTTCGACGTGATCGCGACCGATGGCAACGCAATGTTGGGCGGTGTGGACTGGGACAAGTGTTTGGCTCGATGGATCGACGACGAGTTCGCAGCCAACCACGGCTTTCACCCTTCAAAGTCTGCCGATGGAGAAACGTTCTTGTGGCGTGAAGCCGAAGAACTCAAACACACGCTAACGACTCGCAAGTCGGCCGACGTCCGAATTGTGTTCGAAGGCCGCTCGCTGCAAACCAAGATCACTCGCGAACTTTTCGAGGAACTGACTGCTCACCTGTTGGATCGGACACGGTTCACGATCGCCAAACTGATCGAAGACTCGGGTGTGTCATGGATTGAAGTCGACAAGATCCTGCTGGTCGGCGGTTCGACTCGGATGCCGCAAGTCAGCGAGATGCTGGCCAAAGAAACCGGTGTTGAACCGGATGCCTCGATCTCGGCTGACGAAGTGGTCGCCCATGGCGCGGCCATCTATGCGACATCGCTCAGCCAGTACGCGTCCGCCAATCAATCGGATGCACCGGAGCCTGTTCGAGCCAAATCAAAACAACCCGCCAAGACCGCCAAAACAGATTCGTCATCGCTTCAAATCACCGACGTCAACTCTCACCATCTTGGCGTGATGGGCACCGACAAGAAAACTAACAGGCGAGTCAATCACATCATGATTCGCCGCAACACGCCGTTGCCAGCGTCCAAGACATCCCGATTCGAAACCAACACTGCTAATCAACCCAACGTCGTCGTCGAAGTCGTCGAAGGGGGCGATGCCACGGGCCGCCACGCCACGCCCATCGGCCGCTGTGTGATCCATGGGTTGCCGCCGCATCTAGCCGCCGGCACGCCCGTCGACGTGTCGTTCCAGTACGACACAAATGGGTTGATCCACGTCGAAGCGGTGCTGCCAAGATCGGGTCAAAAGGCCAGCCTGACGATTGACCGAGCGGCTGGATTGTCGAACGAAGAACGTGGCGAAATGGAAGACATCCTGTCCGCCTTGGGCCTGGACGACTAGTTCGAACCACAGCGCTCGACCGCGATTTCGAGCCAACACGCGAGACTACTAGCGCACTCGGCGAAACTGAATCAAGTCGGCGGCCAGCGTGACTTGCATCGTTTCCAGCGACTCCATCCGGGCGTGCTGCGAATGCCGCGCGGCTCGATAGGTCATCGCCAAGGCGTCGGCGATTGCAGCAGGATCGAGTTCGACGCGTTGGTTCCAGTTCACGTGCTCGACGCACTGAAAACCGACCTCAGCCATCTCGTCGACGACCATTTCCCACCGACTGCGTCGACGACCAATCAGTTGAACCTGCTCGCGAAGTTCGATCAAGTCTTCTTCGCCCGGCACGGCAACGATGCACACGCCGCCATCAGCCAGCACGCGGCCAATTTCCGCAACCGGCCGACGTCCGAACAATGAAATCACGCGATCCACACTGCGATCGACCGCGGGCAGAAAGCGATCGGCATTGCCAAGCACCCAAGTCCCAGCCGGCCATCCTCGCGCCGCCAACTTGATCGCTCGTCGCGACAAATCGATTCCGCAATAGCCACTTGGTTCGTCAGCGAACAACGCCGGCCCAAAGGACCCTTCGCCACAACCCAGATCAAGCGTGCGGGGAAGACCCGTCTTTGCCGAATCAACAATCCAAGGCCGCAGTGTCTCGATCAACCCAGCGGCATGACCGCGAGCCAACCAGCGATGCCGAGCCAACACCGCTGTTTCTGCATCGCCCGGATTTTTGGACTTGCGATCTTGGGGCTGCAACAGGCTGAAGTAGCCTTCGCGAGCGCGATCAAAATGGTGTCCGCCACTGCACGACAAACCACCGTCCTGAAGATTCAAGACCGCAGGACAATTGCGAACCGTGCAGCGGAGTTGGAACATCGCTACTTGATTTCCACAAGTTCGACGACGAAGTGCAACCGAGCACGCGGAGGAACCGCTCCGGGCATGCCTCGCTCGCCGTAACCAAGCTGATAAGGAATATCCAATTCAATCATGCCACCTTCGCCGATAAACTGCATGCCTTCGGTCCAACCTTTGATCACGCCACTTAGCGGGAACGGAATCGGGCGTCCCTTGCGATAAGAGCTGTCAAAGATCTCCTTGTTGTCAAACCAGCCCTTGTAGTGCGCAACGACCGAATTCGAAGCGGCCGGTTTTTTCTTGTCGCTCTTACGAAGGATTCGGTACTGAAGCCCGGATGCTGTCTTGGTGAACTTACGGGGTGCGTCCGCGTCAATCTTGCCCGGTGCGACTCGCTCAAGTTTGTCCTTGGGGCCGGCAGTGATCGGTTCTTGAATGCTCTGTTTTAACTTATCAGCCGTGTTGGCGATCCCCTGCAGGGCGGCACCTTGTCCAAAAGTCGAAGCAACCAAACACAATGACGCGGCCAGCGGCGCTACAGCAACAAACATAGATTTCATTCGAGTCACCTTCATCGAGGGAGAATTGAGAGCCGTGGACCGTAGCAGAACCCTATTCAGATTTCCAGCAGATACGTTTCTGCCAGGACATGGAATCACGTTCTACGCGTTCGTTTCGTCCATCCCGTAAACGCGAAGTCGATCGCGCAAGGTGCCGCGGTGAATACCCAGGATCTCGGCGGCTTTCGCGCGATTTCCACCCGTCACTTGCAGCACAACAGCCAATAGTGATGGCTCGGCGGCGGCCAAGAATTTGGCATGCAGATCCGTAAGATCGCCGTCGCAATTGTCGATCGTTTGCTGCGTCCATGATCGAGTCGCCCGGTCCAAATGAGTCGGTGGCGATGCGCCCCCGTGATCGCGGCCCGGCTTGGGCGACGGAAAGTCCTCGACCAACAGCGAGCGACCGCGGGCGACCACTGCAGCGTGTCCGACCGCGTTTTTCAGTTCGCGAATGTTGCCATGCCAGGGTCGAACTCTCAGTTCAGCCAACAACGATTTATCCAGCGGGTCACCGTCAAAACCATAGTTCATCGCGGCGAGGAAATGTCGACACAACGGTTCAATGTCCTCGGTCCGATCGCGAAGCGGGGGCAAATGGATCTGGACACCCGTCAGCCGATGAAACAAGTCTTCGCGAAACTCTCCCGATCCCACCGAATCATGAAGGTCACAGTTGGTCGCGGCGATGATGCGAACATCCGCTGTGCGCGGCACGACTTCACCCACGCGGCAATACTGGCCCTGCTCCAGAACGCGCAGCAACTTCACTTGCGTCCCGAGTGGCAACTCGCCGATTTCATCCAACAAAATTGTTCCGCCCTCGGCACGTTCGAACAACCCCGCGCGATCTTCGTTGGCACCTGTAAACGCACCTTTGACATGTCCAAACAACTCGCTCTCGATCAACTCGGGATTCAACGTCACCGGCGCAATCGGGATGTAAGTTTGTTCGGATCGTCGACTGTGCCGATGGATTGCCGCGGCGACCAATTCTTTGCCGGTTCCCGTTTCGCCGGTAACCAGTACAGACAGGTCACTGTCGGCGACAAGCGCGATCTGACGAAACACCTGCTGCATCGCTGGCGAGACACCGATCAAGACACTTTGATCGATCACCATAGGTCCTGTCGGCGGTGACACATGAGTCGATGACGCAGTGAGTGAGACTGCGTTTTGCGTTAGCGATTTCCGCAGAGCTGATCGGCACGTTCGCAGCGCGTCCTCTAACTTGAACGGCTTGGTCAAGTAATCGGTCGCACCGTTTTTGACCGCAGCCACGGCGGTTTCCAAATCACCGAAGGCTGTGATGATGACAACGGAGCAATGAGGGGTCGCGGCCAAGAACTTTGGCAGCGCCGAAATGCCATCTTCCTTTGGCAATCTTACATCCAAAATAACCATCGCCGGCTGATGCTCGGCCGCCAAACGCAGCCCCTCTTCGGCCGACGAAGCCGTAATCACGCGATGGCCTTCGCCAACGAGCATTTTTTCCAGCGCCCAACAAATCGACGGCTCGTCGTCGACAACCAATACCAACGATGACGTGCTCATGATTCCGATCCGATCGTGTGGGAGCCCACGTCTGCACGCGTGACGGGTACTTCAAATTGAAAAGTGGTTTGCTGGTCGATGCGCCACCATTTGACTTCGCCACCAAGATGCTCGGCGGCGCGGCGAACCAGTGGCAATCCCAACCCCATGCCTTCGGGCTTGGACGTCACGAACGGCTCGAACAGCTCGTCAGCAATCGACGGCTCGACCCCCGGCCCGTTGTCCGTGACCGTCAGCCGCACGTTGCTCGGATCGACATGATCCAGGCGAACGACAACCTCATCGCCAGCTTGGATCGCGTTGTGAACAAGATTGGTGGCCGCGGCAACCCACGCCGGACCGTCTTTCACTTGCCCCAGCGTTATCGATTCGTTGGACTGCCATTGCACGGTCACGTTCAAGTGCTTTGCCATCGGCGCAAGACTCGACTGTACATCTTCAAAACAGACTCGCACGTCAGTGGGCCGGTCTTCGTCTTGCCGCCCCGATGCGACCAACAACAAACGACGAACGTAGTCTTCGGATCGCTCCAATTGTTGGATCGCGACTTGAATGCCTTCGTCATCATCATCGGTACAAGACATCGCATGCAGCTCGATCGCCATACGTGCCCCTGTCAAACTGTTTCGCAATTGATGCGCCATCCCGCTGGCAACTTGGTGCAACAACTTTTGACTTTCCTGGCGATGAACTTGTTTCCACAACTGACTCAATTGCGACGCCATCGAATCGACCGCGCCACCGAGTCGGCCGATTTCGTCGTCGACATCATCGGATACCACCGATTCGAAATCACCCGCCGCGACTCCTTCGACTCGCTCTTGCAAGTTGCCGATGCGGCGCACCAAACGAGACGATAACCACAACGTGATCGACGTTAACGCGGCGATCGTGGAAAGCCCGGTCAACAATGGTAACATCGCTGTGCGACGACGGCTGTCGGAAAACCGTTGCTCGTCGAACAACACCACCACTTCGGCAACCCAATCTTGACGATCAGGCGAACCGTTGACCGAAAACGAAAACACACGGTAACGACGACCGGCCAAAGTGACCGAGACCGGCGATAGGCTTTCCAGATCGCTAGCGAGTGGTCGCATCGCAGTGATCGATGTGCTTGTGACTTCGATCGTGCTGGCGCGAACCTTGCCGTTAGCATCAAGTCCGATCAGCTCGGTCTGGGTCAATTCGGCAAGCGAACCCAACACCATCGAATTGAGCGGAAAGTTGGCGACGGATAGCGAACGCTCGATCCCGGCGAAACGAGCCTGCAATTCAACGGTCGCCCAATGAGTCCCCAATCGGTACGACGCGATCGACACCAAGCCCGCCGCCAAGACCGCTGTTGCAATCAAGGGAGCAAGAATTCGAAGCCTTAGCGAGCGAAAGGGAGATGGCGTTGGCAACAAACTCTCGGGGGCCGATGTGCGGAGGAAGAATTCAACTCTAAGCGTATTCGGCAGACGTAGAATCCGCCACAAGCAATCAAACTGACACAGACGAGACAACGACCGATGTGACTAGCCGAGACACTCGAGGCTGGTTCGATGTCGAAAAAGCCTCCAAATCAACAGGCAACCACAATTTTTGGCCAACTTCTCGGGCCAGAACTGCGAGTTTTGATCGCCCATCGTGATCGGGAAGCTAGGTTTCAAAAACCTTCCCGTCCACCCATTATCACGCTTGAGTTCCCATGACAGGAATCTTAGGGATTGTCCTGATTATTCCAATCATCGCGTATCTCGTCTTTGCCGAGTTTATATCGCGTCGGGAAGAACGACGGTACCGAACTGACATCATCAGCGACCTGCCGACCCTGTCGTCGAGTACACCGTCGTCGAGTGAGTCGACACAATCATCGCAAACGACCGCATCAAACCCCAACAACCTTTCGTGGAAGGGATGGCGAGACATGGTGGTCGATGCAATTCAAGACGAGTCGCCCGATTGCCGATCGTTCTCGCTGCGACCCGCCGACGGCGAATTGATGCCACGCTTCAAAGGTGGCCAATCAATCAGCGTTCGCTGCAAGCCGAGCGAAGAAGCAGACTCGCCCAAGCCCGTCGTTCGCTGCTATAGCTTGTCCAGCGGCCCGGGCGAACCGCGTTACCGAATCACGGTAAAACGCGTTCCCGATGGACGAATGAGCCGGCAACTGCACGACACCATTCAAGCCGGCGACGTGATCCAAATCCAATCGCCCCGCGGTCACTTCCACATCAACCCCGACTATCCCGAGCGACCTTTGCACTTGATCGCTGCTGGAATCGGCATCACGCCGATGCTGTCGATGCTGTTGCAAAGTTTAGAAGAAACGCCGAATCGCGAAGTTCATTTGTACTACCAACTTCGCGACCAAACCAATGCACCGTTCCTGAAGCCACTTCGTTACTTGGGCAACACGCTTGCCCAAACCGGCAAATTCCAGCTGCACGTTTGGTTCAGCCGACCGATCGAAGATGCCGACAGCCTAACCGATTCAGCACTTGATCGCATCACAACGGGTCGAATCAGCGCCGCGCAGATCATCGAACGAACCGGCAGCGGTGAAGGGGACTATCGCATCTGTGGCCCCAGCGTGTTCATGGAATTGATGGCCACCGAACTGATCCAGCACGGCATCGACGAAGCGTCAGTCCAGTACGAGTCTTTTGGCGGCAAAGCCAAGGGGCCAGGCGCGATCGCAGTCAAGAATTCTGGTGCCAGCGAAACTGACGAACTGAAAATCACTTTCACCCAAAGCAGCTGTCACACGACCTGGAACGATCCCAGCGTATCACTGCTGGATGTCGCCGACGACGCAGGCGTCAACGTCGACGCATCCTGCCGCGCGGGCCAGTGCGGCGCCTGCGTACACCGACTCATCAAGGGCAACGTTCGCTACGACGAACAACCCGAATGCGACTTCGAAGACGGCGAAGTCGTGATGTGCGTCGCAAGGCCAGAAACCGACGTCGAAATCAAAGCGTAGTGGCCAAAGTTTGCCGGATTTACGCTGACTGACACCGGATTCGTTCGACAGTACAATGGGGGCATGTCAAAACCAACCAATCTTAATCGTCGACGTTTTGTGCTTCGGTCTCTTGCCGGGTCGATGGCACTACCTGGGTTGCCCTCGCTGATGGCCGATTCTGTTGGCGCTAACTCGGCGATTCGCGAAACCCGCGGTGCGGGCGTCGGGGCCCGGCGGTTCGTTGCCGTGGGCAACCTGCTTGGCTTTCAGCAGAAGCATTTCTTCCCGGAAACAACCGGCAAGGAATTCGAAGAAACCACGCTGCTGAAACCGCTGGCCGCCAACCGCGAACAGATCACGGTCTACCGTGGACTCGACCACGGAATTCGCGGCGGGCACTTTGCCGTTCACACGTTCCTCTCCGGCGTGCTGCATCACGAGTCAAAGAATCGTCGCGATGGCAACGTCACGATCGATCAGTTCATCGCCGACGAAGTCGGCAACGAAACGCGTTTCCCATCGTTGACGGTGGGATCCGAAGGAGGCATTCACGGCGGTTGCCAAATGTCGTGGACCAAATCGGGTGTGCGCGTGCCGCCAATCACCGGACCTGCCGAACTGTTCGAAAGACTGTTCGTGACCGAATCAAAAGAAAGACGGGCTCAGCAGGTGAAGGCGAATAAGCTGCAAGCGTCGGTTCTGGATTCGATCCAAGAAGAGGCAAGTTCGCTTTCCAAGCGAGTCAACCAAGAAGACAAGTCCAAGCTAGACGAGTACTTCAGCTCGATCCGTGATGTCGAAAAACGCTTGGACATTCGCCGGCGTTGGGCCGACCAGCCCAAGCCTGACGCTCCCTTCGAAAAACCAGCCGATGCCAATACAGTCGACGACCTACCGATGTTGTACGAACTGATCGCTTTAGCACTGCAGACCGATTCGACCCGGATCGCGACGCTGGAAATTGGCGGCAGCTTCTTGCCTCAGAACCTGGGTATCGACAAGTCGTACCATAGCCTTTCGCATCACGGCAACGATGAGGAAGCGGTTGCCAATCTGATCACTTTGGAAACTTATCAACTGGAACAATTTGGCAAGTTTTTAACTCGCCTCGCCGACATCCAAGATGGCCAACAAACCTTACTCGACTCGACCACGGTGCTGTTCGGCAGCGGAATGGGCAACGGCAGCTCGCACACCAACAACGATCTTCCGATTGTGCTGGCCGGGGGTGGTTACGGCCGCGGCGAATTTAAGAAGGTTGCCGACAAAGGCGTGGCGAAAATACCGCTGTGCAACCTGTACGTCGACATCGCTCAAAAAATGGGCGTGCTGCAGGACTCGTTCGGAACCAGCACAGGCACGTTCTCATAACGTGGTAACCATGCGATCGAGTCAATGTGGCGGGCAAGCGATCATGCTTGCCGCCTGGATGTTCGCCGTTTCGACCACGGCTTTGCACACCAGCACTGCGGCGGAAGCAAACACCGATCAAGTGTCGGTTTCTGCTGCTCTCTTGACCAAGTATTGCGCCGATTGCCATAACGCCGATCTGAGCGAAGGTGATCGCGAGTTCGAATCGTTTTCGCTGCCTATCCAGTCGGAACAACATCTGATCACGGCCGATGAAATCATCGATCAAGTGACATTAAAGTTGATGCCGCCTGAAGACGCGGACCAACCCAGCGATGACGAACGCTTGAAGCTTGTTGGCGAATTGCGAGACAGCATTCAACAGGCGCGCGACCAGTTCAAAAGCTCGGGTGGGCGCACCGTCATGCGTCGGCTTTCCAATCGCGAGTACGAAACGACTTTGGCGACGCTGATGAATCGCCGCGTCGACACGCTTGGCTTGACGGCTGATTTCCCCAAAGACAACACCAGCCACCACATCGACACGATCGGCGAGTCCCTGGTGACATCGGGATTCTTGCTGGATCAGTATTTCCAAGCGGCAACACGGTTGATTGAAACGCGTCTGGGCAAACCTGCGATCGAGCCCAAGTCTTGGCACTTTACCGACAACTTCCAACAGTACGAAGAACTGACAGGCTCTCACAAAAGCGTCTTTAACTTCGAATATCTATGCCTCTACGAGCAGCCCAACACGGACACTCGACAAGGCGGCTACGGCCACATCGAAGACTTCCTCGAAGGCGTTCCCGTGTCTGGACTCTACGACATCGAGGTCCACGCCCAAGCAATGCACCGCGACACGCACTACGATCCAAAAATTTTCCGCATCGACTTTTCTGAGCCTTTCCAATTGGCCGTCGTCCCGGGCGACGCAACGAAAGGCCACATTCATTACCCGCAAGCGATCGAGCCGATACTCGCGTCGGCGATTGTGCCAGACGAAGAACCCGAATGGTTGAAGTTTCGTGTCTGGTTGGAAGCCGGCCAAACGCCGCGATTCATTTTCCCCAACGGTCCTTACGAATCACGTGCGTCAGTAATCGCGATCAACAAACGTTACAAGAAGGAATTTAAAAATCCCAAGGAAGGTGTCTCGCGATCAACCCTGCTTCGCGAAGGCGCGCTGCCTCACATCAAGATCGGCGAAATCAAAGTTCATGGCCCCGTCGAAGAACCCGGTGGTGGCAACGAAGAACTAGCCGTCTTTGGCGAGCAAGGTTTTCAGCCAGACGAAGCACTTCCACAACTGTTTGCATTTGCTCAAAAAGCGTTCCGTCGCCCCTTGGACAAATCCGATCGCGATCGGATCAAGGCGATATACAAAAAACGATTGTCCCAAGAGGCAACACCACGTCAGTCGGCGCTCGACGCGTTAAAACTGATCCTCTGCTCGCCCTCGTTTTTGTACCTCAGCGAAATAACGCCCGAGGCCGAAACCCTGCTGCGGCCCATGGACCTTGCTTCGCGGCTTTCCTATGCGATTTGGGCTGCACCGCCGGATGACCAACTCTTCAAGGTTGCCGAGTCGGGAAAACTTGCTGAATCGGATGAACTAAAAAATCAGATCACCAGAATGGTTGCCGATAATCGCTGCGATGAATTCGTCAACGGATTTTTGGACAGTTGGCTGAACCTACGAGACATTGGCAATCTGCCGCCACCTCGCAACACGATGCCGGAATACTATGCCGAAAACCTTCCGGAACCCATGAAACAAGAAGCACGTCTGTTCTTTCGCAGCTTGCTTGACGAGAACGGATCCGTCATGGATTTCTTGAATGCCGATTACACGTTCGCCGACAAGCGACTGGCCAAGCTCTATCGATTGCCCGAACAGGACACGCTTCGCTTGGCGGATGGGTTCCAGAGAGTCAGCCTAGGGAAGAACATTCAACGAGGCGGCGTACTGGGCATGGCTGGCGTGTTGACGGTCAGTGCCAATGGCGTTGACACATCACCAGTGACTCGCGGTGTGTGGGTGCTGGAAAACATTCTTGGCATCACACCGCCACCGCCGCCGGACGAAGTGCCAGCGATCGACGCGGACGTCAGCGGAGCGACCACAATCCGCCAGAGATTGGCCAAGCACCGCGAAGACAAAACGTGTTACGTCTGCCACCGCAACATTGATCCGCTTGGCTTTGCGTTAGAAACGTTTGATCCCATCGGACGCTGGCGAGACAAGTATCCCAAACCCAGCGACAAAGGTACTTCGGCAAAGATTGATCCGTCTGGAAAGTTGCCCTCCGGCGAAACGTACGACAACTTCGCAAACTTCAAACAGGTGCTTCTGGAAACTCGCAGTGAACCTTTCGCACGCAATCTGATCGAAAAGATGCTCAGCTACACGACCGGACGACACATGGAACGGACCGATCAATATGAGATCGATGAAATTCTCGCCCGTGTCAAAGCTGATGGCTACGGACTACAAACGATGGTGACCGAAGTGTTGACCAGCGAAATTTTTCGGTCGCGTTAAACGCTCGGTGGGCAAGCTACCCTCGCTTTCTTCGTTTGCGGTTGTACCGATTATGCAAAGAAAGCCGCTTTCACGTTCAGTTTCTCGGATGGTGTTGATGGCTTCCCCGGAATCGCCGGACATCGACTTTTTCTGTGTCCTAAGTGAATAAGGAACGTTTATCCATCGTGCAAACGATGCGGTATTGGGGCAGCAGTATTGGGAACTCTTGTTGAATGACAATCATCGATTCCGGACATTCACTTTCAAGTGTTTCCGCGACACCGGAAATTTCTTGCCAAAAGGAATCCACTCAAAACCATTCGTTAGCTTCGCTAGATAGCGCAATGGGTTTACTACAGATCGAACAGACGCGACTCTCCCAGATCATTCGCGAAGATCCCTTAACAGGGCTGCTCAATCGCTCTGCGTTCACAAGCGATTTTGCTCGACGTTTGACGGCGAACGGCGAAGGGAATGAGCTCGCACTTCTGTACTTGGACCTTGACCACTTTAAGCCAGTCAACGACACGCTCGGTCATCCGGTGGGCGACCAAGTGCTAAAAATCGTTGCCGATCGATTGCGAAATGCGGTGAGCGAAATCGACCTTGTTGGTCGAATGGGGGGCGATGAGTTTACTGTTCTGCAGTTGGGAACGTCTCAACCAAATGGTTCACGTGCATTATCGAAGCGCATCATCGACTCACTGCGAGAACCGATCATCATTGATGAACAGTTTGTTCACATCGGCATCAGCATAGGGGTCGCGCTTGGCCCCTATGATGGTGAGACCGCAGAGGAGTTGACGAAGAACGCGGACCTCGCCTTGTATCGCGCCAAGCAAGATGGACGAAATATCCTGCGGTACTTTGAGCCAGAGATGGATGCAAAGATGCAAGCGCGTCGAACGCTCGAGATCGAGTTGCGCAGCGCGGTCCAAAACGAAGAATTCGAGCTGCACTACCAACCGGTCTTGGACCTCAGCACCAACGAAATCGTATCGCTTGAGGCTCTCGTTCGCTGGAACCATCCGACTCGAGGCCGCATCCCGCCGGACGCCTTTATTCCAATCGCAGAAGAAACTGGGCTCATTTGTTCATTGGGAGAGTGGGTTTTACGTCAAGCCTGCATGGAAGCTGTTACGTGGGATGCTCAGATTGGCGTCGCGGTCAATGTCGCGCCGATCCAATTGCGTAATCGAGCGTTCATCAGCACCGTGATGGACGCGCTGAACCAATCAGGGCTCAATGCCCATCGCCTTGAACTAGAGATCACCGAGCGTTCACTCATATCGAATGCCGATTTGACGTTGGGGCTGCTCCATCAACTGCGTGATCTTGGCGTTCGAATTGCTATGGATGATTTTGGAACGGGCTATTCATCGATCAGCTATCTGCGTCAGTTCCCGTTTGACAAAATTAAAATCGACCGCTCATTCGTTTCTGGCGGCGACACATCCGGCGACTCGGGCGCACTGGTGAAAATGATTGCCGCTTTAGGAACGTGCCTGGGCGCCAAGACAACGGCAGAAGGAGTCGAGACGAACGACGAAATGCGATCCGTTCGGGAAGCCGGTTGCAGTGAGATCCAAGGCTACTTGCTGAGTCGCCCCCTTACCGCAAGCGATGTTCAGGCACTGTTGCGATCCCAAAAAGAAAGCCCGGCTATAGAAACGAGCGAAGGGAAATAGTCGATGTATCAACGAATCCTTTACACAAGTCGCGCCACCGATGGCATCACATTGCGGAACGTCTATGACGTAATCCGCGTTTCGCACAATCGCAATAGCGATAGTGGGCTGACCGGCGCCTTGCTTTTCCTTGATGGTTTCTTCATCCAAGTTCTCGAAGGTGCTCCCTATGCCGTCGACGAACGATACAAACGCATTGCGGCCGACGATCGCCACTGCGAGCTAGAGCTTCGGATCAAAGAGTCAACGTCCGAGTTGCTGTTCCCATCGGAATGGATGGCTCTAAAAGACGATTCCACCATCGACCGGAAAATGTTATCGAGCCAGTGTTACGAACCCGGAATGCCGTCGACACGTTTCAATCCGCAGCAGGTTCTCGACTTCTTATTGAGTTGCTTTGCGCCAACGACGGCGATGTAGAAAGTCAGCCTGAATCGGTGACGACGATCTCGGGGTTTTGCCGGGCGGGTGCCCTACGCGTGCTTTTGCAAAACCAGTTGGACAGTTAATTCGCAAGTTTAAAACATGGGGCAATGAAACTTGGAAAAACGGCCATCGTATTTGGCGGTATTGGTAAGGTTTTGTTTCCCGTAGTGGACCCGCCCGTATTGGACGATTTCGGATAGAATTCAAACCGTGTGTTTTTCGACGAAAAGAATATCAGGCTAAGTTTCGGGGCGCCGCAGCAATTGTGTTTCGCGGCCGATTGACGGAACCGGCTTGAGGTGCAGTTTCAGGCGGTCGGCGGTTTGCCCAAAGAAATTTGCTCGATTTTGTACTTGCGATTTTTGTGATTTGACAAGTGACGAGGTTGCCAGGGAGCCGAGTGTTTTTGCGACAACATACCCACGTCGGTGGCTTGAAGGCACGGAAACGTTAGATGATCGCATAGGCGGATTACTGAAATGAACGATTCTTTGTTGGACAGCGCAGATTCGAGAGACCGCTTGGCCGAAGCAGCAAAACGGTTTGGCAACCAGTTGCAAGCTCAGCAAGGCGCGGACTGGCCGAGCGAAGCCCAGCATTCGCGCATTGCATCGGTCCTGAGATTGCTTCATGCGACGCTCAGTCCAAACAGCACTCAATCGATGAGCCAGTCAGGCGGTTTGGACGAAACGTTTTCAATTCCAAAGCAAGTGGGAAGATTTAAGGTCGGACAGCGTGTGGGGGAAGGTGGGTTTGGCGTCGTCTACAAAGCTTTTGACGAAGTGCTAAGGCGCGACGTTGCACTTAAAGCTGTGCCGAGACGAGCGGGCATACATTCGGCAAGCGAAGAGTATCGATTGCGTGAAGCACGAGCCTCGGCCCGACTGAATCACCCATACTTAGTGCCACTTTACGAAGTCGTCGAAGACGAGCAGTGCGTCTATTTGGTCTCGGAGTTTTGTAACGGCCCAACATTATACCAGTACCTGCAGGAGCACCCTGGTCGGGTCAGCCCACGCTGGGCGGCCGAAGTGACATTAAAACTGGGACAAGCGGTCGCGCACGCGCATGGACGCGGACTTGTGCACCGAGATATCAAGCCAGGCAACGTGCTGCTGTCTCCGGAACGAGCCGATGGCGACATATTACCCTTCACGCCGCGGTTGACCGACTTTGGGCTCGTGCTTGAAATTGACAGCGATTCGACAGGCCAGACCCAAAGTGGTTTCGCCGGTACCGTGATGTACATGTCGCCGGAACAGATCATGGGCGACGAACGCTGGGACGCACGCAGCAGCGACGTCTACTCACTCGGACTATTGCTATATCAAATGATCGCGGGCGAGCTTCCCTTTCGGTCAAGCAAGCCGCTTGAACTGTTGACTCAAATTTGCACCGAACCAATCAAGCCTATCGCGGTCGACACAAAACCGATCTCTCAAGATCTACTGGCGATCTGCTACAAAGCGATTCACAAACAACCATCACAACGGTACGAATCGGCGCAGGCTCTGGTCGACGACTTGCTTCGGTGGCAGGACGGTCGAGAGGTAACAGCACGACGCCAATCAAGTCTTGAACGTACTTGGCTGTCGGCGCGTCGAGCGCCGGTGTTGTTGGGATTGTTCATCGCTCTGGTAACTTTGGCGATCACTAGCATTCTGGTTTTCGCTTGGAGCAATCGGCTTTTACGGAAAAAGCAGGCTGAACTGGGGCTAGCGGTAACGGAAGCTTCGCTGAGCCGCAAAGACGCGATCGAGATTGCTTATCGGTCCGACATGAACCAAGCCTATCTGGCCGTCGCTCGGCAGGACCCGGCAACGGCGATGTCGTTTGTCAACGATATCAAGCGTTACTCGGGCGACCAGTACCATGACCGATTTGACTTCCGATTACTCGGGACACTCGCACGGGATGGATGGACCGAACTGGCGGGTCTTGAAACGATGGTGGAAGAGGTCGTACCAATGCCGAACGCAAACTTGCATGCGATCGCGGGCGGAAACCAGGTACGTTTCTATCGTAGCGATCAACGCCAACCCGTTCGCGAGATTCAACTGGCGGAAGGCGAGATCCTCCATGCCTTAGCCGTCGCCCCCGACGAAGATTTTTTGGCATTGGGAATCTCGGGCGCGCCATCCGCATTGAACTGGTTAGGACTAAATAACGATCGCATCCAGTTCTTTTCGCTCGGCGGTCGCAAGGTTCCTAAACCGATTCAGCAATTCGCCACAACATTGGAATCGCTCGCATTTAGCAGTGACGGGAAACGTTTGGCGGCCGGAACACGGTACGAACCGATTCAGATTTTCACAATCGGCTCAGACAGCGAACCGATCACAGTCGCTTCGGTCCGTCGCAACGAAGATTTGGCGTTCGCTCCGAATGACAAAATCGCGTGGATCGCAGAGTCCAATGCGATACGAATTCAGAAGCCCGGTGACAAATCCAGCGCTCGTTCACTGAAGATTCCAGGCCCCAGTTGCTTTGATCGAATGAGCCGTTCGTCGGATGGCAAACAAATTGTGGCAACAGTGCGATTTGATAGTCGAGGCTACTTGTACGATCTGGATCGTGACGACAAAGAACCCACGGTTCTTGAAAATTCGCATGGCGAATTATCAACGATTTCTTTCTCGCCAAACGGAAACTACGTCGCCGGTGGAACAACTGGAGGCGGTGTTGTGGTATGGCATCTTGGCGACCAATCAAACATCCCATCGAAAAACATCCTTTCGAAAAGCGACGAAAGCCAAAACAATGAACTTCCCGTCGACGGCAAGCGAACATCCATCCCCGTCGCGATGCACCGTTCGATCCACGGTGATCGGGTCACGGCCATTGGTATCAGCAGCGATGGAGTCGTCATCAGCGGTAGTAATCGCGGGCACGTGACTGCTTGGGCAACACAAGGTGTCGCTGATGTTCGACAGGTGATCAGTCTGGACAGCCAGTCCAACCATGCAGACGTTTCACCCGACGGAAAAATTGCGATCGCCGGGTACCTGGACGGATCGGTCTGGCGAGTTGAACTGTCATCAGGCAGACGCCAACAACTTCGTATGCCAACCCGCTATCTCGCCAGCGCCGTGAAAATTTCACCCGACGGACGCTACATCGCAGTAGGCTGGTTAGACGGTTCGTTGGCAATCGCAAAGATTGACCCTTCGCTCGATTCGACACCAACATGGCTCATGCGGCAACCTGAACCGCTGCCTGACCACGTGATCCAGTCCGTCAACCACATTGATTTCAATCCCTCATCCAACAAGGTTTGCGTCTGCCGTGGTGCGTCACGATTCGAGTTAATAGAAATAACGGACAGCCCATCGCCGAATGGCACCGTTTCGCTGCAACCGGTGACCTCGTTTCACGCGCCGACGTCAATCGACTCGATTTCCGTTCTCGATGACCAGACCATCATTACGCTAGGAGACACCGTCCGCATCTGGAACGGAAAAGCGACATCGATTCCGACCTCGCAAGCTGGGATTGGCTATGTTCGGTGCCAGTGTTCCGACATCGATAAACGATGGATTTACGCGGGTTGCGGCGATGGACGAATCCGTAAAATCAGCGATGGGGGCGTTGTTTTGTCAACAAGTTCTCGCTGGGCGCCAATTGTCACCCAACCGCAAACGACCCGCCGAATCACAGCGATTACACTATCGCCTGACGGATTAAGTGTACTGACAGGCAGTAACCTTGGCGACGTTGCGATTTGGGATGCTGCATCGCTGCGTTACCTCGGTGAGATCTGGCAGGGCGACTCGGCGGGCGAAATCCAACGAATTCGAGTTTCAAGTAATGAATCGGCGGAGGGCGGCGACCTGCTATTCGTTCACCAGCGAGAATTCCCAGTGCTCGGCCCCACGAACAATGGTAAATTGCAATTCATGCGATTGGATTCGTCAACAAACAATACCGGGAAATATTCCTCGTTCAATCTGCCGCTAACAATGGCGACTGAAGGAGGGCAAGGCAAATGACATTGAATTCAAACACTGTACACGGCAGTGAACGCCTCGGAGTGCTGGCAAATTCGCTGGCTCGAAAAAGTCGTGGCTTCACGCTTGTTGAATTATTGGTCGTGATCGCGATCATCGGCATGCTCGTTGGATTGCTACTGCCGGCGGTTCAGGCCGCGAGGGAAGCCGCCCGGCGGATGCAGTGCAGCAACCGAATGAAACAAACCGGACTTGCAATCCACAATTACCATTCGGCGTTCCGCCAACTGCCGCGTGCTTGGTGGCTCGAGACCACACCGCGACCTTTCAACGGCCGTGTTTGGACAATCGACGTCCTTCCGTTCCTCGAAGAACAGGCTGTCTTCTCCGAGATTGACCAAAACACTTTGGCGGTCGACCAGCTAAGCCCTAGCAACGTCAGCGTGATTCAAAAATCAATCACGACGTACCTATGCCCGTCATCGCCCGGTGCGCCAGAAGGGCGACGGTACACCTTCAACGCGGCGCCGGCCGGACTTCCGTTTACAGCCACTAATATTGCGGCCTGCGACTACTCGCCCGCCACTGGTGTCAGCGGCCTGTACGCCAAGCACGCCTTTGGTCCAAATTTGTTAAGCAATCGCGAAGGAGCATTGCAGGTCGTCAGTCCAATCTTCGGCGGTTCAGAAGACGGAACCTTCGCAGGCATCCTTGATGGTTTATCCAACACAATCCTGATTGGCGAGCGGACCGGCGGCCCCGTCGTATTCAGTGGTGGCCGAGAAGATCCCGTTGCGACGGCGAACTTGATCGGACTGGAAGGCGGCGGTTGGGGCGACCTTCTCGGCGGAGAACACTGGTTACAAGGATCACTGCAAGGCGGACTATCGTGGCCACCGCTGGGCGGCCCTTGTGCAATCAACTGCACCAATGCACGCGGGTTTGGCTTCCACAGTTTTCATACCGGCGGATCCCAATTCATCTTTGCCGATGGAGCAGTTCGGTTCATTTCCGCAAGCGTCGATGCCCACGCATTCGCATCCATGATCACTCGTCGTGCGGGCGAAGTAGTGGACCATGAAGCGTATTGAACGATGCGGCAAAAAAAGCCGCAGGTCTTTTGCATTAGCCACACTTGGATTGTCGACGATACTGTTGCTTGGATGCAGCGGCAAAACTGCCGATCCTCGCGTGGCAATCGTGCGTGGAACGGTCGAAGTCGACGCCGCGCCGGCCGAAGGCGTGATCTTGCAACTTCATCCACTAACGCAAGACGGAGTTCCCGCCACAGGCGTCAGCGACAAAGAAGGCCATCTTTCGATCTCGACCTACACCAATGGCGACGGCGTGGTGCCGGGAAGCTATCAAGTGACATGCACGTGGGGCACTTTTGATCCCATGTCTCGGCAAATGACCGGAGACCGGTTGGTCGGGCGATACGCATCGACCAGTGATTCAAAACTCGTGTGGGAAATCACGCCAGGCGAAGAAAACGACGTCGGCGTTGTTCGCCTGGAAACACCCGGTTCCCAGAAACTGAGCAATCCCTGATTCGACTGTCTACTTCACAAAAACTCGAAGTCGTTTTTGTAAATAGCTTGCTGCGTTTCCACTGAAGGTCCAGTCGGCGTTGTCGCCGGAATTGTTTCCGATTCCGATATCGGCTGATGGGCCGCTGGACCAGTGGTTGATAGCGAACAGAGTTTGCTTCGCGCCGAAGTTGTGAATTTGCATGCTGCCATAACCATCGACAGGTTGGCTGACCACGTCACCGAAGTCGTACTTGGTACTGGATGCACCCTGAACCTTGGCGTCGTTTCCCTGTCCGTAGTTGTTGGGCCAAAATTCAATGTTGGCCGTTCCGATATTTGTTCCCGTCACGATGCCCTCAACATTGGAATAGATGTCAACTGACGACAACGGCTGTTGAAACGTTGCTTTGGAAGCGGCCGTGGGAATGCCAATTTTTTTTGCATCGTCCGTGAACGCGTCGACGACCACAAAGATTCCTTGCTCGACATCGCCGCCAGACTGCAATTCCAACAGGTAACCGATCTTTGAAAACGGTCCGGCCGTTTCACTTTCGTCGGTGGTGTACGAGATCGTTTTTCCTAACTTGGCTAAGTCAACGTCATAGACCAATCGAAAGTCTTTTCCGATCGGCAACTGATCCGCAAAACTCGGTACTTCACCGCCACGAAACGCACCGACGGGCAAGCCCGTTCCGCCAACCAAGTTGGGCTCGGCCAACTTGTTCCATGCAAATCGGAACGCAACTGGATGCTGGCACTTTGGCGATGACAGAACGATCGTGTCGCCTTCGATCGCGACCTGTGCGGGTTGATAACCGCTGGACCCTACACCGATCACTTCGAAATGCGTGACTGGCCCGCCGTCTCGCGTCTTCAGTCCGCCGCCTGTGTTGTCGAACGTTATCTTTAGAATCCCGTCGAGCGTCTCCATCGAAGCCATCGTTGGGCTTTCGGCGACGACATCGCGTTCGTAGTCATGTTTCAGTGCCAGCAGTGCCAAACGGTGCCCAACGTCCTGCTTGTTCGGTGGGTGGATATTATCAAGCGTTGCGATGTCGTTGATCACGACCATGCCAGTATTGGGAATTTTTGTGGCGGCAGCCTGAGCTTCCCAGAACGTCGCCAACACTTCGGGATTTTCGGTACCATATTGAAAGGGTGCGATCTGAACAAAGTAAAACGGAAATTCGCCTTGATCCCAAAGCTCTCGCCAACCGGCAATCAGAGCTTTCATTTTTTCGGTGTACAGCATCCCTTCACCATGATTAGATTCGCCTTGATACCAAATCGCGCCGCGAATCGGGAAACCGACCATCGCATGGATCATGCCGTTGTAAAGCATGGTCGGATCTTGGTGCGATTCGAATGGCGTCAAGGTTGACGGATAGGCTGGGCTGGCTGAAACGACGCCGCCAGTGGCCAACGCCTGCTTGGCCGAATCGAGCCACGTTTCGATGCTGGTGACATGTTGTTGATTCAAGTCGCGATTGCGATCGGTCCCCGGTGTACGACTGAGAACCGAATCGTAGATATCCCCAAGTGCGTCAACCTTTTCGAACCCGACCGGTGGTGTCCACGGTTCGATCCGAGTCCCGCCCCACGAGGAATTCAAAAGACCGATGGGCACACCAAGCTCTTTTTGCAAGTTGAGAGCCATGAAGTATCCGCAGGCCGTGAACCCGCCTGCCGTTTGGGGCGAACAAATTTGCCAGCTCGACTGGATGTCATCGAGCGGCACGTTGGACGGTCGCTTGCTGACTTGAAACTGGCGAATAGTGGGATAGTTGGCTGCCGCGATTTCTTCCTTGGCATTGGTGCTGCTTGCCACGGTCCATTCCATGTTGGACTGGCCGCTGCACAGCCAAACTTCGCCCACCAACGCATCCTTGATTTCAACCGTACTCGAACCTTGGACGGTCAGCGCTTGTGGCTGGTTGCTTGCCGTCATCGCTGGCAACTCGGCGCTCCATTTACCAGAATCACCTGCGGTAGCGGTGACCGATGATTCGCCGATCGAAACGGTCACGCGCTGGCCGGCGTTGTCCCAGCCCCAAATCCGAATGGGTTTCTGCTGTTGAATCACCATGTGATCGGCAAAGAAACCGGGCAAGCGAACGTCGGCTTGAACATCCGCAGCACCGATGCAAATCAGTACAACGGCAACCTGAAGAATTCGCGAAACAAGAGACAGCTTCATCGAAGTCAGCCTTTCAATTGAGGTGGGCAAGTAGCAGGGCAAGGGGGAGGGCGAGCACGCAAGTGCTGGGCGACGCATTCTAACTGACGCGGACCGCCCGACATTCTAACTGACGCGAGACGACTGGGCGCGATTGCATAGGCGAAGGTTGCATTCGAAATCCGGCAAGGCTAAAGTCGATGAGCTTTCCCACCCCACCATCGCCTTCCTTGACTCCCTCCATGTCACCATCTGCTTTTGCGCTGCGTGGAATCGTCCCGCCGCTGATCACGCCCCTTGCTGCGCGCGACGAACTCGATTGCGACGGTCTGCAGCGATTACTCGACCACGTGATCGATGGCGGAGTATCGGGCGTCTTCATTTTGGGCACCACCGGCGAGGCGCCCAGCTTGAGTTATCGATTGCGGCGACAAATGATCACCGAAACGACTCGATTGGTTCGCGACCGCGTCCCGGTCTTAGTCGGAATCGCCGATACCGCCTTCACCGAAACCGTCAATCTGGCGAAACATGCTGCCGACAGCGGCGCGAGTGCCGCCGTGCTGACCACTCCCTATTACTTTCCAGCGGGACAAACTGAACTGACTTCGTATGTGCAGAACATCCAGCCGCTGATCCCGTTGCCGCTGATGCTCTACAACATGCCTCAGCTAACGAAGGTTTGGTTCGAGATTGAAACGCTTGCTAAGCTTGCCAGTATCGACGGCATCGTGGGCGTCAAAGACAGCAGTGGCGACATGGAATACTTCGGTCGCCTTTGCAAAATGAAGAGCGTGCGTCCGGATTGGTCGATTTTGCTAGGCCCCGAAGCGTTACTTCCCCAAGCCCATGCGCTCGGTGGCGATGGCGGCGTCAGCGGCGGAGCGAATATCGCGCCCCAGTTGTTCGTCGATTGCTATCGCGCACTGCAAGACGGCGACGCGGCCAAGCTCGACGCGGTGATGCAAAAGATCAATCGCTTCCAAGACATTTACGACATTGGCAAGTACGCATCGCGGCACATCAAAGCCACCAAGACGGCCGCATCGTTGATCGGGCTGTGCAATGACTTACCGGCAGATCCCTTCCACGCGTTCCGCGAACCCGAGCGACAACGGGTCGCCGAGATTCTGCGCAGCATTGGGTTGCTGTAGAGTCCAGCGATCCGATCCACAGCGTCGATAGCCCGCTGAGTCGTTGACTCGTTGGCGATAGATCCAAAAAAAATCAATCCATTGAACCGGAGCCACCTTTGAATAGCCGTCTACTTTCGATTGGGATCACGGGCCTGATGATCTCGTCACTGATTGCCGCCGATAACGATTGGAAACTTCAACCCCTGGCGTACAACCACCCCGGGCTCGAAGTCGATTTGGGGGTCGGGCTGTGGGCCTATCCGTCGCCGCTTGACTATGACGGTGATGGCGACATGGACCTGTTGGTGGCTTGTCCCGACAAGCCAACCAATGGAGTGTATTTCTTCGAAAACACATCACAGGATCCATCGAACAAAATGCCGGTATTCAAACCATCGGTTCGACTTGGCAAGGCGTCGCATTACATGATGATGAGTCTGGTCGATGACGAACCGGTGATCTTGGAACCGGCCAAAGAGTACCGCCTCAACGCCAGTACCGGCAAATTCGATTTCGCCAAACCGACGAAAATCGATGCGATCGCCAACCCAAACCATCAAACAGGCGGCCGGACTCGCGGCAACATGTGGCGATACGTCGACTTTGACGGCGATGGCGACCATGACATTGCGGTTGGGTCCGGCGACTGGACCGAACTTGCTTGGGACCATGCCTACGACAGCAGCGGGCGATGGCGAAACGGGCCCCTGCACGGATACGTCTATTTGATAATGAACGAGGGCACTGACGCGGCGCCAAAGTACTCTGATTCGCCCCAGCGATTGCAAGCCGGCGGCGGTGACGTGGATGTCTACGGTTGGCCGAGTCCGAACTTTGCGGACTTCGACAATGACGGCGACCTGGACCTGTTGTGCGGCGAATTCATGGACGGCTTTACCTACTTTCAGAACATCGGATCACGACAGCAGCCAGTCTATGCTGCTGGCCAAAAACTCGTAGGTTCCGACGGAAGCCCGCTGGTCATGCACTTGCAGATGATCACGCCGACCGCAGTGGACTGGGACAAAGATGGTGACATTGACTTGATCGTCGGTGACGAAGACGGCCGCGTCGCGTTGGTCGAAAACGTCGGCCGTATGCATGACGAAGCACCTGTGTTTGATTCGCCAAAGTACTTTCGCCAACAAGCCGACACGCTCAAGTTCGGCGCTCTGGCCACGCCGTTTGCCTATGACTGGGACAACGACGGCGACGAAGACATTCTTTGCGGCAACACGGCAGGATCGATCGGCTTTTTCGAGAATCTCGGCAACTCCGAAAATGGGTTACCGAAATGGGACGCGCCGCGACTGTTGAATGTGAAATCGCCTGATGGAAAAACGGAACCGTTTCGTGTGATGGCCGGCCCGAGCGGTTCGATCCAAGGCCCATGCGAAGCTAAATGGGGCTACACAACCCTGACGGTCGCCGATTGGGACAACGATGGCGATGGCGACATCATTTACAACTCGATTTTGTCGCGTGTTGGCTTGCTGATTAACGAAGGTGGCACGTTGGTCGAAAAGGAATTTGACACTGGCTTGAACGAGGCGCCGCCGGTTTGGTATTGGTGGCAGACAGAGTCGTCATCGGCGCTGACTCAGTGGCGAACGACGCCGGTAGCGATCGATTTCGATGCCGACAACCTTCTTGATTTGGTGATGCTGGATCAAGATGGTTTCCTGACACTGCGGCGGGGTGGTGGCGAGGCACAGCGAATCTTCACCGACGAAGACAACCTGCCGTTGAGGTTGAATGCAGGTTCGTGTGGCCGATCCGGGCGAGTGAAGTTGTCGGTCGTTGATTGGGACGGCGATTCGCGTTTAGACATTCTGGTCAACTCGGAAAATGCGACCTGGTATCGCAACTGCGAGGACCGCGATGGAAAAATCGTGATGAAACGGATGGGCAATTTGGCCGATCGCAATGTGGCCGGTCACACATCGAGTCCCGCGACTTGCGATTTTGATCGCGATGGAATACCGGACCTGTTGGTCGGTAGCGAGAACGGGCGAGTCTATCACCTCAAGCACTCCGACAGCATCGCGTTCAGCGAAGCCGACCTGACCGCGGAACCAGCCAAGCCCACACAGCCAATGCGAATCCCAGGCTTGATTGCCGAAGAATTCATTTTCGACAAAGCAAAATTCGACGAGTGTCATGCGTCGACGATTTGCCAAACCAGTCGCGGCATGGTGGCGGCCTGGTTCGGTGGATCCAAAGAAGGGCACAAGGATGTTGGTATATGGACCAGCTATCACGATGGCCTTGGATGGTCCAATCCAACCGAAGTCGCCAATGGCGTTCAGCACGACAGCCTTCGGCATCCGTGCTGGAACCCTGTTCTGTTCCAAACGCCCGGCGATGGTCCGACACTGCTGTTTTTCAAAGTTGGTCCGAACCCCAGGCAGTGGTGGGGCGAAATGATGGTGAGCTACGATCGCGGCCGCACCTTTGTCGATCGCCGACGTCTGCCCGAAGGCATCGACGGCCCGGTTCGATGCAAGCCGATCCTGTTGAATGAAGGACAAACATTATTGTGTGGATCGTCAACCGAGTATGACGGTTGGCGACTTCACTTCGAGTCGATCGAAATCGTCGACGGCGAACTCGATGGAAACTGGAAGCGAATCGGACCGATCAATGATGGTAAGAAATTCAGTGCCATTCAACCGACATTCTTGACGCATCCCGATGGCCGGCTGCAAGTGCTTTGCCGAACCAAAGAAGGCGTGATCGCGTCAAGTGAATCGTCGGACAACGGCGACACTTGGTCAGACCTGGTTGCAACCGAACTGCCCAATCCGAATTCAGGGATCGATGCAATCACGCTCGACGACGGGCGACAATTGCTGATCTACAATCACCTCGATTCGGGCACGACCGGATGGGGTCGCCGCGGAAAGTTGAACTTGGCGGTATCCGAGGATGGAGTCACTTGGAAACCCGCAGGCGTGCTAGAAAGTGAAGCCAAAGGCGAATTCAGTTATCCCGCGATCGTGCAAACCAGCGACGGTTTGGTCCACGCGTCCTACACGTTCAACCGCAAAAAGATCAAACACGTTGTCATCAACCCCGAACTCCTGAACCCCGAACTCTCAGAAGTCGGTGAGCCCGACGATGGAACGAGCAAATGAGTCACCCGATTTCTTTAGGGCTCGATTTTGGCACCGAGTCGGTTCGAGCAATCCTTGTCGACACGCAAGGCAAGCAGTGGGCGATTGCCGAAACAAGTTTCGCAAGCGGCCAGATCACCGACACACTGCCTGGCTGCGGCAAACGATTGCCGGCCCAGTATGCGCTGCAGTGCCCAGGTGACTGGATCGAATCGGCGGCAACGGCAACCCGTGCCGCCATCGAAGAGGCGGGCATCGGTCCGGATCGCATTGTCGGGATTGGCGTCGACTTCACCAGTTGCACGATGCTTCCAACGACAATCGACGGAACACCGCTTTGCGATTTGGATACTTTCAAGGCTACACCGCTGGCGTGGCCCAAGCTTTGGAAGCATCACGGAGCGATGGACCAAACGGAACACATGAATGAGATTGCCCGACAGCGTGGCGAATCATTCTTGCTGCGGTACGGCGGAACGATCGGGCTGGAGTGGTTCTTTCCTAAAATGCTGGAAACGATCCAGAACGCTCCGGAAGTTGCTGAGGCAGCGGAGGTCTGGTTGGAAGCAGGTGACTGGTTTGTGTGGCAATTGGTTGGCGGAGCGGCCGATACGCTGACGCGATCAACTTGCCAGGCTGGTTACAAAGCGATGTGGTCCGCGGCCGATGGCTATCCGTCGACCGACTACTTTACAGCCGTCGATCCACGGCTCGCTGAATCGGTTGCCAATCGTTTGCCCGGAGTGATGCGTTCGCCGGGTGAGGTCGCAGGCACGTTGTCCAGTGAGATGGCAACGCGGTTCGGATTAGCCGCGGGCACGCCTGTATCAACAGCAATCATCGACGCGCATTCGGCCGTACCAGGCGTAGGTGCCGCCGACGCGGGGACTCTTGTGATGGTGATGGGGACCAGCAGTTGCCACATGCTCAACGCCGTCACTATGGCGGATGTGCCGGGTGTTGCGGGAGTCGTGGAGGGCGGTATTTTGCCAGGCATGTTTGGTTACGAAACCGGACAAACAGCAGTCGGTGACGCGTTTGCATGGCTAGGTCGATTGCTAGGACTGGAATCGTTCGATTCGATTTCCGAGGCGGCGATGCAGTTGCCGCCAGGCGCCGATGGCGTGATGTGCATGGACTGGATGAACGGATGTCGAACACCGCTGATGGACGGCAGCGTTCGCGGTGCTTTCACCGGATTGGGGCTCGAACACGGCCCCGAACATTTGTATTTGGCACTGATGGAAGCATCCGCATTTGGACTTCGCTGGATCGTCGAAATGCTTCGCGACGGCGGTGTTCCGATCCACCGTTTCGTTGCCACCGGCGGCTTACCCCATCACAACCGCGCCTTTGTCGAAGTTTACGCGGACGTGCTAGGAGCGGAGATCGAAATCCACCCGACGACGCAAGGTCCGGCCATGGGAGCAGCCGTGTTAGGGATGTTTGCGGCCGGATCGAAGGCCAGCGGATTTGAATCAATCGCGTCGGCCGCGTCTGTAATGGCGAGTGCGCCGCAAGACCGCCAAACCATCGTTCGGCCGCGAGCCGAACGCAAGGAGACTTACGATTTGCTGTATCCGAAATACCGACAACTCGCCCACGCGATTGCTAAATCGCAAATCTAGCGAAAGCGAACAGCTATCTGCGAGTCTAATTCGCAGACGCTTTCTGCTTTCGTTTTGCTTTGGGAGCCTGCTTCGCCAGACCATCGTCCGGTTGATTCCAAAGTCGGTGTGGATCATCAAGCCGGCGCATCTCGGCTAGCATCAATGCTTCCATTTCAGCGAGCTTGTCGGCATAGCGTGCATCACCAGCCAGATTGGTTTGATCCGCCGTCGGGGCATGGCCGGTCAATTTCACCAGGTCAGCATCGTGATGCTGAGCAAGAAACTCGCTTGGGTTATCGGCCAGATTGAACAACTGCTGCTCTTGCACGGAACCATCGAGCACGTCGTACTGAATCAGTTTCCAATCGCCTTTCTTGACACAGCGCATGCCTGGTTTGGTACCGCCGCAATAACAACCATACATGATATCGCGAACCGAATCCGTTTTGCCTTCCAAGACGGGCTTGAAACTGATTCCTTCGTTCGTCTTTGGTGCTTCGATGCCCGCTAAGTCACACATCGTTGCCAAGACATCCAGCAGGTAGATATCGCCGGGAGCTCGCGATCCAGGTTTGATACCAGGACCTTTGACGATGAACGGAACTCGCCACGTGTGCTCGTACAGGTTTTGTTTGCCTTGCAAACCGTGTCGCCCGATCGCCATACCGTGGTCCGACGTGTAGATCACATAGGTGTTATCGAGTTCATTCATGGAATCCAGTTTCTGCAGGACACGATCCAATTGAATGTCAATATTTTCGCTACACGCAAACTCGCGACCCATTTCATTTCGAATCGTTCGCTCGTCACGATTCGTCCACACTCCGCTGACTTTTTCCTCATCGCGCAGCCCTGGTTGTCCATGATGAAAGGGATGCTCGGGCAAATAGCCGACCGGCAATGCTGGCTGCTTTGGATTAGCCGCCGGCAAACTGTTTATATCCTTGTGATTGGTCGCACCATACTTTGCCAACAGTTCGGGTTTGCCATCACGCGTGTCGTGGGGATGCGAAAAACCAAAGTAAATCAAAAACGGATCTTCATCGCTTTTCGCTTCTCGATCATTCAAGTAGTCCATCACTTGCTGGCCATGCCAATGGCTGCCGGACTGGTCGGTTCCACCGCGTTTCGTGGCGTCATGAACGACAGTGAATTGCTTGTTGGCCGCATCGTACGAATTTCCTTGCTTACACGTTCGCATTGTGTCGTAGCCAGCCCGATTGAAGACCGAAGCCATCGTGTAGTCCACCAAATCAGGCGGCACTAGGTTCGGGTTCGCCGCGTTCGGGTTGTTCGTCGTCTTGTTGCCGCGGTCGGGGATATGCCACAACGTTCGGCCTGACATGATCATGTGACGCGACGACGTACAAACGGCTCCGACCCAAGCGCCCATCTGACGAGCCGAATCGATCACCATCCCTTCCGCTGCCAATCGATCAAGAGTCGGTGTCTGCAGCTCGGTTGCCGGGTTGTAACACGACAAGTCATAAGGCGACTGATCGTCGACCAACACAAACAAAATGTTGGGTCGCTTGGCGTCACCCTCGGCTGCGTTTGCGGTCGAGGACACCAGAAACGATGCCAGCGTTGCAGTCGCCGCAAAAACGGCAAAGGCAGATCGAACTCTCATAGGAGCAAAACTCGGTACGGGGGGAGGGCGGTCGGTAGGCGAGTTGCCATTGTAACCCGCACCTTCGAGCGACGGTGTTTGCCCTCGCGGCGTTTGAGAAATCGTACGGAAACAAGCTCGCGATATCACTCTCCCTTTGGGAGAGTCGGACGCGGGGTGGGAGGGTGAATTCGAGGGCGTGAACGATGGTTTTATTCCTGGACAGCGGCAAAAAGACACAGTCGAACAAGTTTCGGCTCAATGCCGATCAGAAACTTTGCTGTCGCTGCAGCAAATATTCCGTCAGCGCCTTGTCGAACGGCGTGCTGGTGTCCAGCGGGACATAATCGACGTGCAGTTTATGACAACCGGCACGGTAGGTTTCACGGAACTCGTCGAGTTGCTGCAGGTAGTCTTCGCGAAAACCCGTGGCGTCAACGGAAACGGTTTCGCCGGTTTCCGCATCTTCGAATTGGACCGATCCGTCATAGGGAAATTTCACTTCGGCTTCGTCCATGACATGGAACACGATCACGTCGTGACCGCCGTGCCGCAGCCGAGCGAGTGCTGAAATCACGTCATCGGGCGTGCCAGTTTCCGTATCGGTGGGCAACAGATCCGAAAACAATATCACCAGCGAATGTTGTTTCAGCATCGCAGCCAATTGAATCAACGACGTTGGCAAGTCAGTGCGTCCAGTCGGTTCCAATCGCGACAGTGACGCCATGACGTCACCCAAGTGACCACGACGACTTCGCGCGGGCAGCAGCGCTCGCATCTTTTCGTCGAACGAGATCAACCCGACCGGGTCCTTCTGCATCGTCATCAAGTACGTCAGCGACGCCGCCAAACAAGTGCAGTACTCAAACTTGGTCATCGAGCCGGTACCGGCAAAACCCATCGATTTGGACAGGTCCATCACCAAGTAACCGGTCAAATTCGTTTCAGCTTCGAAACGCTTGGTGTAGTACTTGTCGGTCTTGGCGTAGACCAACCAATCGATTAAGCGAGGATCGTCGCCGCGGTTGTAACGGCGATGCTCGCTGAACTGGACCGAAAATCCCTGGAACGGACTGCTATGAAGCCCCTGCAAAAATCCACGAATGACCATCCGGGCTCGGAGGTCGAGTCGCTTGATCGATTGCAACGATTCGGGAGACAGCGGGGAAGACAACGTGTATTGCACTAACGAGAAAGATTGTCCATTTCAAACATCTACTTCTTTGCCATCTTCTCGGGTTCAGGTGGTCTGATGTCCTGCAGAAGTTTTTCGACGATCAAGTCGGTGTTCATGCCTTCGGCTTGAGCCTGGAAGTTGGTGGCCATGCGATGGCGAAGCACGGGTACGGCGATCCGGCGAATGTCGTCGGGATCGATGCTGAATCGGCCGTCCATCGCGGCCAGTGCTTTGGCGCCCGCGATCAGGTTTTGACCGGCGCGTGGTCCCGCACCCCAGTCGACCAGTTCGCGAATGTACTTCGGCGCCGAATCATCGCTGGGACGAGTTGCGCGGACAAGTTTTGCAGCATAACTGATCACGTAAGGATTCACGGCGATGCTGGACACCAGTTTCTGGACGTTAAGAATCGCGCGTGCTGACAAGACTTTGTTGACCGAAGGTGTCTCGCCGCGAGTCGTCGCAGTCAGAATCTGTTCTTCTTCGGCCGCCGACGGATAGCCGACTTTGACGTTGAACATGAACCGGTCAAGCTGGGCTTCGGGCAGCGGGTAGGTACCTTCTTGTTCGATTGGGTTTTGAGTTGCGATGGTGAAGAACGGCGGCGGCAGATTGTAAGTTTCTCGGCCGATCGAGACCTGTCGCTCCTGCATTGCTTCCAACAGTGCCGCTTGTGTTTTCGGCGGCGTACGGTTGATCTCGTCAGCCAACAGGATATTGGTGAAGATGGGGCCTTCGACAAAGCGGAACGAACGGCGACCGTGCTCGTCTTCTTCAAGAACTTGCGTGCCCGTGATGTCCGAAGGCATCAAGTCGGGGGTAAACTGAATCCGCTTGAACTGGACGTCAAGGATATTCGCGAGCGTGCTAACCATCAACGTTTTGGCCAGTCCCGGAACACCTTCGAGCAGCACGTGACCGCGAGTGAAGATGGCGGCCAACAATTGCTCGATCACGTCGGATTGCCCAACAATGACTTTGGCCAGTTCGGCTCGCATCGTTTGCTGGTGATCAGCAAACTCGCGAAGCACGTCGCCTAAGTTACGGGCAGGCGTCGGCGTATCAGGCGTTGGCGGGCCCGAGGATGGACCAGGGGGAGGGCCCGATGGTGGACCAGGTACAGGAGGAGTAGAACCGCTCATGATGATTTACAAACATTCCTTTGCTCAGTCGGGTCGGCCAGACGTTGGGCTGATGAAGTTTAGCGTCTTTCGCCTTGTAGCGGCGACACGTAACCCGCATGGATGTCAGCCCGTGGAAACAAACCCGATGTCATCGCCGATTGTGTCAGTGCGAAGTTGTTTCTCGGTGCGAAGAGATTGGCGCAGCAAGGCGGCAATGCGAGTGATCCTGTTGCTGGCGATCCTGGCAGTCCTTTGTTGCCCGCGTTCGGCGCGAGCCGACGTCGATGCTGCGGCCGTTCAACGAGCGATTGATCGCGGCGTGGCCTATTTGCTGAAGAACCAGACCGAATCAGGCGGTTGGGACGAGTTCAGTGGCTATTCGTGTGGCCAATCGGCGCTTTGCACCCTGGCGCTGATGAACTGCGGCGTCGATCACAATTCGCCAGCGATCGCGAAGGCCATGAAGTACCTGCGTTCCCATGCGCCGAACGAAACGTACTCGGTAGCACTGCAAACGCTCGTCTATTGCCACCTTGGCGCCGCGGGCGATCTGCCGCGGATTCGTCGCAACGTCCAGTGGCTGGTCGATCGTCAGTTTCTCGAAGGGTCGGGGGATGCGGCCGGAGCATGGAACTATGGAGACCGTGGTGGCGCAGGCGATCCGTCCAATTCGCAGTTCGCCATCCTAGCGCTTGGGGCGGCCGAAGAACGCGGCATCTTCATCGAACCGGTGACGTTTGAGTCGGCGATGGACTACTGGGTACGCCGACAACGACAAGGCGGCGCGTGGTCTTACAATTCGCGAGACATTTCCGGCAGTATGACGTGTGCCGGAATTGCTTCGATCATCATCGCGCGAGGCCGATTGGGCGGCACGACATCAGCCATTTCTGGCGACACGATCCAGTGCTGTGGGGGCGACGACGAAGCCACCGATCCGGTCGAAGATGGCATCGAGTGGTTGGGCCGCAACTTCACGACTCAGGTCAACCCCGGCGGCAACCAGATGTCGTTTTATTACTACATGTACGCACTCGAACGGGTCGGCCGATTGTCGGGCCGGCGATTCATTGGTGATCACGACTGGTACCGCGAGGGCGCTCAACAGTTGATCAAGCTGCAAGACGATTTCCTCGGTTACTGGAAGAACGTTGGCCCGCTGGAACCCGAGGAAGTCGCAACGTCGTTTGCACTTCTGTTCCTGAGTAAAGGCAAACGGCAAGTCGTTGCGGGGCGTCTTCGTTACACGGGCGCCAGCGACAAAGACGCGAAGTCGTGGAAGCAACATCCCGACGGCATGCGACAACTGGTTCGCCACATCGAACGCGACTGGGGCCGCGACTTGACTTGGCAGACCGTGGACGCCGAGAACGCGGTACTTAGCGACCTGCTGCAAACACCCGTCTTGGTCATCAGCGGCAATCGTCCGCTGGATTGGTCGCGAGAAACCGCTGACACGCTGCGTGAATACATCGACCAAGGCGGCACAATCCTGTTCGAAGCCGATGGCGGCAACGGGTGCGGCGATGCCAGCGGATTTCAAAACAGTGTCGCTCGTCAATGCGGCGAGTGGTTTGACGGCGCGACGCTGGATCGATTGCCACCCGAGCATCCAGTGTGGTTCGCTCAGCGCAAGGTCGACGCGACCGCGATGGGCAAGAATTATTGGATGTACGGAGTCCAGGCGTGCTGCCGGACCAGCGTTTTCTATTCACCGTCCAGTTTGTCGTGCCGATGGGAACTGGGCGACCATCTGTTCCGGCGCACGAAAATCTCAGAATCGGCGAAACGGGAAATCGAAACGGGAATCGGCATTGGCGAAAACGTGATCGCCTACGCAACGGGCCGCGAACTGAAGGACAAACTGGAAAGCCGGTTTGTGATCGATGACAGTTCCGGCATCGACGCCAAACGTGGATCGATCCAAATTGCCGCATTGGCCCTCGACGCGGGTGGCCAAGAAGCGCGCCGCGCCGTTCCGAATGCCGGGTCGCTGATCGAGTCACGAATACCGCTAAAGATCTTCGCCAGCGACGCCCCCGTTGGTTTTGATGCAGCCGCGCTGGCCGATGTCCAGTTTCTGTGGGTTCACGGCCGCACCGATTTCGTCCTCAGTTCAGACCAAAGACGGGTGATCCGCGAATTTGTCGAGCGGGACGGGATGATTTTGGGGTCCGCAGTCTGTGGAGGCGAAGCGTTTTCGTTGGCATTCCGGCGTGAAATGGCGGCGATCTTCCCCGATTCGCCGCTGACCGTGATCCCAGACGGGCACCCCATTCTGGCTGCCAGCGGAGGATACGACATTTCCAGCGTCACGATTCGGACTCCGGCCGTCGGCGGGCGATCGACGAAGAACCGCGGCATCGGAAAAAGGGCAGGGCGACCGGTGATCGAAGTCGCGACCGTCAATGGAGTGGCCGGGATCTTCTTTTCGCCGCTCGACCTGAGCTGTGCACTGGAGAGCCCCAATTCGGTTCAGTGCCCTGGCTACAGCACCGAAGACGCCGCAAAAATCGTCGCAAACATCGTGTTATTCGGGATGCAGCAGTAGCCCCCCGGAAGCATTAGGGGACGACGCAACATTGAATTCGGTTTGACCCTTGCCTAAACGCCCCTATCCCTGCCATAATCCCGGGCCATCAAAACACCAACATCCTATTTAAACGTCCATTTGAAGACCTGATCGATGTCCAAGAGCAAGAAGAAAGCGGAAACGATCTTCCTCGTTTGCGAAGAAACCGGCGATTACAACTACTCGCTCAAGCGCAAGCCGGGCCGTGAAAAGCTGCGTTTGCTGAAGTACAGCTCGCGCCTTCGCAAACGTACCTGGCACATGGAAAAGAAGAAGTAATCACCCGACGCGGAGTCACGGATGCAGCGGAAATGGCGGATTGTCCCCCACGATTCATCTCGTATCGAAATGTTGATGCGAGAGGCGAGGGTGCCCGCCGTCGTTGCTCAGGTGCTCGTCAGCCGCGGTGTTTACACGGCCGCGGCGGCTGCCCAATTTCTTGACACCAAGTTGATGGGGCTGCGCGAACCGCAGTCCCTGCCCGGTGTCCCGCAGGCGACCGAGATCTTGGTTGCCGCGATCCGCGAAAAGCTGCCGATCGTCATTTATGGCGATTATGACTGCGACGGAATGACCGGAACCGCGATCCTGGTCAACGGTTTCCGCCTGCTTGGCGGTGACGTCAGCTACCACGTCCCCAATCGATTGGAAGACGGCTACGGGCTGAACGAAGACGCCATCCGCAAATTGGCCACACGTGGCAAAAAGGTGATTGTTTCGGTCGACTGTGGAATCACGTCCGTCGCGCATGCCGAATTGTGCAAAGAGCTGGGCGTGACGCTGGTCATCACTGACCACCACACCATCGGCGACCAATTGCCCGACGCCGACGCGATCGTTCACCCGCGATTGCCTGGATCCAATTATCCCTTCGGCGAACTCTGCGGGGCTGGCGTCGCGTTTAAGTTAGCTTGGGCGATCTGCCAAGAAATCTGCGGATCCAAAAAAGTCACCGAGCCGCTTCGCCGCTATCTGATGCAATCCTTGGCGCTGGCCGCGATCGGGACTGTCGCCGACGTGGTGCCACTGCTAGATGAAAATCGCATCCTTGTCGAACACGGCTTGAAGACGCTGAAGTCAGAACCGCTGCCAGGACTACTGGAACTGATGAAGATCCTGAAGCTGGACGAAGCTTCGGCGCTGGACACCGAATCCATCGCGTTTTCGATCGCACCGCGACTCAACGCTGCCGGCCGGTTGGGCCAGGCACAATTAGCGGTCGAGTTATTGACGACTCCAGCAGGCGACCGGGCCAAGGCGCTGGCCGACTACATTCACGAACTCAACAACAGCCGCGACACGCTACAGCGAAGCGTGTATTTAGCGGCACAGAAACAAGCCAAAGCGGACTTTGACATCGAAGGCGACGCGGCACTCGTGCTAGCCGGCGTCGGTTGGCACCAAGGCGTGATCGGTGTTGTCGCCGGACGCTTGGCCGAAAAGTACGCCAAGCCAGTCTTAGTGATTTCGCTGGACGCAGCCGGCAAGACCGGTGCCGTCGGATCGGGCCGAGTCGGTGGCACGAATATCAACTTGTACGACGCGCTAGCCGAATGCAGCGAGCGCCTGCTGCGTTTCGGTGGTCACAAAGCAGCCGCCGGCTTGACGATCGACGAACGCCAATTGGATGCGTTCCGAGGTGACTTCTGCGAAGCCGTCGCCAAACAGTGGGCCGACAATGAAGTTGTGCCGGAAATCGTGATCGACGCCGAAGCACCGCTGGGTCAACTGAACCTTGAAACGCTAAAACAAATGGAAATGCTGGCACCGTTTGGCGCCGGCAACCCACGCCCCATCCTGACCTGCCGCGACGTCCGCTTGGATGCGCCGGCAACCTTGATGGGTAAAACGAAGGCTCACCTGACCGTCAATTTGCGTCAGGGATCCAAGACCATCCGAGCGGTCGCGTTTGGTGCATCGGAATGGTGCGACGAACTGAACCAGACCGACGGCCCAATCGAGATCGCATATCGCCCGGTCATCAACGAGTTTCGCGGCTTCCGAAAGGTCGAAATCCATATCGTCGATTGGCGGCCGGCTAAGAAAACGGCTCCGATCGAAGCGTAGAGTCAGGACCGAGGCGTAGCATGATCGCCCGGGCACTCTGGATATGAATCGGTGCGGTTTCAGACGGACTATAATAAAGGCCCCGCTAATGTCAATGACGACCGAGGTGCCCTGATGTCCTGGCCCAAACCCGCCGTTTTTTCCATTCCCTACGCCGTCGCGATCGTTCTAACGATTGGCTGCTTTGTGGCGTCCGCTAGCGACGACGAAGCTGCGAACAACAAAGCTACACCCGACACAACTGTCTCCAAAACTGCCTCCGAGGTCACAGCAACATTTGCCGGCGGGTGTTTCTGGTGCATGGAGCCTCCCTTTGACAAAATGCCGGGTGTGATTTCGACGACGTCAGGGTACACCGGTGGCCGAACACCTAACCCGACCTACGAAGCCGTCAAAACAGGTCGCACCGGGCATATCGAATCGATGCAGGTGACATACGATCCGGCCAAGGTGACTTACCAAGCTCTGCTGACGCTGTATTGGCACAATGTCGATCCGATCACCGCGAACGGACAGTTTTGCGACAAAGGTGGCCAATACCGAACGGCGATTTTCTATGAAAACGACGAACAAAAAGAATTAGCCGAACAGAGCAAGCTGAGCATCGCCAAGCAGTTGAACATCCGCGTGCGCACCGAAATCATCAAAGCGACCAAGTTCTATCCAGCCGAAGACTATCACCAGGATTACTACATCAAGAATCCGACTAAGTACAAATTCTATCGCTGGACCTGCGGCCGCGACGCACGGCTCGATGAGATCTGGGGTGACAAAGCACGCAAGCCTTGATCAAACTGTCGGCGACACTCCTGCACGTCCACCGACCACGAGAAGAAGTCTGCATGTCGCTTACAGCCACCCGAACTCACATCGCTCCGCTCGATTGCATCGTCGTCGACGGTGGCCCCGATCCTTCCATCGCCGTCGTGATTTGTCACGGCTATGGCGCGTCTTACGACGACCTGGCGCCGCTGGCGGGCGAGTGGATTTCGATGATCGGCGATGCCGCCAAGAAACTGCGTTTCGTTTTCCCCGATGCACCAAATTCATTGGCCGAAATGGGCATGCCGGATGCGCGGGCGTGGTGGCCGATCAACATGGCGGCATTGGCTCAGTCCGTCCAAGCATCACGATTTGACGAGCTTCACAAGCACGAACCGCCGGGCATTGCAGCCGCTCGCGAAGCTCTATGCGAAACAATCCGGGCGGTAAAAACGGACCTTGGCGGCAAAGAGACTCCCTTAGTTTTGGGCGGATTTTCGCAAGGTGCCATGCTATCGACGGACGTAGCGGTGCGTGGTGACATCGACCCGCCTGCAGCGCTGCTGCTGTTTTCAGGAACGCTGGTGTGCGAAAAACACTGGAAAGCCGGCCTGTCGCGTCTTACTGAAACGAAGGTCTTTCAGTCGCACGGAACTGTTGATCCGATTCTGCCGTTCGCCAGCGCCGAAAAGCTGCGAGACTTGATCGCGTCTCGCAAGATTCCGATCAAGTTCCACTCGTTTGTCGGTCCGCATACGATCGATGGCGAATCGGTAGCGATCACTGCACAAATGCTGGCCGACACCGCCAACGGTGAATGAGCAAACGCCGCAGAATTACCGTCATCGCGCCCATCGCGAAACATCAAGCCACCGATGGTGTTTCAATGTCGCTGCCGGTCCATCCGAAACTTAGCTCTTGCAGTTCCGGTGGCATGCCCGCCATCCAGAGCCGCCAAAGTGATTTGCGTGATTCCAATCGAGTTCGGTAAACGATCACCGAAGCATTGTACGTCGCCTTGGATTCGTCGATCTTTTTCTGCAGCGATTCCAAGCCACTTAGGCAAGCGGCGATTCCTTTTTGCGACGGGAACAACGAATTTTGCTCGATCGCTTTGGTCATATGGAAGAGTGCATCAATGAACTCGTCCTGAGTCCTGCACATCGTCGCGCACTCATTGCTGTTGGCGACTTCGATTTGAAAGTTCCGGACACTCGCCTCGGCAACGCGATTGCAGCCTTGCAACTCTCGTTTGTTGTAATTGAGCAGAGGATGATCGGGCAATGAATCGAGCAGCGATACAACAACCAAATGGCGATCCAACAGCCTCTGCCTCAAATGACGCCATTCGACAAACGCCTGATGACGAAACGATTCAAACGCTCGCTTTTCTTGCCTGATTGCATAAGCTGCAGCCATTGACGCGGTCGCAAACGACGCGACGACAATCCAGATCACAAAATGCCCCAATTGACTTAACAAAACACGCGCTACGGCGGAAAACACGGACATCGGCACCGCACCTAAGGGCACCGCTGGGAGAGCCCCCCCACTCACTCCGACGTGAAGTCGCTAGGATAGTCCAAAATCCGCCGAGCACTGCCCCCCCGACTTTCATCTAAAACGAACGATGCAACGCAACGCAAGCCGACGCCCTGAACCGAGTGAGTTCTCGGATTCGCCCGCCGATTCAACGTACCAATGCGATTTAGTCAGCCGAATGGCCGGCGATTGCGCCGTGACGGCCCTGGATCAACAACTCTTTTGGCTTTGCGAACTTTCCGGCCATCTCAGCCCCGAGCAAGTCGACAAACTTCATCCGCCCTATCAATGGACGATCCGGCAAGTCTTTGGCCATGTTGCGGACGCCGAACGAGTGTTTGGGTACCGTATGCTGCGAATCGCGGCGGGCGACACAACGAAGCTGCCGGGGTGGGACGAAAACGCCTATGCCGACAGTCGATTCGGGTTGGGAACGATCAGCAATCTGGTCAACGAAATCGCGACACTGCGTCAGTCGAACTTGCTGCTGCTGAGACGAATTGAGCCCAAAGCCTGGGACCGTGCGGCAGAAGCCTCGGGCAACCGCATGACCGTGCGTGCGATCGCCTGGCTTGCGGCCGCCCATCTGCATCACCATTTCGAGATCATCGAACAGCGATGCGGTTTGAAAGTACAACGTTCGGCAACCTGAGTGCTGCACAACCTGAGTGATAGGCTACCTGAGCGTCGAGTTTTTATGGCTTTGCAACTTAGAATTCTTCGCCGATCACTTCGCCCGATGCTCGCGTTCCCAAGGCTCCCCAAAGTCCGTAGGGGCTCTTACTGCCGGGCGCGGCTCCACCGGTGCCACCAAGCTGAACGTTGGGCGTGTCGAAGTCGCCTGCTTCGATCGAGTCAGTGATGAATTTCACCGCCCCATCGGACATCAAGACGTGTGCACCGCCTTGGTGGTAACTGCTGATCGATGCGACACCGGGAGAATTGACTCCGTCGCCAGCGGCGCCGCCTAAACACAATTCTCGGTTTGGCGACAAAATCGTATTAAATGACGTCCAAACCGTTCCACCATGCGCCCATCGATAACCTCGGCCCTGGTCGGCCCCTGCCAACGTTGGCGAGACGCCTCCGTCGGAACCATCCGACCAAAACTTAGGCCGCTTGGGGCTGACCAAACCGTCGTGAAAACAGTAGTCGGGCTCGTCGCGAATTGTATCGGTACCATTCTCGATCGCCGCGATAGTGCGAGTATTGCGATCACCCACATCGGTTGCAATTTCGCCACACATGATCGTGTTAGACAGTCCGTCCAAGATGTCACGGAAACGCGTATCTCGGCGGGCGACGAATACACCACGACATGACGCTTGCGATTCGGCGACGACGGATACCGGCGTCGGATTGGTTAACACTGAGTTAACGATCTGAGTTGGCCCGGTATTCATCGCGACGATCGAATCACCAACGCAAGCGGCGTAGTTTGTTCGTCCAAATGATGGCAACCCGACACCGGGATCGCTCGGGCAACGCAGCGTTGGCAACTCAGTTTGCCAAGGCACGTACTGCGCAACCCACGGCGATGGTCCCATGGCAGGGAACGCGGGTGACTGGATTCCACCATCAACGCGCCGTTGATTGGGATTTGAAATCTGTTCCCAAAGAGCCTGCTGTTCCATGAACGGCGAAATCCCGACCAAGAACGACAGCGACATTTGATTGTTCATGTTGGCGGGCGAGTTGCCGTTGGTCCAAGTACCACCGAGGTGCCGGGGCAATTGCCGGTAAGCCGCATGATAGTTGTGCAGCGACAGTCCAATCTGTTTGAAGTTGTTACTGCAGCTCATTCGCCGGGCAGCCTCGCGAGCTGCTTGAACAGCCGGCAACAACAACCCGACCAACACACCAATGATGGCGATCACCACCAACAGTTCAACCAAAGTGAAGCCGGTACGACTGAATCGAGTACGAGATGAACTGTACACCGGACGCGAAGCAGCGTCCGCGCAGCAATAGCCGCGCATAGAAAAACCAAACATGGGAAACGAAATCCGAACCTGAGATATGAATAAAAGCAAAACGAACAAATGAACGTTATGCCTGCTCAGGTGGTCCCCTGGTCCAATTGCCGCCGGCTTCGTCGGACGACGCAATCCAGTCATCTGCAATCCAGACTTCGCGGCACGACAAATCTAACGACGACGGCAGTTGCCAAGCCAGCACCGCAGTTGATGACAGAGATCGGGCAGCACAAATCGCACACAAACCATCGTGGCAACGATCAGATGCCGCACGCTGGTCGATCGCACCGCCGGCAAACTGTTGGAAAGAGCCCGGTTCGGCATCATCGACCGTATTGGCGTGAAAGTGATGTCCCGAGTGGTCGTGACTGTGCCCGCAGGCTGGACCGGCATCTGAATGAGCATGGCTGCCACACCCCGCCACCGAATGCGCATGGAAGTGCGACGCGGGCAAAAGCCAGCCGCCAACCAAATAAGCAATCAGAGCGAGGCGAGTGATCCAGACCATCAGTCTTCGATATTACCAATCAAAATCGCACAAAAAATTGAGATTTTCAATTTTCACCGTATCGAAAGCGTCCAGCCGCCGCTAGACGTGTTTCTTGTCAATTTACAAGTTCTTCACGCATTGTTACGAAACCAGTGGGCAACAGGTTCAAAGATTCAACGCGTCGTAGAGCAGGGTTATCCGCACCTTGGGCCAGACGCCAAATCATGGGATAAAGGTAATTCCATCGCTTATCCTTCACCGCTGACCACAGTTTTATCTCGTGTTTGAAGAATCTCTCGACCAACTTTTGGGTGACCAGGCAGACCCCGTCGCGGCTGGATGGCGGCTACGTGAACTGGCCGAATCGGCCATCGACCACGGCCCCACGCTGCTCGCCGAGCTTGCCGCAAACGCCGAAATCATCGGAAAATCCGATGCGGCGATTGTCGGCGGTATTCTGCGAGTCCTTCACACGGTGATGTTGCAAGCCGGGCAAGAGACGATCGCGAGCCTGAATATCGACGAGATCGAGGTCATTGAAAAGACGCTGCCGGTAGGCACGCCCAACCGATATCTGCTGTTGCACCTGTTGGCGACGATCCGCAGCCAACTGTCGCTGGCACGCCTAATGGGCATGCTGCAATTATCGCCGCCCGAAAAGTGGATCGAAGCGGCTCAGGTACTTAGCCCGTTGATGCAAAACGATGACTGGCCGACCGATGCCATCTATCCCGAACTGCTCGGTGCGATCCAGCACCCGTCACTGGCGTCACCGATTTTGGATCTGACGAACTACCTCTTTCGCAAACAACGGGTGGCCGTTCATCCGGCGACCGATCGCATCGAAACACTGAACTTGCTGCTTGGCGAAATCAGTGGCCGACTCGCCCGCTTCGAGGAAGACCCACACACATTCGGAGACGATGTCGACACCGTTCAAAACCGATTGGGCGAAGCGGTAGCGCTTGCGGTTTCGCTATGCGACACGGTCGGAATGCTTGGCCAAGAAAGCTCGATCGGAAAGCTGCACCAAGCACTCGATCTAAAACATCGCCGCGTGCAATGCGAAGCAGCCGGTGCGTTGGCTCGTTTGGGCGACTCGGACGGCAAGGCCCGCCTGATAGAACTGACCAAAGATCCAACCGCGCGGCTTCGTGCGATCCACTATGCCGATGAACTTGGGCTGGGCAATCGCGTCGAAGAACAATATCGCAGCGACACCTCGACGGCCGAATCCGAATTGTCGCTCTGGCTAAGCCAACCACAACAGATGGGCGTGCCTCCAACCAGCGTCGAAGTCGTCGATACCAAGCGGATGCTGTGGCCAAGCTTTACCGATCCCGTTGATATTCACTTGGTACGCTTTGAATACAACTTTGGTGAACGCATCTATTCGAATGTTGGCATGACCGGACCGGTCACATTTGCGATGTCGGCTGACGTCGCCGACTTTGCGATGGCTGACATCTATGCGATCTATGCTGGTTGGCACGCCGAGCATCCCGAGATTTTCACTGTCGCGGCCGAACATCTCAATGAAGTGCAAATACGTTTCATGAACGCGTTTCAAAAGCACCTCGAACAGACAGGCTATGAATCGCTGAAGCCTGCGTTGTTGGGTTTCTTTCTAGAAGAAAAAGCGGGCGTATTCATGGCGATGCGAGACAACAAACCGTGCGCCGTGGTGACCGATGGACTCGAAACGATCGACTATCCCGTTGGCGGACGACTGCGTCCGATCACGCCCGGCGATCTATTTAATCTTTATAAAGGTCGAAAAATGCTGCGGACCTTTAACCCGACTTCCGTCGACGAAACGAGCTAGCAGATGGCTTTCAATCTAGGACGAGTGACCGATTGCGAAAACCGTTTGCAGCGAGACTTCGTCGAATTCGCTCGGCTCTGGTCCGATGTCCGCGAAACGTGGCAGGACGAGCGGCGAGCCAAGTTTGAACAAGAAAACCTGACCAGCCTGGGACCGAGCCTGAATCGGTTCTCGGCGGCGCTGCGAGACTTCAGCGACGCTGTACGCAAGGCCGAACGAGCTTTGGATGACGAAATGACTGGCAATAAGTCAGATTGACGTTGGCTCCGATAGTCATTGCGGGCGACCGCGGATGATAGAATAGTAGGCCAGTGCGACGCCATCCTCGTCGTCGACGCTTGCTCTTCGATTGGCTGCTCATCATGAAAGATACCACTGTTCGCCCCGCCGGCCTCTTCGACGTTCGCCGCCAAAAAAGACTACTCGACGGCTTATCGGAACGAATCACTTCATCCCTTCAGCAACGACAGCACCTGCTGGCCAAGCACGCCCAACAACGCGATTCCGAAGAAACCGATTTGACATCGGGACGCGCCGCCGAAATGGAACGGTGCCGGAAAATTCGTCGCGAAATGCTCTCCAAGTGGGACCAGTCCGAAGAGGAACTGACATTCGCCTACGAGTCCAAGGCAGTTGCCAATCGGATGGATTTGAACCGCTTAGCGGTCGTCTTTCGTCGCAAACAGGCCGACGAAACAAAAGGCATCGAACGAAAAGTCGATGCGCGGCGTCAAGCGGTGCTGCAGCAATACGAAAATCGCAAGAACCAACCCGGCCAAGTCAAACGCAAGGAGATCAAGCGGATCGACGATTCGTTGACCAAGATTCACGACAATCTAGAGTGGGCGCGGGCGTTAACGATCCGGCGACTCGATCGATTGCCCGAGGTCCAACCGACGACGGATCCCGACGAAGACATGCGAGTCGCAGCGCCCGAGTCCGTTCAAATGACGGTCGATTCGATCGCCGCTTTGACACGTCAATCGACAAAGGTCGTCGATGAAATGCAGACCGGCGTGGCTTCGCAAATCGTTGACAAGTTCTACCTTCCGATCGGTGTCGCGATCTTCATTGTTCTGTGGGCGATCGTGGCCTACTTTGTGGCCCCGCACCCGCCGTGGTTGTGGATGGCCGCAGGTGTCTTGCCAGCCGGTTTGCTGGGATTTGCTGCATACTTGATTCTGCTTTGGCCTCTGAAGCGAATGACAAGACAACTGTACCCGCGTGCAGAACGCATCCGATTGGCCGCGGAAGAATGTGCGGCGGCGGGACGAAAGATTGCAAACAAGACGGCCGCCGATGCATCCAGTGATTTGGTTTCACGCCGTGATGCTCACTTGCAAGCAGCGAAGCGATGGAAAGGCGAGCAACTCATTGCACTCGAGCAACGACTCGCGGAAGAGCAAACCGCACTTCGCCAAAAACTACTCCAAACAATCGAATCCACAAACGCAGAATACAGCAAGCAATCTGCGATCGTCACCAACATGATGCGATCCAGAGCAGAGTTGGTGGCCAAGGACATCACCAGCCGATTGTCATCAAATGAACAATCAACCCAGCAGCGACGCGAATCTAACGCAGCCGCCCGATTTGCAGAAATGCAGCACCTCGGCGTTCGCTTGAAAGCCGGTGTCGGACATGGGCTAAAGCGAATTTCGTTGACCGAGCAAGCGGCCAAACAAAAAGCGCCGGACTGGGATACCGTGCTAAATTCAGATCCCGGCGATACGTCACCATCAATCGATTTTGTCCCGATCGGCACTCTGCGAGTTGATGGCCAACTACGAAAGCTGCTGTCGACGCCACCGCCCGAGAACCCAAACAACCACTCCCCAAACAACAACGGCACCCCCGAGGTCGCCGTTGCCAACTCGGGTGAATCACTGCCCGAAATGCTGGCCGACGCAGAAATCCCAAGCGAATTGCCCGTTGTGTTGCACCGCCGTATCCACAGCAGTTTGGTGATCCACGCGGCACCGGGATCGATGGATGCAGCCCTCGAATTAGCACACCAATTTCTTTGGCGACTGTTGTGCAGTGCGCCGCCATCGCGAGCTAAATTGACGCTGATCGATCCGCTCGGACGTGGCCAGCACTTCACCAGCTTCATGGCATTGACCGACCATGACCCCGCCATCGTCAGCCACCGAGTTTGGACAACCGACCAAAAGATCGAGGCACGATTAGCCGAACTGGCTCATCACGTTGAAGATGTTTTACAGTCGAGCTTACGGGATCGATTCGAACGGATCGAAGACTACAACGAATTGGCCGGATCCATGGCCGAGCCGTACCGAGCAATCGCCGCGGTGGGTTTCCCCGACAGCCTATCGCGTGAAGGATACGGACACCTGCGTGCGTTGATTGAGAGCGGACTGCGATGCGGCATTTTCACGCTCCTAATTTGCGATCAGGACAAGCCTTGGCCTTCGGACATGCCAATCCCCAGCGGCGACAAAGTAATGTCGCTGAAAGTTGATGCCGACGGCAAATGGACATTGCTGCAAGATGGGCTCGAAGACCTTCCCTTCATCCCCGCACCGCTGCCGTCGACAGCGATTCGCCCGGCTCTGGTCGAAAAGATTGGTACGGCCGCGGTCGCCGCTTCGCATGTCGAGATTCCACTCGATTCGGTTTTGGCTGGCATCATCGAAGGCAAAGGATCCACATCCGACGAGATCTCAATTGCTGTGGGCAGCCAAGGTGCTAACCGATCCCTTAGCATCGAACTGGGGGAAGGCGTCCGTCAACACGTGCTGATCGCCGGTAAGACCGGTTCGGGAAAAAGCACGCTGCTGCATTCGATCATCACGTCGGGCGCGTATCGTTATCGCCCTGATGAACTTCAATACTATTTGCTGGACTTTAAGAAAGGCGTCGAGTTCAAACCGTACGCCGATATCGGTTTGCCGCACGCACGTGTGATCGGAATCGAAAGCGAACGAGAGTTTGGACGCAGCGTGCTGCAGCGACTTGACAACGAACTGCAACAACGAGGCGAAAAGTTTCGCGCAAGCGGCGTTCAGGAACTAGGCGATTACCGCACCGCCAGTGGCCAATCGATGCCACGATTGATGCTGGTGATCGATGAATTCCAAGAACTGTTCGTACGTGACGATCGAATCGCGGGCGACTGCGCCATGCTGTTGGACCGCTTGGTTCGGCAAGGCCGTTCGTTCGGCATGCACGTCGTGCTTAGCAGTCAATCATTGGCAGGCGCATATTCATTGCCTCGCGCCACTTTGGGTCAAATGGCCGTTCGTATTGCCATGCAGTGCAGCGAATCTGACGCAGCTTTGATCTTGTCGGACGACAACACGGCGGCCCGTTTGATCAGTCGTCCCGGCGAAGCAATCTACAACAACGCCGGCGGTCTGGTCGAAGGCAACCAGCCTTTCCAAGTTGCGTGGCTCTCGTCACAACGTCACCGCGAGATGCTAAGTTCGATCACGGCCCGCGATGAATCCTACCAGTCGCAGATGTCGCCACCGGTCATTTTCGAAGGCAACCGTCCGTGCCGATGGTCGCCGATTTTGGCAAACTCAGCCATCAAGGAATCAACCCCAGGAACGATCACAGGCCTGCTAGGCGAATCGGTTGAAATCGGCCCACCGATTGGCCTGTCGCTCGCCCGAAACACGGGACGAAACGTACTACTGATCACTCCGCCGGATTCACGAGCAGCCATATTGGCGACGACACTATCTGGGTTCGCCAAATCGCGAAAGGATTTGGAAATCGTCTACTTGGACGGATCACGTGTCGGCGACAGTGAATCACTGGCACCATGGATCGAAGCATCCGGCGCGAAGGTCCATTGCGTCAAGACTCGCGATAGCGAATCCGAAATCGTTCGGCTCAGCGAATTGGTGACGGCGCGAGGCGACGAATCGCACGATGCACCGCCGATCGTTGTGGTCGTCGATCCGCTGGAACGGTTCCGAGACCTGCGACAAGACGAGTCGTTCAACTTCTCGCTCGACTCGGCCGGAGCGGCAAGCGGATCTTCAGCCCTTCAGAGTTTGCTTCGCGATGGTCCCGCCGCCGGCGTGTTCACGGTAGTCGTTTGCGGTTCCGCCGAAACATTTTCACGCTGGCTACCGCGAGGCAGCCAACATGACTTGGAACTGCGGATCCTTGGCCCCATGAACCCTTCCGATTCATCATTACTGATTGATTCGCCGATCGCCGCGGAATTGTCCGCAGCAACGATGTTGTTGTACGACGATTCTGACGGACGAATCACCAAGTTCCGCCAATGCGACTTGCCCCAAGCAGCAGCGGTGAATTCGTGGCGAGAGTCTGAATAGCTGTTCTTCAAATCTCCGTTATTCACTCGGTGCAGCAGCGACTTCCTCATCCGGTGGACCAACCATCGCCGCCACAGGGTCGCCCCAGTCGGCGTCGAACGGTTTGCTACATGACTTGCATTCCACTTCGGTTCCCAACAGTTCGTCGTCGATGACTTCGGCCGCTTCACAGTGTTTGCATTTCACACGGACTTGGCCCGGCTCGTCAGCCATCGCTTGCAAGTGCGCGTTGGTGACTCCGGCCACTTCGATATCCTCGGGTTGCAAGGTCGTTAACAGATCACGATCGATGTCGGCCAGAGTCGACAACCGATTTGCTAACAACCGAACACTGCGTTCAAAACTGTTCCGCGAACAACGACCATTTCCAAAGTGACGATCGCGTCCGATATAGAGGTACGTGAACCCACGCAACAACCGACGTCGCGATTGAGTTGGCAGCGTGTATTTCGCCTTCGCAGCGATCAGTTCAAAAATTCGGCACAGGTCTTGCGGCGAATAATCGTCGAACGTCATCGTCGTCCCGACTCGCGAACTCAGTCCCGGGTTGCTACGAATCATCTTTTGCATTTCGACCGGGTACCCGGCCAAGATGACGACCAATCGCTCGCGTTGATCTTCCATTCGCTTCAACAGCGTCTGCACGGCTTCGCGCCCATATTGATCTTGGCCATTTTCGTCAATCAATGTGTAGGCTTCGTCGATGAAGAGCACTCCATCAAGGGCTTCATCAACTTTCGCGTTCGTCTTTGGCCCGGTTTGACCGGCGTATTCGGCAACCAATCCGCTGCGATCCGTTTCGACGAGGTGGCCTTTCTCTAGGATGCCAAGCGCCCCATAAATATCGGCAACAATACGAGCTACGGTGGTCTTACCGGTGCCCGGATTGCCGACGAACGACATGTGCAAGCTTGGCCGCGTGGTGGGCAACCCTTGCTCTTCGCGCAGACGTTCCATCTTCAAAAAATTCGTCAGCGTTTCGATCTGGTCTTTGATGCCATCAAGTCCAACCAAGCGATTGAGCTTTGCGCGAGCTTCGGCCAACCGTTCCTCGGGCGTCCGATCGTCTGGTGTTGCGACCGCCTTTGACGCCACCGGCGGCGCGGCTTTACTGCTGCCATCGGAACCGCGACTGCCGGATCCACCGGGGCCGGCCACCGGTGTTGGCTTTTCCGCCGCGGTCACGCTGACGCCATCGCGAAGTCGCTTTGCTTCATCTCGCAACCAACTTATCGCATCACGAGCGTTATTCGTATCGACTTCGTTGGCAAGCGTTTCCGGTGCAGCACCTTGCATTGTGTCAAACTGGTTCTGCAATTCGGCAATGCTTTCGTTTTCGGCTAAGTCAATACTGCCATCAACCGAGGCCAACAAATTGGCTTGCCGCATCGCCAGGGTTTCCAATTCGCCCCATCGATCCCGGATGGCAGGAATTTCGGCAAAGGGGCGAACCAGATCGGACCAGCGAAAATCCTTCGATGCTTCCAGCAACCAATCCACCGCTTCGTGCAACTGATTGCCCATCACCGACTTGCCCCAAATGTGTTCCAGCAGAACACGGCCAAGCTGCCGTTGCTCCATCGTCCGGCCGCTGGCACCAGGCACGACACCAGCAAATACTTTCATCAAGAATCCCTGATGCAGATCATCCATTTGGCTGGCGATGGAAGCCGCATCTGCGTCTTCGCCACCTGAGAGCCAGCCGTAAGAACCGCGGATCAGTTGGCCACTTTCAATGTACAAAGCTTGAGTTTGCTTTAAAGAATCGCGGTATAGACGGATCGATTCAATGATTTGGTCGTCGGGAAGTCGCGGCATGACAAAGATGACTCGTGGCAAAAGTTGACGTCAGAGAGTAGTTCAAAGCCCTGATCACGGAAGTTCGACGGAATATTGGGGCCAGATAATCGTCGCAGTAGTTCCCAAGATAACGATTTGACCGGATCCCACTAGCGTTTAGCGATCCGTTTGGTGATCCGTTTGGTGATCACAGATCGGTTCGTTAAACTAAGATGACCGGAGGCGTATTTCCCCTCACGCCTTTCCTGCCTCCCGATGCACCCACCTTCCTCCGTTTCGCGCAGTTGATGTTTATGCTCGCTCGATTCCTATGCGCGGCTATTTCCATGGTCGTGTTGTCCGTTTCAACGGTCAACGCGATCGAAGTCGACTTTGGTCGCGACATTCGCCCCATTTTGTCGGACCACTGCTTCGCGTGCCACGGTCCCGATGAAGCCGAACGTGCAGCCGACCTACGACTCGACACCGCCGATGGACTTGCCACCGTTGTGGACGCGGACGATGTCGAAGCCAGCATCCTGCTGATGCGGGTCGCCTCAAGCGATGTTGACGAAATGATGCCGCCACCAGACTTTCACAAACCGCTGACGGAGGATCAAAAGTCAAAACTGCGCAGTTGGATCGAGGGTGGCGGAAAATTCCAATCGCACTGGGCATTCATCGCACCGGAAATTTCAAGTGTCGAAATATCAAGTACTAGCGAAGACGCCAGTGGATCCGATGGTGCCGCCGAGCCTCATCGCCAAATCGACTGGTTCATCGACCAAGGGGCAATCGATGCCGGCCTGACTCTAAACTCCCGAGCCGATCGACGAACGTTGCTCCGACGAGTCTGCTTAGACCTTGTCGGATTGCCGCCAACGCGTGAGCAAATCACGGCGTTTGAAAACGATACCTCACCCGACGCCTATTCGCAGCTTGTCGATCAATTGCTGCAGTCGCATCACTTCGGTCAACACGTTGGCCGCTACTGGCTGGACTTGGTCAGGTATGCCGACACGCATGGATTGCACTTGGACAATTTTCGTGAAATGTGGCCGTATCGTGATTGGGTGATCAGTGCATTTAACGAAAACATGCCCTTCGATGAATTCATCACACGACAGTTGGCCGGCGACTTGCTGCCTGATGGAACGGACCAAGATCGCGTTGCCAGTGGCTTCAATCGTCTGAATGTTTCCACCAACGAAGGTGGTTCCATTTATGACGAAGTGTTCGCCCGCAACTGCATCGACCGCACCGATGCGTTTGGCACCATCTTTTTGGGGCTGACGACAGGCTGTGCCGTTTGCCACGATCACAAATTTGATCCCATTTCTCAGCGCGACTATTACTCACTGCTCGCGTACTTCAACAGCCTTGATGGCAAAGCTCTCGATGGGAATGTGAAGGACCATGCGCCAGTGATTCGGGTCCCGAGCGCCGAACAAACTGCGATGTTAGACGAATACTCAACATTGTTAATCAGTTTGGCCGCAGAAAAGGAAAGCCCAATCGCAAGTGTGGACGCCGCTCAACAAGCCTGGGAACAATCGCTCGGCAACGATTCCGAACCGCGTTTCCAAGTACTGCACCCGAGCGAGGTCACGTCCGATGCAAAAGCATCGATGAAGGTCCTCGATGACGGCGCAATTGAGTTGGTCGGCGACGCTTCGAACAAGGACGTGACCACGGTTACCGCGTCCATCCCAAGTGGCATCCAGTGGCAAACCCTTTACTTAGAAGCACTGGCCGACAATCCTAAAAACCGCGTCGGTGCCTCGTCAAATGGCAACGTCGTACTGTCCGAAATCACCATCGAAACGACGGATTCCAGCACGCCTGGACAGTGGATGGAAGTCCCGATTGCGGGCGGATTCGCCGACATCGAACAATCTGGCGATCAGTTCGCGATCGGCAACGCATTTGACGGCAAGGTCGATGAAACGACGGGTTGGGCCGCAGCGGGACATGAACAAGTCGGTGGTCGATCCGCTTGGTTTAGCATCCCGTCACTTGTAGCCGAAGGTGAAGACGCGAAAATTCGTGTTCAGTTGAAGTACCAATCGACTTACGCCGGCCACCAGTTTCGCAAAATTCGATTGTCGGTCAGCGATTCAGTCGCGGCGGTCCCGAAGGACCAACAAGTCCGACTCGGCGATGTCCACACCGTGGGTCCGTTCTCGATCGACAATACGAATCCTGGCTACAACAAGAGCTTTGCCTCGCAGCAAAAAAAATTCAAAGCGGACGAAGTCTTTGATCACGACGGTCGTCGCTATGGCTGGCAGCATCGTGGGGACTTGGCACCGGTCGAAGTCAACAAGCTTTCATCGATCAATGATCGGTCGTCCGTTTTGGTCATGCACCAGACCATCGATGCCCCGAGGGATCAAAACGTCACGCTGCTGTTAGGCGCCGATGATGGACACATCGTTTACCTCGGCAAAACAGAAATCGGTCGACACAAGGGCGCGGGTAAACTGAATCCGTTGCAGTACGAATACGAACTGCCTCTAAAGAAAGGTGCCAACGATTTATATATCAAACTGATCAACCATTCGGGCGATTCAGCACTGACGTACGCATTCCGTTCGCCCGCGATCAGCATCCCCGAAAAATTGCGTCAACTGGTAAAGACGCCCGCCGAATCGCGAAGTGATAACGTCAAGTCGTCGCTGCGAAAATACTTCCGAAAGGTCTACTGTTTACACCCCGATTGGCTCGCACTGATCGACCAGGGAAAGGGAACACGCATTGCAAAAGAAAAGCTAGAGTCAGAAATCCCAACCACGTTGGTTTGGAAAGAACTTGCCGAACCTCGGCAGGCTCACTTGCTAATACGCGGACAATATGACCAACCGGGCGACGCCGTCGAACGGGCGACGCCGTCGTTCTTGCCACCGCTGCCAAAAGATGCTCCCAATGATCGGCTGGGGCTGGCGATGTGGTTGACCGCGCCGAATCATCCGCTGACCGCGCGGGTTGCCGTGAATCGTTTTTGGCAACAAGTCTTTGGTACTGGCTTGGTAAAAACAAGCGAGGATTTTGGTAGCCAGGGACAACCACCAAGTCATCCTGAATTGTTGAATTGGTTGGCCGCAGATTTCCAATCACACGGCTGGGATGTCAAGCGATTGATGAAGTCGTTAGTGATGAGCAATGCCTACCAACGTTCGGCAAGGGTCAGCGATGATATGCTGCGAATTGATCCGAACAACCGCTTGCTGGCACGCGGCCCGCGACACCGTTTGGATGCGGAAGTACTGCGAGATCAGTCGCTCGCGCTGGCTGGCGTGCTGGTCGATTCCGAGGGTGGCCCCAGTGTGAAACCGCCGCAACCGGCTGGGCTGTGGGAAGCAGTCGGATATTCGGGCAGCAACACCGTCAAGTTCGTTGCCGATGAAGGTGACAAGGTTTATCGCCGCAGCGTTTATGTGTTTTGGAAACGAACCAGCGCGCCGCCACAGATGGCAACTTTGGATGCACCAAGCCGCGAATCTTGCACGGCTCGCCGCGAGCGGACCAACACGCCGCTGCAGGCACTGTTGCTGATGAACGAGGTTCAGTATCTCGAGTCGGCCAAGCTGCTGGCACGCCGTGCCCTTGATGAACCTGAAATCGATAGCGACGTCCAGCGAATCCGCTGGACCTTTGAAACCGTGACTGCCAGATTGCCGACCGACGGCGAAGTCGACGAAATGCTGACGCTGCTGACAGACACAACCGCATACTACGATCGAAACCCGGATCTATCGACCAAGTTGGTAGGCCAGTCCGACGCGAACGCGGCTGCTTGGACGATTCTGGCCAGCACGCTGCTGAACCTTGACGAAACCGTTTCGAAGTAGTCGCGCATCCCCAACGTCAAGAATTGTCTTGGCGGCAAACAATACCGGGTCTATCCCCGGATCAAAAGACACCGACGCATAACACACCGCTGGACAATGTCATGGACAATCAAGAAATCCTGAACCGCCTAACACGCCGGGCGTTCTTTTCGCAGTCGTCGGCTGGACTGGGAACGGCCGCGCTCGCGTCGCTGGGGATGTCAAACGTGTCGGCTGCACCCAATGCAGCTTCGCTCCAGTCAGCAACCCGTGTCGGTGGACTGCCGTCTTTGCCTGATCACGCGCCCAAGGCACAACGAGCGATTTACTTGTTCATGTCCGGCGCCCCAAGTCAGATGGACATGTGGGACCACAAACCGGCCATGGCAGACTGGTACGACAAGGACTTGCCAGAATCGATCCGTCAAGGGCAACGTCTAACCACAATGACAAGCGGCCAAGCGAGGTTCCCAATCGCGCCAAGCATTTACAAGTTTGCGCCGTACGGCCGGAACCAAACGATGGCCAGCGAGCTAATTCCTCACATGGCTGGCAAGGTCGACGACATCGCACTGATCAAGTCGATGTACACCGAAGCGATCAACCACGACCCTGCGATTACTTACATCTGCACCGGAGACCAACTGCCCGGCAAATCCAGCCTTGGTTCGTGGCTAAGCTATGGCCTTGGGACCGAGAACGAGAACCTGCCGGCGTTCATGGTGATGACTGCATCGTGGACCGGACGCAAAGAGGCGCAAGCACTGTACAACCGACTTTGGGGCAGCGGTTTCTTGCCCAGCAAGTACCAGGGCGTCGCCCTGCGTAGCACTGGTGACAAGGTGCTTTACTTGTCGAATCCCGACGGCGTCGACCCCAGCATTCGCCGACGGATGCTCGATTCGCTGGCAAGACTGAACGCGAACACAGCCGCCCAACTGGGTGACCCCGAAACTAACGCCCGCATTGCTCAGTACGAGATGGCGTTTCGAATGCAGACCAGCGTGCCTGAACTGGCCGACATCAGTGACGAACCACAGCACGTCTTGGATCTGTACGGGCCAGACGTGACCAAGCCCGGCACCTTCGCAAACTGTTGCTTGATGTCTCGCCGGATGGCCGAACGGGGTGTTCGCTTCACACAGATTTTCCACCGTGGTTGGGACCAACACGGCCAATTGCCCAAAGACTTGCCGAACCAGTGCCGCGACGTCGACCAACCGTCGGCCGGCTTGCTGACGGACCTTCGACAACGGGGCATGCTAGACGACACGCTGGTCGTTTGGGGTGGCGAGTTTGGCCGCACGATCTATTGCCAAGGCGGACTGTCGAAGACCAATTACGGCCGTGACCACCACCCCAAGTGCTTTACCGTTTGGATGGCCGGAGGCGGTGTCAAAGGCGGAGTCGTGCACGGCGAAACCGACGAGTTCAGCTACAACATCACCGAAAATCCGGTTCACATTCGTGACTTGAATGCGACGATCTTGAACCAGATGGGCATCGACCACGAACGATTCACCTATTCGTTTCGTGGTCTCGACCAACGCTTGACGGGCGTCGAAGAAAGCCGAGTCGTCAGCGAGATCCTTGCCTAGCCAAACCTTTGCTTTTTGAATACTCGTCCGGTAGTGCTGGCTTAGATTTCGGACAACAGTTTCTTCGATGCTTCAGCGATCTCGTCGACCGCTTCGGGAGTGTAGCCCTCCCAAACGCCGACGATTGTGCCGTCCGGTCCGATCAGCATCGAGGTCGGATAGTACAACGACGGCTGCTCCAACCGTTCGGCCGCACTTTGACGCGTGATGCCGCGTGGATCGGCCAACTTGGGACTCGTGATGCTTTCTCGGGCAAAGTACTGGTTCGTCTTTTCAGCTAAACCGCCCATCGTTTCCCCGGCCCCTGATTCACACGAAACGGGCAGAAAACGGAAATTGGGGTCCGCCGATAACCCGACCGCCGTTTCTGCTAGATGCGGATACTCCATCCGGCATGGACCACACCAAGTCCCCCAGAAATGCAGCAACCGCACGCTTCCGTTGGGCGCGGCTTCGTCCATGTCGATTGCTTTGCCAGAATCGAGCGCGACCAGGTCGATCTGTGGCGACGGCTTGCCAACCGCCGCACTACTACCACTGCCAGAACCACGATTGGCACGAATGAAGAAGATCGCCAGGCACAAACAGGCCAGCAACAAGAACCAAATGCCAAGGTTCGATTTCTCCGGCTTCGATTTCTCCGGCTTCGATCGCGCGGAGCTGGATTCGCTTGGCGGGTGCGGATTCATTTCAGACACGGTATCGTTGCATCGTGAGAGTGAAGAAAAGCGACTTTGACAGTTTCGTCATAGCGACACCAAATCATTCAGGTTAAGTCGAATGGTGATGAGCGAAAATCGAATGAAAGCTGCGTTAACGGGCGTCATCCTTATCTTAATGCCTTTTTTGAACTCGCGATCCGCCGCGATTGAACCCATTCGGTTGACTGAACCTCTGTTGACCGAGAGCAGCGGTTTGGCGTTTTCGAATCGGCGAGTCAAAACCGTTTGGACTCACAACGATTCCGGTGGACGCCCCGAATTGTTTGCTTTCGATTCAGTCGGAAAACGCCTTGCTCGTCAACCCTTCGCCGCGATCAAGCAGGCGACCGACTGGGAAGACATCGCATCCTTTGTTGATGGAGACTGTCCCCGCTTGTTGATCGCCGACTGCGGCGACAACGATGGGAACCGAGCGTCCATCCAGATCTACTTATTGGACGAACCCGATCCGAGTTTGCAAACCAGCGAGGTCAACTTACAGACCCTAAGAGTCACCTATCCCGATGGTCCCCGTGACTGCGAAGCCGTCGCAGTCGACATCCGACGCCGCCTGATTGTGTTGATCACCAAGAGCGTATTGCCAATGTCCGGCGTGTACACCATCCCGCTTCCAGCTCGCGAAGACCAAGCGAAACCGCAGACCATCGAAGTCACCGCGACTCGAATTCGCACCCTACCGATCCCGATGGTCACCGCAGCGGATTTCGACCCTGCAACAGGCGATTTGTGGGTCATCAACTACTTTCAAGCCTTTCGCTTTAACCGCATGGACGCGGCACTAACGCACCAGTTGACCGCTTTACCCATTGCCATGGACTTGCCGAAACTGAGACAGATCGAAGCGATGGCGGTCGATCGCGACGGTGCGGTCTGGGTGACGTCCGAAGGTAACCCTGCACTAATGCAAATGATTGAAACGCCGAAACCTTAAAGCCCGAATCGCTTGGTCCCATTATGTTTGAAGTCGAACAAAAGTATCGCGTTGACGACGTTGGCGGATTGATCACCCGATTGACCGAATCGGGCTGGCAAGAATTGTCACCACAGCAACACAGCGACACGTACTACAACCATCCCAGCCGCGACTTTGGCGAGACTCGCGAGGCACTACGGATCCGACGCGTCGATGGCGTCCCCATGATTACCTATAAGGGCACTAAATTACCTGGCACAGTGAAGGCGCGCCGTGAAATGGAATGGCGGCTGGACCCGGGCGATGCGGACGGGCAAAAGATGGAAGAACTATTGGTCGCGCTCGGATTCCGACGAGTCGCAACCGTCAACAAGGTCCGTCGCAGCTTTGAAAACCCAACCCGTGGCGACATGGCCGTTGTCGTCGACGAAGTCGAATCGGTCGGAAACTTCGCCGAAATCGAGCTAGTGGTAGCCGATACCGAACAAATCGAATCCGCACGCGATCAAATCACAACTCTGGGAAACACTTTGGGGCTGAGCCACGCCGAACAGCGAAGTTATCTGCGAATGCAACTGGAATCCGCGGCCAAGTAGAAATCCGACGCTGCGGGGACAACGCCTGGCCCTTGGAATCAAACGCCGTTGGCGTAAGTGGCCTCAAACTTCCGTAAATTTCTAAATTTGAACGTTCGGCTCCCGACGTGCGGAACCTACCCTTCACAATGATTCAAATTGCATCAGCACCCTAGGGTGCCTATCCTTTAGGACTGGTGCTACCTCTATCGTGCGCAACCGCGCCAACTTTCCTTACTCAATCGAAGGCTCACCCATGATCAAGAAAATCCTTAGCTGTTTCGCAGTCCTGCTAGTTGCCGGTGCAACCGTCGTTGCTGGTGATGTGGACCTAGAAGGTGTCAAGTGTGTGGTCGCGCCAAAGGCGGCGACCGAAGGCAAATCGGCTGACTACAAAGACGGCAAAGTCTATTTTTGCTGTGACGGCTGCGCTGGTAAGTTTGCCGCTGACACCAAGAAGTTCAGCACCAAGGCAAACTTCCAATTGGTTGCCACCAAACAGTACGAGCAAAAGGGCTGCCCGATGAGCGGCCGCGACGTGAACCCTGAAACCACTTCGATGGTCTCCGGCACGAAGGTCGCGTTTTGCTGTGAAGGATGTAAGGGAAGCGTCGACAAAGCCGAAGGCGACGAAGCCAAGATGAAGCTTGTATTCGCTGACAAAGCTTTCGCAAAAGCGTTTAAGAAGACGAAGAAAGCCGAGTAGGGCAAACCCTAACCAACCAACCGCGTGCGGCTGGTCCAAACGAAAACCGCGGTCAGTGAACTGACCGCGGTTTATTTTTTTAACTCTGACCTAGTTCAGACTACGACTTATCAGTCGCTTCACCTGCACCAGCCGCAACAGCTTCTTCCGGTTCGGGAAGGCCACGGGATTCGCCGACGAAGTCCAAACGGATAACCTTGCAGGTCTTGCCGTCCGCATCGACCAGCTTGCCAGTCTTCTCGTCCGTCTTCAGATCTGACTCGTTGACCTTGTCACCAGCTTCGTTCTCGACGATGCCGCTAACGATGATCGTGTCCTTACCTTCGAATGCACCGCGGAGCAATTCTTCACTCAACGGATCTTCGATGAACTGTTCGATCGCACGACGCAGCGGACGCGCACCGTAGTCCAAGTTGCTGCCCTTCTTGATCAACAATTCCTTCGACGCGTCGGACAACAGCAAGTTGAAACCACGGTCCATCAAGCGTTCGCGAACCTTCGACAATTCGAAGTCGATAACACCCTTGAGGTCTTGCTTGGTCAAGTGACGGAAAATAATCGTGTCGTCCAAACGGTTCAAGAATTCCGGTCGGAAGACGCGTTCGATTTGATCCATCACGCGAGCCTTCATCGAATCGTAGCTGGCGTCTTCGTCAGGCTTTTGGAAACCAAACGACGACTCGTTCTTGATCGCTTCGGCACCGGCGTTGGTGGTCATGATCAAGATCGTGTTGCGGAAGTCGATGTTGCGTCCGAACGAATCGGTCAATCGACCTTCTTCCATGACTTGCAACAACATGTTGAAGACGTCCGGGTGAGCCTTTTCGATTTCGTCGAAAAGGACGACCGCGTAAGGCCGACGACGAATCTTCTCGGTCAACTGACCGCCTTCTTCGTAGCCAACAAATCCGGGAGGAGCCCCGATCAAGCGACTGACGTTGTGCTTTTCCATGTACTCCGACATGTCAATGTGCACCAACGCATCTGCATCGCCGAACATGTATTCGGCAAGTGCCTTGGCCAACAACGTTTTACCAACACCTGTTGGACCAGCGAAAATGAACGAGCCCGTTGGACGCTTTGGATCTTTCAATCCGCTGCGACTACGACGAACGGCCTTGCTGATCGCTGACACGGCTGCATCTTGGCTGACGACTCGTTTGTGAAGTTCATCTTCCATCTTCATCAAACGCATCGAGTCTTCGGTCGACAGACGAGTCAACGGAATGCCAGTCATCTTGCTGACCACTTCGGCAATGATTTCTTCATCGACGACGCCATCGGTTTGCTGACTCTTCTCGCGCCATTCCGCGGTGATCTGGTCCTTCTTCTTGCGAAGCTTTTCGGCCTGATCACGGAGGTTGGCAGCTTTTTCGAAGTCTTGGTTTGCAACCGCGTCTTCTTTTTCCTTGTTCAGCTTTTCGACTTCTTCGTCGATTTCTTTCAGATCTGGTGGACGGGTCATCGTGCGCAATCGCACCCGTGCACCGGCTTCGTCGATCACGTCGATCGCCTTGTCCGGCAAGCAGCGTGCGGTGATGTATCGCTCGCTCATCTCGACTGCGGCCACAACGGCATCGTCGGTGAACTGAACGCGGTGGTGTTCTTCATAACGACCACGCAGCCCCTTCAGGATCGCGATCGTTTCAACCTTGCCGGTTGGTTCGACGATGATCTCTTGGAAACGACGGGCCAGTGCGTTGTCCTTTTCGATGTACTTACGGTACTCGTCCAACGTAGTCGCGCCGATGCATTGGATCTCGCCACGGGCGAGGGCCGGCTTCAGAACGTTGGCTGCATCGATCGCGCCTTCAGCACCACCAGCTCCGACCAAGGTGTGAAGCTCGTCAATGAACAGGATCGTGTTCTTGACGCGACGAACTTCGGTCATGACTGCTTTGATGCGTTCTTCGAATTGACCGCGGTACTTGGTACCTGCAACCATCATCGCAAGATCAAGCACAACGATTCGCTTTTCGGCCAAAATTTCTGGCACATCGCCTTCGATCACCTTTTGCGCGAAGCCTTCGACGATGGCGGTCTTGCCGACACCGGCTTCGCCCAACAGAACTGGGTTGTTCTTGGTACGACGGCAAAGAATTTGGATCGCTCGTTCGATTTCGCGTTCGCGACCGATAACCGGATCCAATTCACCCTTCTTGGCCAATTCGGTCAAATCGCGACCGAACGAGTCGAGTGCAGGAGTCTTGCTCTTGCTGCTTTTCGCTGACGATCCGCTGCTTTCGCCACCGTCGCCGGTGCGTCCGCCTCGCTCGCCAACTTCAGCGCCTTCGAGTCCGTGACCAAGTAAGTTCAAGACTTCCTCGCGAACGTCTTCGAGCTTCAGGCCCAAATTCATCAAGACCTGCGCCGCGACGCCTTCTTGCTCACGCAGCAAGCCAAGCAGGATGTGCTCGGTGCCGACGTAGCTGTGATTCAGATTGCGAGCCTCTTCCATCGAATATTCGATGACTTTTTTGGCACGCGGAGTCTGCGGCAGCTTGCCAACGGTCACCATCTCGGGACCGCTCTGGACTAGCTTTTCAACTTCGAGCCGGATCTTTCTTAGATCGACTTCCAGGTTCTTCAGCACATTGGCGGCGACGCCACTGCCTTCTTTCACCAACCCGAGCAGGATGTGTTCGGTGCCGATGTACTCGTGGTTAAAACGCTGAGCCTCTTGGTTGGCTAGCTGCATGACCTTGCGAGCACGGTCAGTAAATCGTTCGTACATTATTTTATCTCTCTACCCAGGTCATGTCCGGTGGGACGTCGGAGAGGGTTGCTCCGCACGTTCACAAAGTTGGACGCTCACAAAAAGTCGGGACGATCACAGGTGGTCGGTCGCTGTCAATCTGGCGAAACTGCCCAGGAATCTCTTACGAAGCAAATCGCACGCCATTGATATCCTTACCCTTAGCAAAGCCGAGTGAAGGATTGCAAGCCACCGATCTCTTCGCATTCACCTGGATTCTATCGGCAAGGTCAAAAAACGGGGATAGGAGCTTTATACCGGAAGTGCCACGAATCATGGTTTTCCGCTGCAAAACTGAAAAAAATCGGTCATGTGTGGGCTCAATCAGGCCGCTTTAGCCGTGGTTTCTGTCAGATCGGCAGGATCATTGTTTTCTTTTTCTGTCGTTTCTTCGGCAGCGTCGTCTATTTTTTCTGGCTGCTTGGAACGCTCGACCGCACGAGCCAGTCGCGCCGATTCGGCGCGAATTTCTAATGCCCACCGATCGGACACTTCCAAACGACGAACCTCGGCTAACAACATCTCGGCCGATGCCAACCGATCGGTATGCCGGTACAGCCCCGTCAACAACAACAGCGCCGGCGGATCCCGAGCCTCAATTGCTAGCACTTGATTGAGCAGTTTTTCGGATTCATCGTAGTCGCCTTTCAAGAATGCCTGGTGGGCCTCGGCAAATCGATCAGGTTCTTCGCTAATGCTTCGCGGAGCAACGATCCCCGGCAGTTCACGAATACTGCGAACTACCGTAAACCCCCAAACCAACACGCCGATCCAAAACGCCATCGATACTAAACCACCCGAAATCCACTCGGGATAGATATAGCGTGTGATCAAGACAGCGTTGAGCGCCAGCGCAAACCCGATCGCGGCTGGCAACGCCGCCAAGCGGCCTCGCCACCAAAGTTCGGCCATTCCTGGCCAAAGACACGTCAAGTAATGCTGGACTTCCATGCCCTACCTGTACCGAGTCGGCGAAACACAAATCAAGGGAACTTACGAGGTGCCGCTGTGACAAAGCCACGCATCCATGCGTCGCTGACCATCTAGCCAATCGCAAAATAGCGGATCATGCCCATCGTCAACGCGAACGTGAACCCGTAGGAGAATTGATCGACGACATATTCAGATTTGTGTTTTTTGGATCGCCACCGCCCCAGCCACTCGAACACCAATCCCAAAACGATGGGCGTTACCGCCAAGTTCGCCAACCGCATCGTCGGCGATCCCAGCCAGTGAATGGGCACGATCCAGACGCTGACGAAACCGGCGATCGTTCCCATGAAGATGTAGACCAATATCCACAGGTACGGATTACCCGGATCCGCAGACGCCGATTTCTTGGCTACCTTTTGGGACGCTGACACGACACCGCGTCCGCCAAGTTCAAAGCCCCCCTGGATCAACCCATCGATCGCGACGTTTCCAAGAAGTTTCGACGAGCAGTTCCATCATCCGATAGAATCTCGTGGTGTGAAGCAATCGTGACGGGCGTTTTCTAACACACACAAGTTCGTACCGGCTGGCTCAAATTCTCGCTGCCTCAAACTTCGAAAAGCCTGCAATGAAAAACGTAACGGTTGCATTGGCCGCTTGGCTTGTCGTCTTCGCCGCAGCCGGCTGCTCGAGTGATCAGTACCGGATCGAATTGATGCCCGACGGTGAATCGATCGAGCGACGGCTGACGATCCAGTTGCAAGCACGCTCGGCGGACAACGACACGAGCGGTTCCGACAAGGAATCGAAACAACCAGCCGATGTCTCAACTCGTATTGGCAAACTGTACAACCAGGTGCCGACGATCGACGACGCGGGCAACCAAGTCTACGTCGGTAACTTTATCGGCAACATGCCCGACGATGTTGGCGGGGCGGGCAGCTACACGTACTTCACCACTTCGCTTGGGTCGTCGTCTATCTACGCCGAACGTTTCCGCGGCAATGATGATTTGGTCGACATGTTGCAACAGCGTTACGCCGCGATCGATTCGCTGGTTGACTTGCTGACGCGCTGGGTGGATTTTGAAATCGATGACCGGGCGTCAGCTAATCGAATCAACCGATTCATCAGCGGGGAAGTCCGTTGTGATCTAAAAAACATTAGCCTCTACGGGTGGATGACCAGCACATTCGAAGACGAAAAAACCGGCGGCACGCAAATAACGCGAGCCGCACAGTACTTGATCGAACGCGACTACTTTACGGTCGAAGACATCCCCAAGATCATGCGGCTATCGAGCGATGGTAATCCCCAAGTGATCGCAAACTTCATCCGCGCGACCGTGACTCGCAAAATCGAAGGTCTCGAACAACCGCCCGCGCCAGGGGCGATCAGCAAACTATCGGATCTGCCGCGAATCGAAAAATCGTTACGCGACTTCCTGCGTTCGACCGATGAGTACGCAGCCTTGGTTGCAAAGGCCAGGGAAGCCGCACCGAATGAAGCGACCGCGCTGATCTCCGACACTTCACCTGATCCCATGTCGATCCTAAGCGAATTGGTTATCCTGGCCGCCTTGCCGCACCTTCACGCCGATCACTATGACTGCCAAGTCGACGTGACTTTGCACGTTCCGGTTGAACCGATTTTCACGAACGGCAAGTGGGACGAAACCGAAAAGACGGTTTCCTGGTCGCGATCGGCCAACGACGGTCTCATGCCAACGATGCTGGTCGCAACGTGGTGCGTGCCCGACGATGCCAACCAAGCGAAGATCTTCGGGCGTTCGGCGCTGGGCGACAAAGACCTTGCCGAATACGTCGTCTGGTATCACGGACTCACTGGCACTGAACAGCAACAGTGGGACGAAATGCTCGCATCGATTGATTCGAGCGAGGATACGACGAAAGCCTTGCGGGGCTTCCAGTTCACCGAGTCACCGAAACTCGCCCAGCGGATCGTCAACACGTTAATCGGTAGGTTGAAGAAACAGTAACCGCGATCAGGCGATCAGTTCTGTGATCAGCTCGCCGCCGAACTGCGACAACTGCTTGTACCGTCCGCCGTGGAAATACGTCAGCCGATTGTCGTCGAGTCCCATCAAGTGCAATAGCGTGACGTGCAAGTCGCGGATCGGGTGGACACACTCGACGGCTTTTGCGCCAATCTCGTCCGTCGCGCCAACGATCGTGCCTCGCTTGGTTCCGCCACCAGCTAACCACATCGTCATTGCATCCACATTGTGGTCGCGTCCCAGTGACGTCACACCACCTCGATAGTTATTGTCCGGCGTGCGTCCGAACTCGCCGGTCCAGATCACGAGTGTCTCGTCCAGCATTCCACGACGCTTCAAGTCTTTGATCAGCGCGGCGATCGGTTGATCGACGCTAGCGATACGCGACGAGTGACCGCGTTCTAAATAGTCGTGGCTATCCCAACCGCCCGAGAAGATCTGGACGAATCGAACGCCTTGCTCGACCATGCGTCGCGCCATCAGACATTGGCGTCCAAAGGTTGCGGTTTCTGGTCGATTCATACCGTACATTTCCAGCGTCTCGGCCGACTCGGTAGTCAAATCCACCAAGCCGGGAACTTCCGCTTGCATCCGAAACGCAAGCTCATAGCTTTCCATCCGGGACGCCAACTCGGCATGCTCGGGATGCGCAGCCAAGTGGGCGGCGTTCAGTTTGGCCAACTCATCGAGCGCACGACGTTGATGATCAGGCGTGATGTGCCCGGCCGGCTTCAAATCTAAAATCGGTGAGCCGGTTGTTCGCAATCGAGTGCCTTGAAAATACGCTGGTAGAAAACCATTGGACCAATTTGTCGAACCAGCTTGCGGAAGTGCGAGCTCGGTCATCACGACATAGCCGGGCAAGTTTTGGTTCTCGCTGCCCAAACCGTACGTCATCCACGAACCAAGCGCCGGGTCGCCACCCAAACGGCTGCCAGTATTGATGTGCAACAGCGCCTCGGGGTGATTGAGCGATTCGGCTTGGCAGCCACGATATACGCAAAGTTCGTCAGCAACTTCAGCGTCCGCTAAATGAACGAACTTGTCGCACATGTCGATTCCAGCGCCGCCGACTTTGCGTGATTTGAACGGACTGCCGACATAGAAACGCTTACCCGAGGCTAGTCCTTCGGTTCGCGTTGATTCCGATAGGTGCAGACGATCGAGTTCCGGCTTCGGATCGAACGTATCGGTTTGGCTAGGACCGCCTTCCATGAACAACATGATGACCGCCTTCGCCTTGGACGGATGCATCGGCGGCTTGGGCGACAGCGGCCCCGCTTTCGCAGCTGCAGCGGCGAACCCGTCACCCGCCATCAAATCGGTCAGTGCTAAGGCCCCCAGCGATGAACCGAGTCCATAAAGAAATTCACGTCGTGGTTGTTGATTCATAATGGGATCGCTTAGTAGACGTATACGAACTCGTTGGAATTGAACAGCAACAAACAAGCATCGGCTAACGATCGAGTTTGTGCCGATACAGTGGCCGGTTTGGCGTCCGGCGTATAGTTTTCAAAGACAGGCAACAATTCATCGAACTGAAATGTCTCGCCGGAAAACTCTTCGACCAAAGATCGAACCAATTTTGTGGGATACACCACCGGTTCGGGCTGGTTGGATTTGTGATAGGCAACCATGTCTTGGACGTACCGGACCAATCCACTGCGTTGCTGGTCGGATGGCCGGCGACCGAGGATTAAAGCGAACGCCAGTTCGATCTGTTTCGGTACCGAGTCAGCTTCGTCCTGCAATCGAAGCGCCATCGCGATCGATCGGTCCGACATCAAGTCACTGTTCATCATCGTGAAAGACTGTGGCGACACCGCAGCCGCGTCACGCAGATCACAAGAATCATTAGGATTTGGTTGATTCAAGACTTCCATGAACGGATCTGCTTGACCGCGAACGCGGTACGCGTAGATTGTTCGCCGGTTTCGTTGCTCAGGCGTGCGTGAGGGTTGATAGGCCGGTGCAATCGAGAACTGAATCATTCGCGGTTGCAGCGCGACTTCTAAGTTCATTTCCGGCATCACGGGAAGACCACCGATTTCACGGTTCAGTTCACCGCTGGCAACCAACAGGTTGTCGCGAAGTTCTTCCGCCGTCATGCGACGAGGAATGAACCGAGCAAGCAACGCGTTTTCCGGATCGCTAGTCGCCAATCCGTCAAGATCCGCGTGCCAGGTGGATCGCTTATAAGCATCGGACATCATGATCATGCGGTGGATCGGTTTCGATTTCCAACCGCCGGCGACAAACTGAGCCGACAACCAATCAAGCAGTTCAGGATGAGTCGGCTTGGCGCCTTTGACACCGAAACTATTGGGCGTTGCAACGATACCGCGACCAAAGTGATGTTGCCACAATCGATTGACGAACGAACGCGCCGTCAGCGGATTTTTCGGATCGACAATCCAGTTCGCCAGTCCCAATCTTCGTCCGTTGACGTCCGTGGTTAAAGCAAACGGATCATCGCTGGGTGCTCCGGGGACAGGAATGCCGCATCCGCTCAGCACTCCCGGCGTAACGGCCTCGCCCTTCGCCGCCAGCGAACCTCCGGTGTGGATGAATGACTCAGTTTTCCAGCCCTCTTTGATTTTGTTTGGCTTGCGAAGCTTCTTGGCATTCTGCCATAGATCGGGACCGTCATAGACGCTCTGAACCATCGGCTGGTAACGCTCTTTGCGTCGTTCCCAAATCCACCGGTCTTGTTCGCGAACCTTCAATTGACCTTTTTCCGTTTCAGTCAAACCAACGTAACGGGGTGGCTTTTGGTCATCGGGATCTGACTTACGGTCGGATTCGTTTTTGTACGGCAAGTTGTGTTCGGCGTACCACTGTTTCGCGGATGCTTCCTGCTTGTCAAAAAGCTGTTGGTACTCAGCGTTTGCAAAATCGTACAAACGATCGACCATTTCTTGGCCTTCGCCAAAACCAGCTTGGTTTTCAACATCAAGAAAATCAACGGGCACTTCTGCAGGCTGACAAGCTGAGATCGCCGCGTACATGCGGTAGTAGTCTTGGGTTGGAATCGGATCGAACTTGTGATCGTGGCATTTGCAGCATCGCATCGGCATCGACAAGAACGAATTCCCGATGCTGTGCACGACATCATCACGAAAAATCTGTCGAGCCTCGTCCTGCGCAACCATTGCAGTGTCCCAGGGCCCCATCCGTAAAAAACCAGTCGCGATAAGTGCCTCGGGATCGTCAGGTCGCAGTTCGTCACCAGCGATTTGTTCAACGACAAATTCGTTGTACGGTTTGTCATCGTTGAACGAGCGGACAACATAGTCACGATATCGCCAAGCATTGGATCGCTCGTAGTCGTTTGAAAAACCGCCCGTGTCGGCATAGCGAACCACGTCCAACCAGTGCTGGCCCCAACGTTCACCGTAGTGAGGACTGGCCAACAATCGGTCGATCAATTCGCTCCATGCTTCGTCCGCGTTTGCGTCCCAGGCCGCAAGAAACTGGTCGACTTCGGTTGGCGACGGCAACAAACCGGTCAGGTCCAAGGTGGCGCGGCGGATCAGAACTCGTGGTTCCGCTTGGCCGGCGGGACGAGTTTCCGCCTCGGACAACCGCTGGTCGATGAAGCCATCGACCGAATCATGATCGAACTGATCACGCACAGGCTGGAACGCCCAAACATCATCGGGCAGATAACGCCGATAGGTCCATTGGTCGGCCAACCCACCGCTGGTCGCGATCAGCTTTCCATCCTCGTTTTCGATGACTTCACGCTGCTTGATCATGATCGCAGCTTGCCTATCCTCACTCGGCCAAGCCGCCCCGTTTAAGATCCAATCGCGGAAGATCTCGATTTGTGTTTCATCTAAGCGGTCGTTGATCTTGGGCGGCATCTCTAGGCCTTCCCACATGATCGCTTGATACAACGGACTGTCGTCTGGTTCACCCGGAACGATCGCTGCATCTCCCGACTCGCCACCCACGACAATTGCCTCGCGAGTGCGCATGTCATAGTCGCCCTTGATGTCGTCCGGATCCGTGCCGTGACAACCAATGCACTTCTCCTTGATCAAAGGCAAAACCTTCAACGTGAAATGCTCGGCAGCTTGGTCGGTTGCCAGTTCGTTTACAGGTTCAATTGCATCGTCGGCGCGGACGTCCGCCGAGCCCAAACCAAAGGCTAGCGCGATGTTCAACAGGACAAATCGAATCGAAAGGTTCATGGGCTAGGGTTTTCCATTCTCGTAAATCTGACGAATCTCGTCGTCCGACAAAGCATCGGCGCACAGAATGAACTCATCTATGCTGCCGTTCAAATTTCGAATCGCAAACTTTGCATCAGGCTTGGTTGGCGAAGACCAGTTTCCGATCGATGCCTTCCCGATTCGCGTTGGGGTTACCACCTGATTTTCAGAAACAACTTCTCGGCTCAACAACTCACCGTTTAAATAATGTGTTGTCGTTCTCGCTTTCACATCGTGCGTTGTCGCAAGGTGCAACCACTGACCACTCATGGACGGCTTCCAAAAAGGTGGCGAGGTAACCTCTCGATGCTCAGTCTTCACACGGTCATCACTGACACGTACTGAAAAAAACAACTGACCAGTATCGAGAATCTGCCAATGCGGCCTTCCTCGTTCGTAGTTGTCCGTCAAAAACAAGGAGTTATAGCTGCGATCGAGACTATCAATTTTAACCCACACCGCCATCGTCAGCGAACCAAATTCGCCGGGGATGTCGACGCGCACTCGGTCACCGGGGCGTTTGAATTCGATCGCCGACTTCCCGGGCCATCGACCATCGACTCTGGCGGCACCGACGATGGCACCGTCGAGATCAGGATTCGCCGGGAGAACACTACTTTGCAACTTGCGATTCCAAACCTGATCATCGTCCATGGCATAGTAAGCAATCACCCGGTCATCACGACGCAGCGACTCCGAAAACTTCTGCCAACGGTTTCGGCGAAACTCGGCTTGCCCCTCAGCTTGCGCATCCAATCGCTCGATGTCGACAAACTGTTCGGGCGTTGACGGAGAACGATCAACGACACCATCAATCGAGCGCGTCATGCGTTCGCCAGCCAACAACCGCATTTTGTCTTCGCTGGGGCTGTGCAGTTCAACTTCGCCATCAAATACTTGCACATCGGCACTATCAGGCGATAGCGAAATTCCGAATTCCGTTCCCAAGTCCACCACTTTTAAGTCATCCACCAGAATCTGAAAACCGCGAGCAGCCGGCGGCACCTGAGCTCGCAATCGGCCACTGCGAAATCTCGCCATGGTCGACGACTGCATCTCTAGCTCGGCAGGACCTTCCAAAACGACCGTTGCGCCACAAAAAAACTCGATCTGTGCAAATCCAGAATCGATCCTAAGCCGGCCCGGCGAGAGAGCGTCACCGACCGCGAACTTATCAGTCGACTGATTCCATTTCGCAGCAACCAACCGCGTCACCAATGCGATGCCCTCGGACGTTGCTTCAACATCTGCACCAGGGTCATCTCCCATGACCGGCGGTTGCACCCGAGCCACATCTGACCATCGTGCCAACCATTGTCCCGCCATCAACATGATCAAACCGGTTGCCGCGATCGCAAGCAGCATTCGCCACTTTCCAGTGACATCTAGCTTGCGGCGATCAGAACGATCCGAAACAGAGAACGAGTGATCGACCGCAGGTGCTGACGTGCTGAACCCTGACCCGAAACCGGCTCCGGAACTGCCTTCCAAGTGCATCGCAGCTGACATCATCCGCCACTTCACGAAATGATCACGAACGATGGGACTTGACTTCATCAGTTCACGAATGCGTTCGTAGCCAACCTCGTCAATCTGACCATCTTCGGCTTCGATCAACAGCTTTTCAAGTTCTTTCAAGCTCTCGGCAAGATTCGAATCCGTCATCTCATTCGGCTCCGATCATTTCGTCGCTGGCCATGCGAGCTTCGACACATTCGGCCAGTCGCCGGCGAATTCGCAGCAATCCAACCTTCACGGCACTAACGCCCATGTCCAACGAATCGGCCATATCGTTGATCGATGTGGATCGGTAATAACGACGACGGATCAAGTCTTGACTCGCGGGCGAGAGTTTTTCAATACATTGACGAAGGGCGACACGCACCGAATCAAGTTGTTCGCTTTGCTGTTGAACCGTTTGAGCCAACTGCTCGACCAACTCGGCATCCAACAGGCACCGATCACGGCCTCGGTCGCGGACGTGGGCGAGAACCTGGAACCGAGCGATGGCGAATGCCCAGGGCAAAAACGGCTGGTCGATCTGGAACTGCGATTTCTTGCGCCACAGCACCAAATTGGTCTCCTGCACCACGTCGCTTGCCCGGCTATAGTCACCCACCAACGAAAAAACGTAACCGAACAAGCGGTCTTGGTGTTCAGCGATCTGTTGGACGAAAAACTCGTCGGGCGAAACGGCAACAAATGCGTTTCGTGGCTCAGATGATGGATTGGCAGGCATAAAAATCTCCTCGATAGAGATGTTTACCGCTCAATCGATAAGGGTTACTCGAAAAACCAAAAAAACAATCGCAGTAAAGTCTGATGCCAACCTCGAAGCCTACGCCGTCGGCTTGGCCGTGCCCAAAATGACCGCGATCGCGCTGCCTTCGGACGTGTGCGTCAGACACATCACATAGTCCGTTTTCAGAGGCGTGGCGGTGCGAACGACCGGAACTTGGCAAGTTGCTGCTGCCGGGCCGATCGTGGGCGGAATCATTTTCTTTTCGATCACAAGAGCCGCGGTGACCAAACTGATCGATCCACTAGCAGCACCGGTGTGACCGATCGCGGCAGTCGGTGAGATCACACCGACGCCAGGTAGCGACTTGAGAATTGCATTCTGTTCGGCCTTGTCCAGGATCGGGTCGCCGCTGCCATGCCCAACCAGCACGCCGATGTCCTTTACCGACAAACCAGCCGACTGAAGAGCACCTTCGATCGCCAATGAGATCGCTCGGGACGAACCGCGAATCTCGGGCTGATCGTTGCCAGCCGATCGCAACGGTTGCTGCATCCCAGCAGACGGCACAAACCGCGAAGCATGCGAAACTAGACGCGCAACCACTCGGCCGCCTCGTTTAGCCACCGCGTCGGCGTTTTCTAACACCATCGTCGCGGCCGCTTCACCGCCGACCACTCCACGAGAGGCCGGGTCATAGGGTCGAGAACTTAGCTCGATCGGCTCGATCGGCTCGGCGATCGGCAAATCACCGCGATAGTTCATTCGAGTGGTATTGATACGAGTCCCCACGCCACCGGCAACCATGACGGATGCGATTCCTCGCTGCAGGCAACCGACGGCTTCGATCATTGCGGCGGGACCAGAAACATCGCCCAACACCAACGTATTGTTCGGACCTTGGGCGTTCATCGAGATGCCAACGTGACAAGCCGGCATGTTGGGCAAGTACTTCAGCATCCACAGCGGCAACACCTGCTTCATCGCCGCAGCACCAAACGCCGACGCATCGAAATTGCGGTTTTCGTCGATGCACTCTCGCATCGCGTCTTCCATTTCCGACGGCGGACCGTAGAACATTTCGCTGCCAAAGACCGTGCCGATGTCGGCAGGCTGAATAGGCGAATCCGAGCCTTCCTCAACTGGGAACGAAGTGTCCAAACCGGCGTGCCCGATCGCCAACTGCGACGCCGCAAAGCAGAGCTGGATTTCGCGGCACATGACCTTCATCGCTTTCCGCGGACGCACATATTGTTTGGCGTCAAAGTCGATAATCGGACCACCGACCCATAAACCACGGTGCTCGGCTGGCTCGCTAGTTTCCCAGTCGGCGGGCGGCTTGGCACCGTCATCAACTCGGTTTTCAAGCGACGTGATCCCCGACTTCTGGTTCAGTAATGCGTCGAAGAACACGTCACTGCCGATTCCAATCGACGAGACCACGCCAAGCCCGGTGATGACAACTGTGCTATTGGGCATGGAAACAAGTGAGCCGGAGGAAAATGAAGAGTCTGGGGTTGGATTATGGTTACCGACCCGCCTGATGACCAGGGTTGCTGCGATTCGGAGCACAGCAACATGAGATTAGCGGCAACCGTCCTCGGATTCCATTCGCCGGTTCAAACCCCGTTATCCGATCGATTTGTCATACAGCCGGTGCACTTTAGTTCGCTTGGCACCGCCTCGCTCGATCGTGCCTCGCGACAGCGAATTGCTTTCCAAAACCCAGGAAAACTCGCCAATTTGAATTCCGTTTTTGATCGCATCGGGCAAAATCCGAGCCAGCGTCACCAGTCCGAGCCCCCACTTTTGGTATTCAGGCAAGACATTGGTGCTGATCAGCCGCAACCGATCGATGCTCTTTTTACCTCTTAGCAGCGCCAACCAGCCGAACGGCAGCAGCTTGCCGTCGATCTTTTTGATCACTTGGTTGTAATCAAGCAGCCCAAAACCGGCGCCAACGGCTTTGCCGTCGATCTCGGCAATACTGGTCAATTCCGGCACGATCAAGTGCTTCAAACCGGCCGACTGCACGCTGATTTCGGCCTCACTCATCGGCACATAGCCCCACGTCTGTTGCAGCGACAGATTGTAGATTTCCAAAAACGATCGCACGTCCTTGGCAAAGTTCTTGCGGTTGATCGGCCGACACACGACCTTGAACCGCCGCGTTGCTTCGTTGATCACGAACAGCAATTTGGGGTCCAAGTCTTCTAGTTGATCCATGTGGGCGTCGTAACTGTACAGGTCTTGGACCTTGGCAAACCCGGTCGATTCCAACAGTCGCCCGTAATACGAGTGGTTGTACGTGATCATGAAAGTCGGCGGCGAATCGAATCCGTCAACCAGCAACCCGCACTCATAGTTCAGGCTGGGGTTCACTGGACCGCGTACGTCCGTCATGCCTTGGTCGGCCAACCACTTCGTCGCGGTCGACATCACTTCACCGGCGACCGATTCATCGTCAATGCACTGAAAAAAACCAAAGAAACCGCGTTTTTCGTTGTATCGCTTGTTATGAGCGTGATTCACGACCGCCAAAACTCGGCCCACCACCTCGTCGCCCCGCCGAGCAAGAAATGCCTGGCCTTGGGCATCGTCGTAAAAAGGATGCTTGGCAAAGCCCAACAGTTTTTTCTGTTCGTGCCATAGCGGAGGCACCCAGTTCGGGTCGTCGCGATAGAGGTCGCGTTCCAACTGCAAGAAATCTTTTCGATCTCGTCGTGAAGTGACCGGTAGGACGCGGACCGATGGACTCATGCTGTTTTGATCAGGTTGGGCGGTCTAGGATTCACGCGAGACGTGGATCAGAAAACGCAAATCGGAAACGGGCAAATACTAGTGTCGAGCAATCAAGATAACAGAGAAAACCATGACTGAGTCTGCGCCAGTGGTGCTAAGAAGTGCCGCCAATCCGACAGTTCGACACTTGATCCGCCTCCGCGACAACCGATATCGCCGAAAATCAGAGCGAGTGATCGTCGACGGTTGGCGTGAAACTGCTCAGGCGATCGAGTCAGGTATGAAGATCTGCGGATATTACGTCAGCGAGTCGGACGCCGATATCGATTCCGCAAACGAAGACCCAGCTGTCGCACGCGTGCGAAAACACCCGGCTGCAGCTGGAAAACGAATGCTAGCATCCGACGCGATCATGGAAAAAATCGGCTACGGCGACTCGGTCCGAGGCGTCGTGGCCGAATTCCAGCGTCCCGATTGGGGACTCGACCGGCTGAAATTGCCCGAGTCGCCGCTGATTCTGGTGCTGGACAAGATCGAAAAACCGGGCAACATCGGTGCGGTTTTCCGTTGTGCCGATGCCGCCGGAGTCGATGCGGTGCTGTTGTCGGACTGCCAAGACCGTTTCAATCCCAACGCGATCCGAAGCAGCCTGGGAGCGATCTTCCGAGTCCCCAATGCCAGTGGTAGCCAGGAACAGATCGCCGACTTTTTGACTGCGGAAAACTTCCATGTACTGGCGGCTCGCGTCGAATCATCGACTCCGTTTTGGTCAGTTCCCTGGGCAGGACGTGTCGCCATCGTGCTGGGCAGCGAGGCCGACGGACTGGGCGACCGCTGGCAAACAATCCTCGACGGCCAAGGAAAACAACAGAAAATCGATGGTGTGCGAATTCCCATGGCCGGGAAAGTAGACAGCCTGAACATCTCGGTTTCAGCCGCCGTGATCACGTTCGAAGCCATCCGGCAGCGCACGAATGTCTAGCGAGGAAGAGCTAGCAATTTGCCGAGGCAATGGTCGCCTTCACAGCCGGGATCCGAACCAATCGAAGCTGGACCAACCGCCAATCCATTCATTCGGTCGATTGTGATCTTTCGCGACAACAGGCACGACCCGGATCCTAGCTTGAATCGTCAGACGTGGTGGATCGAGCAGAATCGTTAATGTCGCGCCAATCGGAATCCGATACTTGGAACATCCGATGTTCCGACTCGCCTTGAGTCGCATAATCGGTGGGTGTGCCAAGGGGGGTGCATCGACCAAGTTCGCTCGGACGCAAGGACGCGGCATGCGTGACTCACGTAAACAATTGGCAGATTCAACACGACGCAAACGGCGAGCGTTTCTGATGGCCATTCTGTGGACGGCGACCAACGTCGTCCACACTCAATGGACATCGGCCGCTGATTCAGCCATGCCGCCATTGCCGCTGAAGTCGTCATCGGACATGAAGACCAATCCGTTTTGCGAGCCAGCCTCGCCCGTCACGAAGCTGCCACTGCGATTGGCGTCCGGACATGACAGCAACGGAACATCGAGCCACGGATTGTCGCCCAACGTGCGATTGATGCCGATCGGAACAGCCATCGGACTGCAACCCATCGGTAGCGGCCAACCACGCCGTGTTGGAGGTGCCGCGATGACCATCGAGGAACCTCGTTCATCCGAGATCCAAGATAATCAATTGATCGGATCCGCGCACCATGTCAATCATTCTTTGGTTGAAACGACCATTGATGCTGGCGTTCACGCAGGCAAACATTCGGGCGTCGTCGGCGCGGCGTCAATCAACACAAGTCCGGCAAAAACGTCCATCGTGCTGATGCCGACCAAGTTCGCCTTGCCGATCGTCGTGCCTGAAACGGCACCCGAGCAGGCTTCCGAAACGTTGGAAGTCCCGCCAGTCACCAGCGCAGTAACTGAACAGCCTGCTTCGGAAACATCCGCGCTCGGGAAGCCTTCGACTGCAGTATCCGTCCTCGAAAATCCAGTCGACCAAACCGCGACTGCTCGCCGCGAGCTGACGCCGGTTCCTCGATTCGATAGCAGCGACCAAACGGCAAACCTGCAACCGACAATCATCCGATCGACACGATCGATGGAAACGGTGCCACACGTGATTGAACCGATCGCCGTGGACTCAACATTCGACAGCGACGCGATGTCGTCGCAATCGATGTTGGGCAATCCCGCGGTGACGCGGTCCGAAGCAGACACGACTGCACCATCGAATTCAGAACCATCGAATCCAGAACCGATCAGTTTCTCGATGACTGACTTGTTCAGCGATGATGCACCTGACGCCGATGTGATGCCGGAATCCGAAGTTCTCGGAGCCGAAATCCCCCGAGCCGACGATAGCAACGCAACCGAATTCTACGTCGACGCCGACGGCTATGCCGATGATGAAGACTTGCAGATCTCGGACGACACTGTCGACGCGGTTGGCCAGCTCAATGTTGGCATCGGCATGGTCGAGCCCATCGTGATCAGCGACCCGGCAGCCGAGCACTCGCCGATCGAAATTCAGTTCGGTGACGCCGACGATCAAGACGATCAAATGATCGCACTCGATTTGGCTAAGCCCATCGTCGCCGATCCGGTTCCGATGCCAGAACCCACTCTCTACAACAAACGCTACCGATCGCCTGTTGCCGTCACCGCTGTTCCAGTCTCGTTCGGTCGCGGTGACGTTGCGGCGACGCACTCGGTCCAAACCGCAGTCGAACCCAACACGTCGTTGACGTTTGATCCAGCGGCGGCCACCAAGCCGCAGCCGACCGACGACGTCAAACTAACACCACTCTACTTGAGCCTGGCTCAGGTCCGATCGTTGACGATCGGTGGCGAAGTTCGCGATGTCAAAATCGCAAACAAGGGCGTTTGTCAAGCGTTCGCATCGGGCCCGAATCAACTGAAATTGATCGGCACCGGCAACGGTGTAACGCAGCTAGTCGTGTGGGCAACGCCCGAATCGAAAGGCTCGGTCAGTTTGCCACCACAGATGCGTGCATTCGAGATTCACGTTCGCGAAGAGGTTGCCGCAGGCGGTGGAAATTCACCGGACCGGACAGCCATGTTGAATCAATCGATTCAACGCGCTTTCCCGGACGTTGACATCGTTGTTCACCAACGCCAGGGCGAATTGATCGTCACGGGTGCGTGTGGCAGCGAAGCGACCGCGAAGAAAATTGTTCGCATGGTCCGTAAGACCTGCTTGGTTCCCGTTCGAGACGAAGTTGTGGTTCGGTAAAGTCAGTTTCGCCTGATTCCAAACCACAAGTAGTTTCCATCGATTCATCACACCGCGATTTCGATCGCACCGTTAGCCTACGAGACTCGATCATGAAGACCCAATCAAAGCATCCACGAACTTTGGCGGTGATCTGTAGCGTGGTCGCAATTTGCGCCGCGTCCATCACAACCGCCAGTGCTCAATCCAATCGTTCAGGCGTCTCGAATGGGTTGTTCACCCACGGCAACGATTCGTTCCGAGTCGTCAACACGGCTGGTTACCGAACGGCAGCCGACACGGGCGTGTCGGCTGCTGGCACGATCCAGCAAGTTGGCCATGCCGGCCAGTGCATGTCATGCGGAACGTCCTGTGGCGGATCATGTGGTGGCGCTTCGATGGGAGTCGCCCTGGGCTACTCGGATTGCGGATCGTGCGGAACAGCCTGTGGCGGAACCTGCGGCCGAAGCAGCATGCTGTCCTGCGGCCCCAAGAACATGAACCCATGCCAACCTTGCTCGCCCTATCGCTATGGATCGGTCGAAGCCTTGTACATGGCACCCAACCGGGATAATTACACATCGAGCCCCAACTTCGGCTTGGGCGACTACGACTATGAATTCGGCTCGCGTATCACGGTTGGCGTTGTTGGCGATTGCATTCACGGATACGAAGCATCGTTCACCGGCCCGTTCGAATGGGATCTGTCGAGCCAACTCAGTGCAGCCGGCGGAATCAACTCGTACCTAACGACCGGTTCACCGGCGGCAGCGTTGCCATCGTTCACCGATGCTATCTTCCAACAACAAACCCTTTCAGCAGAATACTACAGCTTGGAAGCCAGCAAGACGTTGGTCGGCTGGGAAATGGCAAAGCTGCTGATCGGCGGACGCTACATCAACTACGACGAAGACTACAACTATTTCAGTCGCACGGCTGCAGCCGGCAACGGACAACTCCGCAGCCAAACGCAAAACGACTTGATCGGTTTGCAAGTTGGTATGGACTTGCTGTATCCCATCAGCCGTCATGCTTACAGCGACCTTCGTGCTCGTGCAGGTGCCTACTACAACTCGTATGACACCAGCGTCTCAGTGATTGACGCCGGAACTCTGCGAGCCAATGGCAGCGACGACGGCGGCGAACTCGCTGGCATGTTCGAAATTAGCACAGGTGTCCGCTACCAACTTGGCGAGATTCTGTCGGTCCGAGCGGGTGTCGAACTGTGGTACCTAAGTGGTGTCGCTTCGGCAACCGAACAGTTCTCGACGTACATCTCTGATCGCACAGGCCGATCCAGCAATGTGGATGACGACATCCTGTTCACCGGTGTCTCGGTAGGTGCAGAACTGCGTTACTAGGACTGAATTCCTAAGAGCATTCTGATCGCACAGTGATCGACGCTCGCGGCGTGATGTGAGTTTGTGATGAGACCGCATCACGCGGATTTGGAACCAACAAAGAGCCGGCGAGTTAATTCTCGCCGGCTTTTTTTTCGTCTTTGTTGATGCGTTTCTTCATCAACCATTGCTTGACACTCTGGCTAGCCTGGCTGCCCAACGATTGATCAGCTCGGTTGATGATCGTGTTTTCAGTGATCCGCGTGATCGCCTGCTGGATCTCCATGCCGCATCGATTGCAGACCGTCGGCGGATCCGAAATCGGACCGCGACACTTGGGACAAAAGTTCTCGATCGTCGGTCGCATCGCGGCTTCGAACAGCCCGCCCACTTCCGATGCCAAGAACCACGGCGAATCGTTCTTGCGAACCATCGTTTGGCGAGTCACTTCGCCAGTGCGAACCTTCTCCAATAGATCACTTGGCTTTAGGGGGCCAAGTTCCGCGGCGGTGCCTTTCTGTTGAACAAACCAATCGGTCAACGACTTGCCCTCAACTAAATCGACTCGATGTGCAAACTACGACGACGACGTTCTTTCCGACGAACATCGTCGATCAGTCCCGACACGTCTTTGACGTTCCCAATCCCCATCATAGACAATTGCGGGTGCGTGCGGTCGCTGCCGGTCAATTCAATGTTGCCGACACCAAACATTCGCTGAACCGGACCTTGGCTAAAGCTGACGTCGTCGATGTCAATCACCTCGATACGGTCAGTCTGACGCGACAGAATTCCCTTCTGGTGAATGAATCGCTGAGTGGTCAATTCATAGTGGTACCCAAGTCGTCGATAGGCGTAAATCAAACAGCCTACGACCCAAACCAAGCCTACCAGCACGACCGCAATGCCAATCGAAAACTGCGAAACCATGAACGGCAGAATCAACAACGCAATGCTGACGATGCCCATCAGTATCCATGACCCAAGCATTGCCCTGGGGTTGTAACCGCCCGACCACAAAACCTCTTCCTCTTCGTCGTGATCCAATTCGGCCTGCTTGCGAGCGGCGACTTCGGTTGCGAATCGATCCATGGCCGTATTGCCGCTACCGGTGGGAATCGCTGATTGAATCGGATTCGTTTGACCAGCCGGCGAACTGGCACTAGACGGCACTGCCTTGTCGTCGTTGGGATTTTCTTGGTTGCTGTCGGTCGACATCGCCGAGGGGTCCTCAATATTGTGAATTCGAGATACGGGATTTTTAGATACGCGGGTAAGCCGCTGCATCGCGAACGGTTGCCAGTTTTCATCGCGATGCCGATACTATATCGCGCCAGCCCGGTCTCGGTCGTTCGAGACCCTTCATTCCAGGTGTTTCATGCGTTGTCCCTACTGCCACGTCGATAATGATCGCGTGCTCGATACCCGAGCCGCCGAGGGTGGGTATACGGTCCGACGCAAACGAACCTGTAATTCGTGCCAGCGCCGGTTCGCGACGACCGAAAAAATCGAGAAACTAAGCGTCCGGCTGGTCAAATCCGACGAAACTCGCGAGCCACTCGAGCGAGAAAAAATTCGACGCGGAATCGAACGAGCCTGCTCGAAACGAAAAATCAGCAGCGAAACGATCGAAAAAGTCGTCCAAGACATCGAAGCCGACATCTACGCCACCTTCGATTCCGAAGTCACGTCGGCCCAAGTCGGCGACATCGTACTGCGCCACTTGGCCAAACTCGACGAAATCGCCTACATCCGATTTGCTAGCGTCTATCGCGAGTTCAATGACGCCCAGGACTTCATTCGGGTCATCACAACGATCAACGAATAGAAACTGACGAGCGAGTTCGAGACTTACAAGCCACGCCTCACCGTCGCCCGGGCAAAACTTCTACGCCAAAATCGTCAATGCTTGCACACTCTCCTGTGAAGTCGACTAGCTGGCTTCATCGCTCAGAAACTGTAACTTCGTAGCGACGTTAGCTAGACATCCTACAATGCCATCGCTGCAGGTGCTGAACTCTCTGCGTTCCCGTTGGCAAGCGAGAGAACGTGGGAGCAAGGGTGCCCACTTTTGCCCTTCTGGAAGCCAAGACAAAATCAGCGGTCGTGAATTCGCAATCACCTGACAGCATTCTTTTCGCAACACGGAAGCGTTCTGAAGGCAAGTCTAGTTATTGATCGCGATGGGCACGAGACCCTGGAACCACCAAATCCAGGCAATTGCAAACCCCTCTAACGAGCAATGGCGTTGCTTACGCCGCCCTTGGCGATTGGAGCTCAGGTGTGGTATTGATCCAATCACACCGGCCACCAAAGATACCCTCTTCGGAAGGGTGCAGTTTGCGTTTCGCCGCCCCACCTCTGCTCATTGGCAGACTGGCGGCTCCCGGCGTTCGATGAATCAAGAACGATTCATCAGCTGCACCAGAGTCCCACCTGTTTACCAATACTCGTCGCATTTGCACGGTATTTTGGGGGCACTGAACAGGAGACGAGACATTGATGTTTTCTCTCATGTGAAATGGATCCCCCCCATGCCCCGCTTGCTCATTGCATTTGTTTCGTTGTTTGCCGTTGGAAGTATTTGCCAGGCTGAACTGATTACGCTGACGTTCGACCTGACGAGTTTGACAACAGCACGAGGGAGCGACGTAAAGTTTGTCAGTCAATTGTTTGTCGACGGCAATTCGGAGGCGACTTTCAATCTCAAACCGCAGGGTGGGCCTAGCGGCTTCAACGCCGAGTTGGTGTCCTCAAACGGCGGGACCGGTTTCGGGGCATTCACAGATACTCTTGGCGAGTCAGATGAAATTGAAGATGCAAAGCGAGAGTATCTCAATTTTGTTGCGCCAGAAATGTTGAACATGGGTTCCAATACGATCGCGTTCAGTGGCTTCACAGAGTTAACGCTTAATGATTACGCGGGTACCGATGCCTTTTCGCTCGACCTGATTGATGGGACCGGTGCCATTACGGGAGCGATACCGATGAGCAACTATTCGCTTTCTGACCAGGTCATCAAATTCAACAGTCCTCAACTCGCATTTCGGATCACGAGCGATACAGGCGAGTTCTATACGAAGCAGATCTCAGCAAGCTACGCATTTACTAACGTAGTCGCCGTTCCTGAGATATCCTCGTTGGCGTATCTAGTTCCAACATTGTTAGGGGGGCTGTGTCTTCGCAGATGCCGGCGCAACGCTTCCGCGATCGATCTGATGTGAATTTCGTTGACGTAACTTCACCCGGCGAGCGAATTGCTATGGCTTCGACGTGGCTTGTGACTAAGTGCCCTCAAAGAGTTTGTGCTAAGGCCAACATTGTTGATTCGTTTCGCAAGTGCTACGGGGAGTAATCGATCTGCCTCTGTTCAGTGATGTTGCCTACTGAGATTCCGTTGTCTGTCGCAAGGCTTGCGGTCCCTGCCGTTCCATGGACAGTGACTGTAGAACCATTGATTTGCTGGGCATTGTTTAACAAAATCTGACCGTCGCCATCAGCTAGATTGTTGTTGTTGATCGTGAGATTGATGTGCTGGTTGGAGTCGGTTGCGGTAACGTGAATTTCCTCGTTTTGATCGCTCTCGATCATGGTGCTCATGATCGCAACGGTCGAGTTCATTTCGATGCGAAAACCGGGCGATACGACGCCACTGGTTTTCACCGAACTGCCCTCAACAGTCACGCGACCGCTCCGTTGAACTTTGAAACCTTCGGATCCGGGGCCACTGGTCTCAATCGAACTACCTTTGACAACGGTTGTGCCGTTGTTGGTCGTATAGATGCCGTATCCGGCTGTTCCGTGAGTTCGCACTGAACTGCCGTTCTGGACGGTGACAGTACCGTCAAAACGCGATTCAGCGCCCGAGGCGCTTGGGCCCGATACACTGACATCGACGTCGTCAATGGCCAAATTTGAACTTCCGTGTGCTAAAAGTCCATGTCCTAGTTGGCCAGATGTCTGGACTGTCGTACCTCTAGTCAGCGTTGCTGATCCGTGGTCCTGGCCAAAGACGCCAAACCCGCCTGGCCCCGTGGTGGTGATCATTGATTGATCGGACACCGTCGCTGTCGCTGTGTCATTGACCGACACAGCGGCTCCATAGATCCCGCTAGTCGATAATTGAATGCGGTTGGCAGTTAGGTTCGACGTGCCCCGCGAGTAAAGACCAAAGCCAAATCTGCCTCCGGTGGTGATGCTGCTGTCTTGCACGGTTACCAGTGACGCGCCTTCTGTGAAGATTCCATAGATGTCGTTGGCTGTGGTGGCGATGAACGAATCCAGTACCAACGCATCGACTGCATCGATGGCGTGTATCCCAGCGCCTGCGATCGGATCGATCACCGACACGTTAGCGACGGTTGTGCGATTGGCAAGGCGGACCCCACTGCTGATTGAATTTTGAATGATCGGGATGTCACCACTGATACCGTTGACGTTGGGCAATGCAACCGTGCCGGCTTGTCGCGAGTCGATCCAGTGGGTGTAGTTGCCACCTTCGCCTAAGAGACGCTGGTTCTCTTGCAACAGCAAGCTATTTTGTCCATCAAACACACTGCCCGAATACAGATAAACGATATCGCGGTTTTGAGAATTCGACTGAACTTGGCCCACATCGTTAAGCGGGTTTTCGAATGTGCCATCGCCACCCGGTTTCGCGTTGCTGTCGACATGCACAACACGAACATCACTTCCGTCCGAATCGTATCGCAATCGCTCGGCAATGAAGGTCGGAGCGTCTCTGATGATACCACTGGCAACCGTGATCGCGGATCGGCGAACCGCAGGATCGTTCATTCGATCAGCCAACAAGTACCGTAGCGGACTTGGTTCTTTACGACGCAGTGATGTGTAGACGGTCAATCCAGCGGTGTACTGAGTGCCAAAGAAGTTGTCATGCTGAACCCCAGTGTTGAAGTCGAATCGGTCCATGGCGTTGATGTTGAATCTGGCTGACACCCCGTGGACATCTTCGAGGCCAGGGTTTTTGAATTGATAGATACCCAAATAACTTTTCGAAGCGACTCCGGCAAACAGATCGCTCCCTAGGTTCGCGCCGATCTCTGCGTCAAACCCTTGCAATGATTGCTCCACACGCGCCTGTTGATTGACGATGCTGCCGTACAGCAGATAGTTGTTGTTGAAGACGAACAGGTTTTCTCCACTGCTGGCGGGATTTGGCCCAAACGTGGTTCGCTGGTTTCCGACTGGGTTGTAAAAGTTGACTCTTAATTCAACGTCTTGAAAAAGCAGTTCGAATCCTAGTCCCAACTGGTGAAACGATGAGGTCTCGGTTTGACGATGATCAGCGAAGACATTGGATCCCCAGACAGCATCAAGGCCCTCGATATACCCGCGGATGCCACCGCCAATATTCGAACCACGACTCGACCCGCTACTGTCGACTAGCAGTCTCGCATCGAGGTATTGCATGAACGAGGTATCACCAAGCGGCAGAAAAAGTCTGGCGTCCGAGTAAGCATCGTCAACGCCGACCTGCTTGGATTGTGTGTGGAGTCCGATGCGTGGGGCAAAGGTCTGCGACTGTGCGGGCATAGCGGTACAGGCGGTCATCAGCGATAAAGCGCGAACGACCGAAACCACTTGACCGCGCGTGGGGCAATGCGCGAACAAGATTGAAGTCCAGGTGTGGGGGGCTGGTGCTCGGAGGTCGTGTGGGGTGACCTCAGTCAAGTAATCGTTTGTTTCGAAGCGATCGCTAAAGCAACACCGCCCCCCCGTTTAGAATTGGCCAGGTCTAGCGCGGGAGAGTCTGGGAAAAGGAATTTTGATGGCTATTCTGGTTGCTACAGTCCAAACGGTGGTCTCGTAAACACTCAAACCAAGCATTAACGCCAGCAAATACCGCAAACACGGAAGATCCCGCCCCCTACACCATCCGCTGTCACCACGTTTACCCCAACCCCTCTTTCGATGCAGGTCTTGCAGTTTTCCAGTCGTGATTCCATAGGCATTTACTTCACGTTCCCTCGCGGAGAGTCGAGCCTAAGCGAGGTATAAGGCCGGCTTTGCTGGAACTCTCCCCAGGCTTAGGATCAGGCCATCCTTAAAAAGGAGGGCGAAGATAAGAAGACAAACTGCACGGCCTTTACAACTTCCCGGTTGGCATTGATTCGGATCGCGATCGTCTCTAAATCTGTCATTCAACGATCGCCCCATTCACCGCACTTTGGCCGTCCGATCTGGATTACTCCGTTCGAGACTGGCTGCCGGAGCATTGCAGATGTCTCGCAAGATCCTTTTCGCCGTTACCGTCGCCCTCGTCGCCTCGATTCCTAGCACGGGCTACTCACAAGCCGGCACCCAGCGTGGAGCCACACTAGGTGGACTTGGCGGCGCTGTCGCCGGAGCCATCATTGGTGACCACAATGGCGAAGCCGGTGCCGGTGCCGCGATCGGCGGCGTGATTGGCGCCGTGACCGGTGGCTTGCTAGGAAACGCGGCCGACAAAGAGCGGGCAGTCCAGCAACAACAACAATATTACTACCAACAACAGCAGCAAAACGTCGTCACGCAATCAGCCGTTTCGATCCAAGACGTTGTCTCGATGAGTCGCAGTGGTCTTAGCGACAGTGTCATCATCAACCAAATCCAGCAACGCGGAACTCAAGTCACGCTGCAAGTGCCCGACATCATCGCGCTGCACCAACAAGGCGTCAGCGAAAACGTGATCAGTGCGTTGCAACAAGCACCGACCGGCAGCCAACGAGTCGCCCGCGTCGCGCAGCCTACCTACGTGGCGCCGGCGCCACGGCCAGTGATCGTCGAAGAACACTACGTTGTTCCTAGCTATCCACCACCGGCGTATCGCTTCTATCACCACGCGCCCGCACCTCGGTATCATCACCACGGCGGCGGCAGCATCCGAATCGGGTTTTAGTTTCCCCTCGGCGGATCAATTCTCGATCGCGTCGTAGATGATGCCTTTGACTTTCAGTTCCGTCAGCCACTGATACGGCATGACTTGCTCTAACGTGATCACGATCAGGTTATCCTTGGGCGACACCCAATAATGCGTGCTCGCCGCGCCACCCCAACCATATTCGCCAACGCGGCCGCTCGGATCCCAGTCGCTCATTTCTTCGCGCACGTTGAATCCGAAACCAAAGCCGACGCCGTTGCGAACTTCCTTGCCAAACTTGATCCAGCCCACGTCCTTGGGCAGTTGATTGGTGGTCATCATCGCGACGGTTTCTGGCTTCATCAACTGAACGCCACCGCTTGCGCCACCACCAGCGATCATCAACAAGAACCGCATGTAGTCACCTGCGGTAGACACCAAACCGCCGCCACCGGACAGGAACGCAGGGTCATCGTGATAGCGACTTGTTTTTGGATCATCGCCAAGCGTTAATTTTCCTTTTCCATCGCTGTTGTAATTCGCTGCGAACCGAGCGGCTTTATCGGCAGGTACAAAGAAGCCGGTGTCTTCCATACCGAGTGGTTCGAAGATTCGCTGTTGAAAGAACTCATCGAGCGGCTGCTGCGACACCACTTCAACGACTCGGCCCAAGACATCGACCGAAATTCCGTACAACCAATCACTGCCCGGCTCGAACACCAACGGCAACTCGCCAAGTTTGGTTTGCAGTTGGGCAAGCGTCGCGTCGCGGTCCATGATATTTAACTTCCTAAACACCTGATCCGACGTCGCGTTGCCAGTCGCACCATAGCTATACCCGGCGGTGTGTCGCATCAAGTCGGCGACCGTCATCGTCCGCTCGGCCGGTTTGACTTTGCCATCGACGGCAACCACAACCTCGGCCAGTTCCGGCAAGTACTTCGAGACCGGATCGTTCACTTCAATCTTGCCCTCTTCGACCAACATCATCGCCGCCGCCGTGGTGATCGCTTTGGTCATCGAATAGATACGAACAATCGTGTCGGACTGCATTGGCAAGTCAGCTTCGATGTCCCTTTTCCCGTACGCTTGGTGATGGACCACTTTGCCGTTTCGAGCCACCATCACGACGCCACCGGCGATCCGGTTCTGGGCGATCGATTCTTCCATCGCGGCATCGACCTCGGCAAGTTTCGACGCCGACATACCCACGTCCCCAGGACGAGCGACCGGCAAATCATCCGCACTGGCCGAAAAGGAAGACAACATGATTGGACACACCATCACCGCGAGTACAAAAAGAATCCGAGACACTGAAATCACCAGCTTTCAATCAACAATATTCAGAGGGAAGTTCAAAACCGATTCAAGGACACTTAGTGTACTTAACCAGGTCTCGTCCCTGGGTCACCGTCCACTTTCCGAAACACAACTCGACAATCCGCTACATTCATGCAGACACAGCATCGAGCCCCTTTCGAATGACGGGCACAAATGAATGAAAGCCCAAATGAAAGAAGGCACAGATGAAAGAAGGCACAGATGAATGACGGTGCAGAACGGAGTCAAACAGCTCAGGATGACGAGAACGGTCGATTCGACCCACTGTCCCCCAATCATCTGAAATTATCTCGTTTGATCGGCGGTTCATTGACCGCGTTGGTCGCGATCATCGCCATCGGGATGTTGGCGATTTGGTACTTGATCAATCCAGCGCTCGATTTGCCGTTTGCAGTAGCCGCGATCGCCGCATTGTTTGGGGTGTCGTTCGTTTTTTGGTTTGGTTGGATATTCCCGTCGATGTCGTACCGCCGCGCGGGGTGGCGACTGAGCGAAATTGGTCTCGAAATCCGACGTGGCGTTTGGTGGCGACACCGAATCGTTGTCCCCCATTCGCGGATCCAGCACAGCGACATTGAACAGGGACCGCTGCAGCGACGCTTCGATCTTTCCACGCTGGTCGTTCACACCGCCGGCACCAAGAACTCGTCGGTTTCATTAGAAGGAATCCGGCACGAAACGGCCCAGCGGCTACGCGAAGCATTGGTTACCAATCGACTCGCCCGAGTTTCCAAAACGAAAGCACGTCCCAATGTCTGACATGCCCCCAACGTCAGACCCGCCCCCACCGTCTGACGCAATCCATCAACTGTCAATCGCCAAGCGACTGGCCCCCGTTTCGGTGCTGTTTCAATTGATGGCGATGGGCCGCCAATCGGTTCTTCCGCTGGTCGTCGCAAGCTGGTCCGCGGTCAACGGCAACTGGCTGATCGCGTTGGGCGTGATCGCAGCCTCGACGTTGGGCTTGGCGTTCGTCTTGGTTCGGTACTTTACACTGCGTTATCAGATCGCCGACGGCGAATTGATCGTCACCGAAGGACTGTTATTTCGAAAGGTGCGGAACGTCCCCGTTGATCGAATCCAAAACGTCGACCTGGTCCAAAACCTTTGGCACCGCATGTTCCAAGTTGCTGAGGTTCGTGTCGAAACGGCTAGCGGCAGCGAACCCGAAGCCACTTTGCGTGTGTTGTCATTGGTCGAAGTGGACCGCTTACGCAGCGAAATCAAGACCCAAAGCAACCGATCACGAGCAACGACCGCTTCGGCGACGGATGATCCCAGTGATGCATACGATACGGAACCGGAATCACCATCCCATCAACTCGTTCTTGCGATCCCCACGCCGTGGTTGATCAAAGCGGGCCTAGCGAGCAACCGTGGACTGATCTTGTTCGGCATCCTTACGGGCTACATTGCTCAACAGAACACGCGATGGGACCAACAATTCGATCGCGTGGCCCAGAACATTCCGGGCCAAGCTTGGACGCTAAACCCTTGGATTTTGATTCCCATCGCGATCATTGCCGCGCTACTAGTGATCCGGTTGCTGGGCGTCGGCTGGTACATCCTGCGATTTTCAGGATACCGACTCGATCGAGTGGGCGAGGACTTTCAAGTTTCGTGTGGTCTGCTGACGAAAGTATCAGCGACCGTTCCCCGTCGACGCATCCAATTCATCAGCATCCATCGGACGCCCTTGATGCGATGGATGAAACTGTCATCGATTCGCATTGAAACAGCCGGCGGCGCTGGTAAACAAGGCGAAGATGCGGCATCCACCGTGACACGGCGCTGGTTCGTTCCGGTGATCCCTGATGCGCGGCTCGCCGAAGTCCTGGACCACATTCGTACCGGATTGGTAATCAATGAACCAACCGTCAACTGGACGACCGCGTCGCCTCGCGCAGGCCGCCGACTCCTGCGATTGGCGATCCTCGGATCCATCCTGGCCGCGACAATCGGATTCTTGTCGCTGGGAAACGGGGGAATCCTGCTGGGCGTGATCGTCGGTGTCGCAATCGTTGCCTGGTCCAGAATCTATCTGCGGTTTCTGGGATATCACCGGTTCAATGACGGCGTCATGTTTCGCAGCGGAGCCTGGAACCGAAAAACCAGTGTCACGTTCTTTGACCGAATCCAAACGCTGGACATCAAGACATCGCCGTTTGATCGCCGATGGTCGATGGGACGACTGTCGATCGACACCGCTGCTGCGGGCCCGGCCGATCACCCCATCGTGTTTCCGATGATGGACATCGGGCAGGCGAAGAGTGAATTTGCAATTTTGTCGAAACATAGTGCAAATTCGCCGATGTCTTGGGATTGATTGCAAAGCCGAACGGATCCGTTGGGCTGAATCCATCGCCGTTACGGCTTCGAAAAACGCTCAACTTGTTCATGCAGGTGCCATTGACCGGGGTCGTCGATCAAGCATGCCTTTTCGATTTCGAGGGCCTGTTTTTTCTCGCCAACCAAGAACAGGATTTCGGCGAGCGTGTCGCGATAGATGGCGCTGTCAGGCTCGACTCTCACAGCCATTTCGGACAATTGCCGGGCCTCGCCAAGACGTTTCTCGTTCATCGCTGCAACCCATGCCAAATTGTTACACGCCATCGCGTCGAGCGAAAACTTTTCGGTATAACGAATCCCTTCGTCCATGACTCGGTCGAATGCTTCATCAGCCAATGATTCCATCCCAGCCTTTCGCATCTCTGGCAACAATCGTTCGGCTAAGTCGATATCGAGCGGATCAAGCGACAACAATCGATCGATCTGGTACTTCGCCTTCGCTTCATCTCCATCATTGATTGCTGCTTCGAGCGCCCAGCGATGGACGTACATCGGCAACGTCACAAACGCACTTGCGCGGAAATCATTCGTACTGATCGAATGCAAGACTGCCAAGTCAAACCATCGTGCCGCTTCATCCGGGAAATCCGTCCTGGCCGCCAAAGCAAACCCGCGAGTCGCTTTGTAAAAGTCTACTGAATCGCTACTCCCAAATGCTTTGACCGCCAACAAGTTCCGATACACGTCAATCGCCAGATCCTTTTCATCGCGATCGGAAAAGTAACCGGCCAACGTGTACTGAGTCGTCGAATCGGGGGAGCACAAAGCGAACCGAAGTTCTCGCAACAATTCGGCACTCTGCTCGGCGTCTCCAGCTCGTCTGGCAATTGTCCACATTCCGACCAGAGACTTAACCGCCAATGCCGTATCACCACCACCAACGCGTCGCTGTGATTCAACTTTCTGATAGACCATCTCAAACAATTGTTGCGCGACATCGGCTTGCCCTGAATCCAACGCCTGCTCGGCCAACATGAAAAGCGCTGTCGTGTCACCGGTTTCCGCCAGACGCCGCAAACACTGTGATCCCCAGTTGGTTTCGCCCAATCTTGAAAACATCAACGCAACATTCTTGTTCGCATAGATGGGCGTTGTCCGTCCCTGGGAACCCGGAATCGTTCGCGTCGACAATGGCCGTGTCACGGTTTCGAAGAACGTTTCAAAATCGAACGGCCCGTCACCCCAATTGGGCACCCGGCCGTCCAACAACTCGAACGCAGCCAGAAACTTTTCTTCGGTTGATTTTCTCGGGTCCATCTTTCCGAGACTTTCCATTACGATCTCGATCGTTGTCCCATCAGCTTCGGGCAGGGCTCGAGCAACAATTTCCATGCTTTCCTGGGACACCGATCGATCGACCGGATTGATCGCCAAGCGAGGAATCCAGTCCGAACGCTTGGTCACCGTTAACGAAGTATTGACATAGTCCGCCATTCGATACGTACGCTGATATTCGACTTCGAGATTTGAATACGACAGGCGATTTGCGATGATCCACGCCGCATCATCACGACCGACCGTAATCAGCGACTGCATCAGTACCAGTAATCGTCCGATCTCGGGCGACAATTCTTCTTTGCCAAGTTTCCGCTGAGCATCTGTGGCGACCTTGATCCAACCGCTCAGTTCCGCATCGATTTGATCGATCGGAAACCCCAACACCTCGAATGCGTGCAAGACTCGCGAACTGTCCGTCGCCAACTGCGCAGCGTCTTCATCGCTCATTCGGTCCAGGATCGTCAACGCTTTGTCAACTTTGCCATGACTGGCCAAGTACCGCCAACGGACACTGCCAGCAACTGGCAGCTTTTCGTTCTGAGCATTCATCAAAGCAACCGTCGGTTTCTCGGGTGCAATCATTTGCTCACACGAATCTTCGAACAGTTGCTGATCGTCGCATCGATCAGCCGCCATCAAAACGTACCCGTACCGAACATAGTGCTCGTAAGAACCTGGCTCGGTTGCCAATGCCAACGCGTGCTGCTGGTCCGCAATATCTCGCCAACGCGAAGCGATTTTTTGACAGTTCAACAGCAGCGTCTCGTCGCCACTGTCCTTGGCGACCTGAATCGCGTCGTCGTAGCGGTCAAGCTTGATCAACAACATCGCAGTGGCTTCGTTGCGTTGGGCGATCGGCCACGTCGTGGCGGACCGAGGCAACAAATTATCGTCCGAGATTGGGATCGAAAGCAGTTTCATCATGTCGAGCCGGCAAGCCACCATTTCGTTTGAATTGGCGACCAAGCCGATCAGATCCAACAAGTCGCCGATCGATTCACTTTGCATCGCCGCGCGAACGTAAATGGGAAAACGGCGCAACAGAGCCGAATTGATCCGTCGCTGGATCAATTCGCGATCAACGGTACCGGCCGATTCTTCGACGGCGACAACGGCCGCGACGAACTGGCCGGCCTCTAGCAATTGCTCCACCGCCGCTGGCTGATCACTGTTTTGTAATAACCGCGAAATTTCCGGCGGCGTATCGGGTAAGGCACCCCGTCGCCACTGACGAAGGATCCACCGAGCACGTCCAGCGATTTCCGGATCGGGATCGCGAGCAGCTTGTTGGACCGCGTCGCGAGATCCGTCGCGATTTTTCCACATCTGGATCGTTGCGTTCTGACGTGTCGAATAGTCTTGCTGAGACAATTCTTGAATCCAGCCTTGATAATCCATTCGCTGGGTATCAGACGCTTGGGAATCCGAATTCAGAGTCTCGTAAGGCGGCGTGCCGCTGGGCATCTGAGCGGCGGCGGCGGCGGTCAAACCCGCAGATACAGCCAACAAGACTGCGCAGCGAGCAATGATTGCCATAGAAGATGCGCGAGTTGCGGGTGGTCGATGGGTCACAGCCAAAGCAGTCCAATAGTCAACATGTCGTATCCGTGCTGGTTCGGCCGCGAGCCAGAGGTCACAATGGTCATCACAACTAACACCGTAGCGTCACTGCAATTCTATCCTACCTTACCGCATTTCGCCCTTCCCAAAGCCGGAGTTCCCGCCATGTTACGTGAGTCGTTTCCTTGTCCCCAATCCATCGCGATCGTTGCCCTGATCGCATTATCGACGACCGTATCAGCAGACGACTCATGGCCTCAGTGGCGCGGCCCCAACCAAAACGGCGTCGCCCAGTCCGGTAACTATCCGGTCCAGTGGGACGAGGACTCGCAAATTGCTTGGAAAAAACAGATCCCAGGCAAAGGCAGCAGCACCCCCGTCGTTGAAGGACAAAAAGCGTTTTTGACATCGGGGCTGAATGAAAAGAATGTTTTGATGGCAATCGACACTTCAACGGGTGAGATCGCTTGGCAGTTGGATTTAGGCCCTGACCGTGGCAACAAGCACAAAAAAGGCGGGGGCAGCAACCCTTCGCCCGCAGTCGACGATGGCCGAGTTTTTGCCTATTTCCGCAGCGGTGACTTGGCCTGTGTCTCGGCCGCCGATGGAAAACTGATCTGGCAAACCAACCTGCAAGATCAGTTTGGCGAAGACACTCTTTGGTGGGACCTCGGCTCGTCACCAATGTTGACGGATTCCGCAGTCGTGGTCGCCGTGATGCAATCCGGCCCTAGCTATTTGGTCGCTTTCAACAAAGAGACTGGCGATGTGATGTGGAAAGAAGACCGCGTGCTCGACGCTCCCGAGGAAGCCGCCCAAAGTTACTCAACCCCGATTGCCACCACCGTCAACAACAAGCCGGCAATTGCCGTCATGGGCGCCGACCATTTGACCCTGCACGATGCCGCCACCGGCAAAACGATCGGAAAGCTGGGCGGCTTCAACCCAACCGACCACAAGTACTTTCGGTCCATTTCGTCTCCCGCCGCCGAGGGCGATATCGTGGTTTGCCCCTACGCTCGCGGTGAATCCGTAACCGCCGTGCGAATGAACGACCTAGCCGCTGGCAAAGGTACCGACGCAATCGCTTGGTTCCGCGATGACCTTGGCAGCGATGTGCCAACGCCTGCGATTGACAATGGTCGCGTTTACTTGGTTGGCGACGGCAAATCGTCACGAGGCACGATATGGTGCTTGGACCTGAACACCGGCGAAACCCTTTGGACGCTCGACACACCAAAATCTCGAATCAGCTTCAGCAGTTCGCCATTGATCGCCAACGACCATTTGTACGTGACCGGCGAAGACGCTTTGACCCATGTCATTGGCCCGTTATCGTCGGCGACTCCGACCATCGTCGCGTCGAACAAACTAGGGGATGACGAACCCTTCACCGTCGCTAGCCCGGTGCCGATCGAAGACTCGCTGTTACTACGCAGCAAGAGCAACCTCTATCGTATCAAGGGACAGTAGTCAGCAAGACCAGACCGCACCGGATCAAAAGTCTCGCGTCGAGAAATAGACACAGCTAAGCGTCAACATCACCACGATGAACACGGCGCAACTGATCACCGGCCTCACGATTTTGTAGCGAACCAACTCTTCGTCTTCGGATTGTTGGTTCACTGCGATCGCGGTTTGACCGCTGACCATCGATGCAATCGTTTCCCCCAGTTCACCAGTCTGCGGAATCACCATCCGCAGCGGCGTGACGATCATTCGGTCCACCCAACGCCATCGATTGAGAGTCGGACGAATGCGACGTTTTATAGTAAAATCACTTCCCGAAACGATGTCGATCTGGTCAACGTGGTGGGCCACATAAATCGTCTTGTCACGAGCGTCGAATTTGATCGCCTCGACTTCGCTTGGCCCAACCGAATTGCTGATTTCATAGCTGGTTGATTCACCGCTGCTTGGTGAATCCAGCGGTGAAATCAATCGACACACCCCATCACCGGTGATCATTGCAAATCGTTTTCCATCGCCGGTTCCGATCACATCAACGGGAATCATTTTTTCCGTCATCTCGATTCGCCCGATCGGATCAAGCGTTTTCACGTCAAAGAAATCAAGCGGCTCTTCTTGGCGAGCCACGATCACAACGTTGCCTTCGATCGCAATCACACCTCGCTTGGACGCTTCTCCGTCGAGCGAGTGAGCTGCGGTTTCAGTCCATCGCTGGGACGAATCATTTTCCGACGGAGCATCCAAACGCATCACCCGCCCTCGGCTGAACGCGACCAAGAACTTACCGCCCGAATCAACCGCCACGCCCCGCGGCGGCGTGATACCAGCGGCCTCCGGCATGACTGGCGTGAACTCTTCGTTCGCATTGCCCATCATGTTGGTCAGCTTCGACAACCATGACTCGGCCTTAGGCTCATCTTGGGTTTTCGATGCATCACCACCATCTTCGACTTGCTCACCCGACGCCGCCAAAATTCGGTTGCGACTGGTCTGCAGCAGATCGCCTGTGTTCAAGGCCAACACCGATTCATCACCGCATCGGTACAGATAACTGGTTGCCGTTGGCAATCTTAAACTTGATTCGGGCGTCCACTGGTCCGACTTGCGAAGCACCAACAAATCCAATGCACCCGATCCGAATGGATTGAACCGACCGCCGCGAACTCGGGCCGTCGCGATCATCCCGTCGCCCAAAATGATTGGCGGAACAATGCGATCTTGGTTCATCGCGTCACTTTCAAAGATTTCGTCCCATCGATTTTCGCCAACATCGAATCGGACCAGCCCGCCACCGCGTGTCGATGCAAAAATGTCATCATTTACTATCGCCAGATGCTGCAGCTTTTCGGGCCGTGTCACCAGCCCGTCGAACAGCCCCCCGATCACCCCGGTCACCAGACAGATCGCACCAAAGATCGTGGTCACTCCGATGGCCAGAATCGGTGATCGCCATCGCAATCCCGCAAACGTCGAGACGCTGTAAAAGACTGAAAACAAGAACACCGACACCGGAATACACCACAACAACCGGATGTTCCAGATATCCAGTCGCACACCGGCGATCACGTACAGACCCAAAACCAATTGAGTCACGCACAACAACACGAACGCACATCCGCCGATGAACTTGCTGATCAACAACAACGATCGTGACACGGGTTTGCTAAGCAACAAGTGCAGCGAACCGGGCTGCAGCATGTCGGGTACGATCGATGCTGTCACCAAAATGCCCAAAAATATCAACACGAACCCAAGCAACCAATTGATGATCGTGGGCAACACCCATTGATTGATCAGCGTCGCAAACTGAGTCTTATCGACAGCCAGGTTGGCGGGAAAATCCATGCCCGCGTAAGTCAAAAACATCGAGCGCGATGATCGAGTTTCAAACACGCCGGGCAGAGCGGCTTCGATCCGCAACCGAGCGCGTCGGTGATCAAGCGACTCGGTCATTTCCGAGTCGTCCATTGCATCAAGTTCGCGCAGCTCACGCAGCCGCAACGTCGACTTCCAAGCCGCTTCGTCGTACCACGACTGGTCTTCGATCAATTCGTTCAGCGCATCTGCCAAGACGGACAGCCGGATCCGAACCTCGTCGCCTTCGCCCACGCGTCGCAATTGGCGGCGCAAATCTTCGGGCATCGCAGCGACGATCCGGCCGATTGGTTCTTTCTTAAATTTCGGATCGACCAAGCCTTGCGCCAGCATTGCTTTCATGCGAGTGCCGTTATGAAAGTCTTGACCGCGAAACAGCGTCGTGAAGTCTTCGCGATAGCCAATCGGCGCTAAGGCTGCCAACAACAACCAAATCGCAACGAACGCCACCCATAACACTCGCGACGAGAGTGCCGCACGAAACGAATCGGCGATCACAGCAAGGTACGGTCGCATCAGTTCTGGCCCACCAATCGCATGAACGTGTCTTCGAGTGACGGTCGCTTGTTTTCCAGTCGGACGATCGAATGGCCGTGCTGGCGAAGCTGATCAACCACGCGATCGACCTCCGCTTGGTCAGGCGTTGACATCATGATCCGGTGCGTTGCGGTACCGGAAATTTTTTCGACGACGGAAAGCGATGCCGAATCGGTAACCGCCAATTCCGATGTTAACTGATCGAAAACGAACCGACCCGATGCCCCCGAATCGCCACCGCTGACCGCTGCTCGAATGTCAACAAACACGTTGGCAGCGTCCGTCGGCGACGCCAATTCGTCGATCGGTCCGATCGCCAGCAACTTTCCGCCCGCCATGATGGCGACGCGAGTACATACCAACTCGACCTCTTGAAGGATGTGACTGTTTAAGAAAATGGTCTTTCCCAAATCTCGCAATCGTTCGATCACCTTACGAACTTCGTTGCGTCCGACCGGATCCAAACCATCGGTCGGCTCGTCCAAAACCAACAAATCGGGATCGTGCATCAACGCTTGAGCCAACCCTAAACGCTGATACATGCCTTTGCTGAACCGACGCACCGATTCGCAATCGCGACCACGCAGACCAACTAGCTCTAGCAATTCGTCGGTACGCCGCGCGATGTCGGCCGAATTCATCTGACTTAGCCGACCGTAAAAATGCAGCGCCGTTCGCGCAGTGTGGTGACGATCGACTCGCAAGGATTCGGGCAGATAGCCAACTCGCTGCCGTGCTGCGTTACTGCCGACCGGTTGCCCAAACAGTGATGCCGTTCCACCCGATGGCTTTACTACACCCAACAACGTTTTGATCAGTGTCGTTTTGCCGGCGCCGTTGGGGCCAAGCAAACCAAAAACATCACCGGCTTGCGCTTGCAACGAAACACCTTGCAGTGCATCCACGTTACGTCGTCCGCGCACGGACCAACCTTTGTAGGTCTTGCGAAGATCGCAAACGTCAACGATCGGATCGGTCACGCGGTCAACATGCGAGTGATCAGGGACGCAATTAAAACCGATGCAACGAGACCTAAACCGGCTAATAGCCAACCGTGCCCTGGGTGATTCCAAGTCGGTTGCAAGCTTCCTCGTTCGTACTGGTGCCGGAAGCGTTCGCGTTGATGTTCCGATTGGAACACACCATCTTCGACCAATTCGTGCAGACCAAACTGCAACGAATACTCGACAACGCCGTAAACGCTGTGACGTCGATCGTGCCCGTCGACGCCGACACCTTCGAAATACCACAACTGGCTTCCGAACGAATCATCTGATTCGACGCGATCATCGATGCATCGCAACTGCAATACTTCGCTACGATCCGGACAGAAAAGTGCACGTATCAATCCCCGAGTACAATCCAACCGTACTTGTCGGATCGTTTTTTCGGGAAAGCGTCGTGTCCTTGTATCGGCGCTCAAGATTGGTTCTCCAAAACCGACGCAATTAGGGAATACTGTCCGCCACTGAGTCTTATTATTGCGACATCGTCAACCAACGTCATGCCCACTTGGGACGAAATTCTGGCGAATGGCGAAATAATTCTCAGATTGATCCCATTCCAACTTCCCCGCCCAATTCACCGCCATTTTTGTTCACCTACTATGCTTGAACGCCGATCCTTGAGGGCCCCGATCACGCTGGGCGTGGTCATGATTGTCATGGTCGTCATTTTGGCGGCGGTTTGGATCCTGGCAAACGTGTTGGCGGCGACGGGTAACTTGGGATCGAGAGCGGTTTTTGGCACGATTCTGGCTACGGGGACCCTGTTGATTGCAGGCGTACTTGCCGGAGTAATCGCGTACCTAACGCTGACGGTCAAAGCATTCAACTTGAACCGGCGACAATCCAACTTCATTGACGCGGTGACTCACGAACTAAAAAGCCCGATCGCATCGCTAAAGCTTTATCTGCAAACGATGGCCCGTCGCAGCGTCGACGAACAGCAACAGCAGGACTTCCACCGCTTCATGCTCGAGGACGTCGAGCGGCTCGACTCGTTGATCAATCACTTGCTGGACGCCGCGCGGATCGAGCGAGGCGTCGAACCAACCGATGATGAAGTCGTTTGCCTGGACGAATTATTGGCCGAGTGCGGACTGGCTGCGTGCATTCGATACCGATTGCCGCCGGAAACTGTCACGATCGAGTCACCCGAAATCCATGTCCGCAGCCCCTTGATCCAGCTAGAAATCTTGTTCCGGAACCTGATCGACAACGCCGTAAAATACGGAGGAAAACCGCCCAAGGTCGCAATCATAGTCACTCAGGAAGCTGACAAGAAAGTCAAAGTTTCGATCACCGACAACGGAGCAGGAATCCCGATCAAAAAACGTCGCAAAGTCTTTGGGCGGTTTGTTCGATTGGGCAACGAACTCGAACGCAGCACGCCCGGGACCGGATTGGGACTATACCTAGTCCGAACGGTGGCCAAAGCAATTGGCGGGTCCGTCCGCATTTGTGATCGAGTCGAGGGAACGGGAACCGAATTCGAAGTCACTCTGACTGGGGTCGTTCCGCCAGCGTCCCCCAATGACTAGCGTATTGGGGACTAGCGTATCGGCAAACACGCAAGTGAAAAATCCGACAACATCAACCACCAACCAATCGCCATGCGCCCTCATATTTTGGTTGTCGAAGACGAGAAGAACCTCGGCGTCGGCATCAAATACAATCTGGAAGCCGAAGGCTATCGCGTCACCCTAGTCGAAGACGGGCCAACGGCACTGCGAATCGTTGACAACTCGAGCGAATCGATCGGCTTGTTGTTGCTCGATTTGATGCTGCCGGGAATGAGCGGATACACGGTCTGCGAAACGATCCGCGAGGCGGGGATCACCATCCCGGTGTTGATGCTGTCGGCAAGAACGCTTGCGGAAGACCGCACCCGCGGGTTCGACGTTGGCGCAAACCAGTACATGAGCAAACCGTTTGAACTAGACGAACTACTCAGCCGAATCAAGAACCTGCTGCAAACGACGGTGCGAACACCACCTTCACAACCGCCCAAACGCATTTACCAAGCGATCAGCGAAGTCAAGTTTGGCAACATCCAAGCGAACTTCGAAACGCACGAAGTCAGCGTTGACGGCGAAATTGTGCGGATGACGCCAAAAGAACTGAAACTGCTTCGGTACTTTGTCGAGCACCAGGGACGCGTCATCAGCCGCAACGAATTACTGACCGAAGTATGGGAATTGTCGGGCAACCTGCAAACACGTGCGGTCGATCAATTCATCGCGAGATTGCGAAAGATTATCGAACCCGATAGCACCGCTCCGATCCACCTGCTAACGATCCGCGACGCCGGCTATCGATTTGTTCTGGAACCCTGAATCGACAAGCCTGACAGGTTCGCACTAGGCACCAGTCGTGCCCTTGAAAAAGACGGAATGAAGTTCAGTCGGCGCATAAAAAAAGCTCCCGGAAAGAACGTGATCCTAGGGGGGCGGAGGACAACGCGCTTCGATTCCGGGAGCCGGTGGATTGGCGTTCAATCGAGTCGATGGCATCCTTGCCCTCGGCCTCGATGAACAAGTCACTCAAACGTTACACGCCACTGAGCCGATCATCACATCCGTGTGAATTACGACATTCAGTGTGTCCGCAGCAACCTTGAAAAATAGTTGCCAGTGCAGGACCGCGTCTGTGCTTGAGTCACAAGTGTTGGCGGGTTTGTTTCCAAACCCTCAACATGTCCGGGAAGATAGAGGCTGGCGTTTGCCAAGGTCAAGGCGGATTCAGGGCGACTTGAATTTTTTTGCAAGTAACCGCAACCAGTCCGTAAACAACGGGCTCTAAGAAGTCTGCGCAGTTTACTCGCCGGGTGCGATCAACACCGGTTCGCTGCTATCGACCTTTGCCTTTTCAGCGAATTCGATACTACGATTGACGACACCATCAAAGTCATCGCCCGCACGGACTTGCGAAACACCAATCGAAATTGGATTGATCGGCAATTCTGATTTCCCCATTCCGATCGCCGTTGCCGATCGACAGATTTGCAAGCTGCGGTTCTGGGCCGTCGCTTCATCAACACTAGGCATGAAAACCAGAAATGTGGAATCGTCATCGCATCCAAGGCGGTCAACACTGCGAAGTGTCGCACGCACAATTTGCATCAGCGAACGCATTCCGGTCGTGCTCGATTCACCGTTGCAGCGAATCGCCATCACGAACATGGAAACGGTGGACTGAGTTCGGCCGCGGACTTCGTCAAACGTTTCGCCCAGGTCGGCCCGGTCGGGCAAGTTGGCAAACATCTTCTGCTTTGGCTTTGCTTCGGCCACCGCTTCACTGACGGACTTTTTGTCGGTGGCCGATTCCTGCTCGCCTGTTGGAGACGTCGAAGAACTGTTTGCGGCAGCTTTTGCCTGAGTCGCGGCAATCGCTTCGGAAGCGGCGACCTTGATCGGCGTTGTTCCATCCATCCAGTGACTACAGTTTCGGCCCGCTTCTTTGGATCGATAGAGACCATCATCGGCTCGTTGCAACCAGTTCTCTGGCGCCTCGCCGGTCTGCAGCTCTGCCACACCCGCCGATGCGTTGACGCAAAGCCGCTTGTCTTCGAATACGATCTCGCGAGCACCGATGGCTGCCCGAGCTGCGTCGACTAAGTCTTTTGCTTGGTCGACGCGACAACCGTCCAGTATCACCGCGAACTCTTCGCCGCCGAAACGAGCGACGATGCCGTATTTGTCTAAACGCGAATGCAGAATACTAGCGACAACGCGTAGCACTTCGTCGCCAGCCCGGTGTCCGTAAACGTCGTTGAATTTCTTGAAATGGTCGACGTCCAACAACGCCAACGTACCAGCTTTGCCCGCACCCAACGCATGTTGACGGGCAAGGTGCTTGTCGAATGCGCCCCGGTTGGGCACTCGTGTTAGTGCGTCCGTTTCGGCACGACGTTCGGCGGATTCAATCTGCAACGCTTGATCATGAATTCGATCCTGGGCGACGTGCAGTTGTGATTGCATCAGCTCGTTTGCCTCAATCAGTTGCGTGATCGCTTGAAAAACCGCTTCGGGAGACCCCGATTGATCCGCGTTCAACTGATTGTTGACCGCCTGAACGGTGGTTTGGTGAGCGTCAACGTCCGCAGCCATCGTGCGTGCGTAAGCTCGCAATTTCTCGGCCACTTCGCTGATTCGCTCAGGAGTTTGTTCAACGACCTCAATAGCTTCATTCGTCACAACAGGAACCACATTCGAGTCCCCATCGGTCAGTGCGGCGAGCCCCGTGTTCGTCGCGTGCATCACCCAGCCACAGGCCAAGCCAGCGCCGCCACAACTCATTGCAATGATCAGATCAAGCCACATTCTCAGAACTCCCTCGTGTTTCGTTTGTCGAAGCTACGTTGAATTCCTAGGCCGCGATCGGCGCCCGTCAAAACGTAAACCGGTCGCTACGGCCGCTTCTCGAATAGCTTTGCGGTTCTGCGCAATTCCAATCCATTCAAACGCTACAACCATTCCACTTAGGCTCGAGTGTCAAAATAGGCAAGCTACGGTCTTGCCTGACTTGCGAATCGACTCCTTAATGATGGAGTTTCTCCGTTGCAAAGACATGTTTCGCGCTTTCATCGTCAGTTCGGATAGGCAGTTTCAAAATGATGTGGCATATTTGAGTAACGATCGAAGATGTCCGAACCAAGGAAACAGGCCAATACCTATGATTAGAACTGCACAGCACGACGCTACCGAAGCAGCCGTCGCCATCTTGGCGAACAACTCGGTTCGCGAATTACGAACCTTGCGTGTCGACCGAGATGCAAACCATCTGCAACTGAGCGGCCGAGTTCGCAGCTTCTATCACAAACAGCTAGCTCAAGAAGCAGTCCGCGCTGTCGCTGCGGGATTGACCGTTGTCAACCGAGTCGACGTCGCTCGTTAGGACACGGCCGGCAACGAATTTTCCGCGCGAAAAAACAGGACGCGGAAACACTGATCGATGCCAGGCGATATTGCACACCGCGCTGACATTCGTCTGGAATGTCGCCTGAAAATGGTGCGGTTTCGTTGTCGAAGCCAACAACCGGCCTGCACATCCAGCGATCTGCCCCTTCTTTCATGCGGCTTCTCTCAAGCCGATTTGGGCTTTGATCACTGCCGGACCCGCAATCCCAGCAAAAGCGGGCGTCAAAGATGCCACAATACAGGCTTGAATGACTAAAGTGGTTCTATACGGCTGCGTGACGAAAACGTCCCGGCTAAGTTGCCAATGTTGTAATCTGGCCCCAAGAATCCTCACTTTCCCACCTCCTTCCTCTGACACGAGTCGCCCCTCCGTGAAACCACTCTCTCCACCGATTAAGTTTGGATTGGTAGCGACATTGATCGCCGCTGCGTCCCTGTTGACCTGCAATGTGAATTCAGCCGCCGAGCTGAAGCTACAAAACGGTGACCACATCTGTTTGGTTGGGAATGCGTTAGGCGAAAGACTGCAGCACCACAACGAATGGGAAGCACTGTTGCACCAGCGGTTCCCGACGCTGAACCTAACCGTCCGCAATTTGTGTTTTCCGGGTGACGAACCCGTTGATCGCATTCGATCAGAAAACTTTGGCGACCCCGACGTTCACTTGGCACACAGCCAAGCAAGCGTGATCTTGTTTTTCTTCGGCTACAACGAATCGTTCGCGGGCGAAGCGGGCTTGGAACAGTTCGCAAAACAAATCACCGAACTGGTCGAGCACACTCAAGCCACCGATTACGGCAAGGGCACGCCCAGGATCGTTTTGGTTTCGCCGATCGCATTCGAAAAAACGGGCGACTCGAATTTGCCCGACGGCGAAGCTCACAACGCTCGACTGGCGATGTATACCGAAGTCTTGCGCGAAGCAGCGGTAACGGCCGATGTGGTTTTCGCGGACGTGTTCACGCCGACGCAAACCATGTTTGCCGACAACGACGAACGAATGACGCTGAACGGTTGCCACTTGAACGACCTCGGTTACGCTGGGTTTGCGAACGTGTTTGACAAGGCACTGTTCGGTGAAGGTGGCCCCAAAACAGTCGACCCTAAAGTTCTTGCGGAAATCAACGACAAGAACTTTCATTGGTGGCACCGCTATCGCGCCGTCAATGGTTTCTCGATTTATGGCGGTCGCGGCAAAGCGGGCAGCGACGGCACCTACGACAACACTGACGTGATGGAACGCGAACGCGCGATCCTGGATCAAATGACAGCAATCCGCGACGCTCGGATTTGGAAACTTGCCAATGGCGAATCGGTCGCGGACAAGGCGGACGACTCGGGCACGCTCGCTTTCATCAATCCGAAAACGAATGTGGGCCGCCCCAATGACCCCAACGTCACCAGAGGCAAGCTGGGATCGCTCGATTACAGTCCCGCCGCTGAACAGCAAAAGATGTTCACCTTGGCCGATGGGTTCGAAATTCAACTGGTTGCATCGGAGGAACAGTTCCCCGACCTGGCAAACCCAGTGGCGCTCAACTTTGATAACAAAGGTCGATTGTGGGTTGCGACCATGCCGTCGTACCCACACTGGAAGCCTAAAACGAAACTCGATGACAAGTTGCTGATCCTCGAAGACACTGACGGTGATGGCGTTTCCGATACTTGCAAAACGTTCGCTGGCGGACTGCACCAACCGACCGGTTTCGAATTGACAGCGGACGGAGCCTACATCGCCGAACAGCCCGATATTTTGGTCGCACGCGACACCGACGGCGACGACAAAGCCGATGTGGTCACTCGAAAGCTATTCGGTTTCGACACTGCCGATTCGCACCACGGCATCTCGGCATTTGAATGGGGACCGGGCGGCAATCTGTATTTCCAAGAAGGCACGTTCAAGTTCTCGCAAGTCGAAAGCCCCTATGGGCTGACTCGCCTGGGCGAGGCGGGGATTTGGGCCTATCACCCCAAAAACGAAAAGATCAGCGTTTTCAGCAACTTTGCATTCGCCAACCCTTGGGGACATGTATTTGACGCTTGGGGGCAAAACTTCATCGGTGATGCATCACCGGGCAACAGTTACTGGGCCGCACCGATTTCCGGACGCATCGACTACCCGCTGAAGCACCCCGGCGGATCCCAACATCGCCGCGTCGCATCGCTGGGCGGTGGTGATCCCAAATTTGAGTTCCCGACGTTTTACAAAAAGCGAATTCGTCCGCTGTCCGGTTGTGCGATGATTTCCAGTCGCCACTTTCCACCCGAAATGCAAGGCAACTTCTTGGTCACCAACGTGATCGGCGATCGCGGCGTGCTGAACCACGAAGTTCGCGAAGAAGGATCTGGATTCGTGGGCAAGGAAGTTCCACCACTGTTGATGTGTGACGACGGAAACTTCCGCCCTGTCGACATTCAAATTGCACCGGATGGTTCGCTGTACATTGTCGACTGGCACAACGCGTTGATCGGTCACCTGCAACACAATCTTCGCGACCCTAGCCGCGACCATAGCCACGGCCGAATTTGGCGGATCAAGCACAAAACGCGGCCTCTATTGCAGCCTGCCAAGATCGCAGGCGAACCGATCCCCGCGCTGTTGGAACTATTGAAGGTGCCGGAAGACCGCACGCGTTACCGCGCTCGCCGCGAATTGGCGGCTCGCGATACGAGCGAAGTTTCCTCGGCACTAAAAACGTGGATGGGGTCGCTCGACAAGAACGAAGAAGGCTACGAACATCAAATGCTCGAAGCGCTTTGGATGCACCAAACGCACAACGTCATCAATCGAGAACTACTCGAAACGATGTTGTCCGCCAAAGATCACCGCGCTCGTGCGGCGGCGACTCGCGTGCTGTCGTTCTGGCTCGACTCGGTACCCAACCATGCAGCGCTGCTTCAAAAGTGCATCGCGGATGAACACCCGCGAGTTCGGTTGGAAGGAGTTCGTGCGGTTAGTTTCCTGCAAGGCGACGACGCAGTCGAACTAGCACTCGGCGTATTGGAATTCGAAATGGACGACTACCTCCAATACACGTTGGACGAAACCATGCGTCGACTCGAACAGTAGTCGCGTGGGTTGAGACTTGAATTGAATGTCAGCTGCGAATCAAACCAATCGGCCCAATTCGTAGCGACATTCAGTCACCGAAAAACAAGCCCCGCCGAGTCTTGCAACTCGGCGGGGCCCTCGTTGTTTTACGATTCACCGCTTCACTACCTACCGATTTGGGACCGACATGCGGGTTCACTTTAGCTGCTTGATCCTTCTGGTATCGACTTGCCTTGTTTTTGCTGACGACGTTGTTGCTGACGACCACGGTCATGGCTCATCAGCAAGCACAACAGCCGTCGAAGCCCCGACGGTTTTCTTGGACAAGAGCCCGCGGATTGTCGCCTACCAGCTAAAACGACTCGACAATGCTCGGCTGCTGATGGTGCCCCGCAAAACGGACGACGTAAAGTACATCCCGGTGTACTCGGCAATCATCTCGCGCGCCGGCATGTCTCCCCAATTTCGCGAAGAAGCGGTCGACGCGTTGATGATGCTGGAAACCGCCAGTCCGGTATCCGTGTTACTTGGTGCAGTGGACCGAGTCGAAGGCGATGACCGCGCCGTCCGACGTACTAAACGCGAACTAGCGGCGATGATGATTCGGCGACATGAAGCTGATCTACCCGCCAGTACCGACGAGTTGGTCGAAGCCACAAAATCCAGCGATGACTTCATCCAATCGGTTGGCTTCGCAGGCTTGTCGGTATCGGGCAGCGAAGCGATTGCTTTGGAGCATGCGGCAATTGGCAACGACGAAACGCTGTCACTGCTTCACGCCACCGAACTGGTGCCGCCAAAGAAAATGCCACCGTCGATTCGTGACTTTGTCGTCAAGACTCTGACCGAATCGAAGTCAACGTCGGTTCGCAATGCCGCCATCAATGCGCTGGGGTTCATTCCGACCGATCAAGCTAACACTTTTGAAATGGTCGCTCCGCTGGTGGCTGATGCCAAGCTACGAACTGCCGCCGTTAAGACGTTGCTGATGATCCGCGACGAGGACCGGCAAGAGTCCGTCAGTGCAGAACTGCTGAGCAACCTTGTCGACACCGCCGAAAAAACTCCGGCGTCCGAGCGTACCAGCGCCGCCTTCACCGATGCGATGCAACTGGCCGACGGTTTGATGGCCAGCGTTTCGTCCGAAACGGCTCGTCAATATCGTGCCCGTCTGAGCGAAATCTCAGTTCGCATGGTACGAATCAAAACCGTCGAAGAAGAAATGCGTTACGACCTCACCTACTTTGCCGTCGAAGCAGGACGACCGGTTCAGATTGTCCTCGAGAATCACGATCTGATGCCGCACAACATGGTGATTTCGATGCCGGGAACTTTGAAAGAGGTCGCCCAGTTAGGACTCGAAGCAGGACCAACCGGCGGACGTGATGGACTTCAATACGTGCCAAAGTCGGACCTAGTCATCGAAGCAACCGAGATGGTGCCGGCGCATGGCGAAGCCCGTTTAACGTTTACCGCACCGACCGAACCAGGCGAATATCCGTTCGTTTGTACGTTCCCGCAGCACTGGTATCGCATGTACGGCGTGATGGTCGTGACCGAGAACCTCGACGAGTGGCTGAAAAACCCCATCGAACCCGCCAATCCAATCGGCAGCAATCGAGCCTTTGTTCAATCGTGGACGATCGACGACTTCAAAGACAAACTTGACCAAGGCATGGTCGGCCGAACTCCTGAATTTGGCAAACGAATTTTCACCGAAGCCTCGTGTGCGGGATGCCACAAAGTAGCCGGCGAGGGCGGCGTCATCGGCCCCGAACTGACCGACGTGCTGACGCGTTGGAAGGGTGATCGAATGGGAGTCCTTCGCGAGATCCTGGACCCGTCACACAAGATCGATGCCAAGTACATGATGCAGCGAATCTTGACCGTCGACGGTCGCACGATCACGGGCGTGTTGGTCAAAGAAGACGACGATAACGTCAGCCTGATGTCGAGCCCCGAAGCAAAAGAGCCAACCGTCGTAGCTCAGGACGACATCGAAGCCATGGTGCCATCAAGCGTTTCGATGATGCCCAAAGCACTGATGGACCAGTACACCCAAGACGAGATTTTCGAATTGATGTGGTACTTGGAAACCGCGTCGCCAAGCAATAATTAATCGTCACGCCGCCCACAAAAACCGGCTCGATTTAAAACTAAAGTTTCTTATCGAGCCGGTTAGTTTTCATGGCGGCAAACAATGACTGCTATCGGTCAGCAGCCGTTAAGCAATGGTGATCAAGCCGAGATAAGTTGGTCGTCCATTTCCTTGGCCAGTCGTTTTCGTGCGACGTGCAGGCGACGCTTGATCGTACCGACCGGTGCGCCGCACTCGTCGCTCATTTCGATCAACGACTTGCTTTGCAAGTAGAACGCCTTCAACGTTTCTTGGTCCAAGTCGCCGAGTCGATCGATGCTGTCGCGAATCGCCTTTGCTTCCTCTCGCTTTTCGGCGAATTCATCCGGTGCGCCGATCGCTAGGCAAGTGGCTTCCATGACTTCTGGATCGCACGCCAACGCGCTTCGGTTGCGGGTTGTGCGATTGATCGCCATGCGGTGAACGATTCGTCGCAACCAACCACCAAAGGCCTCGGGGACTCGCAGTTGCTCGATTTTTTGCATCGCTTGGATGAAAACATCTTGTGCAAGTTCTTCGGCTTCGTCGGCGTTGCGAACGCGTCGCATCGCCAGCGCCACGATGGCAGGTCGGTAACGTTGGAACAGCTCGCCAAAGGCGTCTCGGTCGCCCGTCTGTGCTGCGCGAACAAGGTCGGCAACGGTTCGAGTCTCGATGGTGAATAAAGTGTTATCAGTGAATTTCATGACGGTGTCTTTGTGATCGGTGCGGATAACGAGGTTCCGTCATGCAAACGATTCGGCCGCAATCAATGCGAATGAACGTTCAGTCACGATCGAACCAAGACGTATGCCAACGACTCGGGCCATGAAACGAATCCAGCAGGATCCGGGTCACAAAGGCCAAAGCCAGCGCGTCATTGCCGAGCAGTAACCGCAGCAAAGTACCCACCAAAAGCGATTCGCTTTGGATGACTCTTCGCCGGTCGGTTCCGATTCTTCGCGGTAGCGGTTTCCACCACTACCGTGTGCCAGGGCTGTTAGCCTCTAGCGGATCGGGCCGGACAATTTGCCGTTACCAAACAAGGTTGGTAGCCGACACCGCCGCGTTTCGTGCCCGTGATGGCTAAGAGCGTTTCGCTCTGATCACCATGGGCGACGACAAACGCAGCAAAGTCGCTGGGGGATAACGAGCCGACTAGATAGCTGGCGGTCCCCAGAAGCAATGGACTGTGTGGCATTGCACTGAGTGGCATCCGATGCAGCCAACGATGGAGGATCGTTGCGGCGACGAACGAGCGCGCGACTGTAATCTCACGTACCATGGCATTGACCAAGTTTCGTGTGACGACGGCGGTGATCTGTTCGAAACGCATTTCAACCTCCAGTGGCACCCGGAAAGGGCGCGGCTGCGGAGCACAAAGAAAAAGACAATAAAAAACACGCTTGGCGGCTAAACCAGAAATTTTCGATCAATCGAAATGATTCTGCGGCCGATCAAACGCCCTTCTTGCACTTCAGGGTATACCAGAGGCAAGTTAGAAACAAACTACTTTCCACTCTGCTGTCGAGTGAACCGCTAAATCTGTTCCCTGGGATCCGATAGGTGCGAATTTAACGCTCCCGTTGGAACCTCGACAACTTAGACATCCTACGTCCACTCAGGTTCGCATTCGCAGTGAAAAATTTGGAAAAGAGTTCCGAACCTGCCCGTGAAACGCATACCGAACGGAATTTGGGACTACTGCAGGACACTTGGGTGGCCGCGAAAAACGCGGTCTTGGAACTGATTTTGCCGCCAGTTTGTCGTCTTTGTAACGCCCCGGTCCGCGGCGACGACGATTTCTGTCCCGTCTGTGACACCGCTCTTGAAATGTCGGCTTCGGCGATGGCTTCCGCATGTCGGCGATGCGGAAGCCCGCAATCGATCGTGGTCAATCGTTCGGCGCCTGCTGAATCGGTGGTCGAGTGCCAAAACTGTCGATCCCATTCTCACGAATTTGACGCTGTGATCGCGCTGTGGTCCTACAACGGGCGAGTTTGTGATGCCGTTGTGGCCGCAAAATATGTTCACAACGCCCCGCTCGCCGACGCGATGGGGCGGCGACTCGGGCAACGAGCGGCAGCGTATTTTGCGGGCTCGGCCGTGCCTGACTGCGTCACTTACGTCCCGTCGCACCTGACGCGGCAGATGACGCGTGGAGGAAACGCAATCGTTTCCGTCGCCCAATCGGTCGCCAAATCGCTCAATCGGCCGAGCCGAGGACTGCTGAAGCTAAACCGTGCGATTGCAAAACAAGCCTGGCTAGATGACGAAGCTAGGCAAAAAAATGTTCACGGTGCGTTTTCGGTCAGAAAAAGCTATGCTTCACCTAGATCGCCCCAAATCGCCAATCGGCATATTCTAGTAGTCGATGACGTTTTGACGACCGGAGCGACTGCCGATGCGGTGGCGGGCGCTTTGAAACAGGCTGGTGCCGCGAAAGTCACTTGGGCGGTCACGGCACGGGCTGTCCGCGGCCACTAAATCAGCAACCCGATACAGACAACCAACGCAGACACCCGATAGAGTCGACTGACACCGAGTTCGATTTTGGCGGACCGAACTTAACCGACGACCTTTCTAATCATGGATCCGATGAGCTCTGATCTCGCCCCCCCTTCCGATTCGGACGCAGACGCCAAACCCACTCGCGGAGCCGGCTTCCGACGCGCGATTCTGCGCGGCCTTGGTGTGGTGCTGCCGCCGTTGCTGACCATTGTTGTGCTGATTTGGGCTTGGAACACCATCGACAGCTACGTGCTGGGACCGATTGAATACCGGATCCAACAAGCGATTGTCTGGAAGATCGAGGACACCAAAACCGGTTTTCCCGAAGGCGCCATCGCAAACAACGAACGCCGACTCGATGGGTTCACCTACAAAGGCCAGCGATACGTTCCCGACCCAACCGGACGACGGTTCTTTCCGGAATACGTCAAGAACATCGTTGATGAACGAGCGGACTACTTTGGACCGTTCACGCCGGCGCCGGCCAGCGCGAGAGCTTACTGGCATCACTATGTGCAGCTGGAATACATGCCGCGAACGCTTGTTGTGCCGGTCTTCCTGATCGTGTTCACGACCGCGCTGTATTTCTTGGGCCGAATGTTCACGTTCGGTTTGGGGCGTTGGTTCGTTCACGCATTTGATCGCACGATTCTAAGCATCCCGGTTGTCAACAAGGTCTACGGCAGCGTCAAGCAAGTCACCGACTTTGCGTTCAGCGAACGTGAAATTGAATTCAACCGAGTCGTTGCAATCCAGTACCCCAGCCAGGGCATCTGGTCGCTCGGGTTTGTGACGGGCAACAGCATGGTGGAGATCGCCGAAGCCAACGGCGAACCTGTGCTGAGCGTGCTGATGCCTACCAGCCCGATGCCGATGACTGGTTTTACCGTCACCGTCAAACGCAGCGAAGCAATCGATTTAAACATCACGATCGACGAAGCGATCCAGTTTATCGTTTCGTGCGGCGTCGTCGTCCCGCCTCAACAGCGCAATGAACGGGTTGTATCGGCCAAAGCAAAGCCGACGATCGTTGTTCCGCCAATGAAGTAAGTTGATCGCTGAACGACGCGATGTTGCTGGCGATCGCATTAGTGTGGTGTCGGCAGCATTTCGATGCTCGGTGGCATCGTCTCGATCGAAAAAGGATCAGGGATCGCGGTAGGTCGAGGCGGTGGAGCAGCGCGAGGCGATGCGGATGATCGGACCGGCTCATTCAAACGCGTTGATGAAGGCAATTCGGTAGAGTCACCAATTTCCGAAGCCTTCGGTCGCGACTTGGGTGTCAAATCGATCACTCGGTCTTCGATGCGGAACTCGACCGCTTCGTCGGGTTCATCATTAGGGTTGAATTCCGGAGCCTCTGGCCCACGATCAAGGGCATCGTTAAAGAACAACGCCAGCTGACGATCTGCCCAACGGCGCCACTGTGGCCGCGTTTCAATCAGCACCAAATCTTGCAGTTGCTGATTCAAGTCGGGCCCTGATTCACCCAGTCGAATTCGCAAACGCACAAGGTTGCCCAAAAAGACGGGATTGGCCGGTGCCATCTGAATCGCTTGGCGGTAAAGATCCATTGCTTCGGTCACTTTGCCGGCCGATTCCAACGTCAACGCCAAGTTGTAGTAGACCGATGGATCATAAGGCATGAACTCCATCGCTTGCTCAAACGCTAAGACCGCCTGATACAGATTGCCATCTTCGAAGTGCAACAATCCAAGATTGTTGTGCGCGGGACCGTAGGTTTGGTCTGCCGAGATCGCGGCGATGTACTTTTGCGTTGCCTTTTCGAGGTTGCCCATCCCGAACTCTTTCACGCCAACCAGTGTCAATCGGCGAGCCAGATCGGGGTTCTGTTTCGATTCAACCTGAATGATCGATTCGTTGCTGTTCTTCCACGACGCGCACCCGCCAACCGCGCTGGTGATGATCACACCAGCACCCAATTCCAACAGCAATCGTCGGGCGAGCCGCTTCATCCGTGAATGGCCAATCGAAGCATTAGAAATGCAGAAATTTAATACGAGTACAACGCCAAGGTTTCTTGGCTACCTAGGACTTGTTCGGAAATAACTCAGGCATTGACAACCACAAAATCACACGCCGCCCAGAGGGAGGGTAAGAGCCCGAACTTAGTTTCCGTTCATTACTTAGACTTCGGTGAAAAGATCATCTGGGTCAAGGTCATCTCGGCATCCCATTTCTCCACGTCCCCGCTATTTGCCTGATTTCCATTTTCCGGACTTCTGGGGACCGACAACCGCAGGTCTCGAACCATCGTCCCTGATTTTTCGTCCCGAAGCGCGTCACAGAACTTCAAAATCTGAACCATCGTCGACGGAGCCAGCCCGATCGTGGTCATCCGCATTTCAAAATCACTGCGACCGATTCGCTGAGGATCCGTCGGCTGTTCTCGCAACAGGGCCGCCTGATTCAAGCCGGCTGCCTGTCGGGCCGCCTCGATTCGATTACTGATCTCGGCGGGCGACTGCAATTCCAACGCCGCGACTCGCGGGCCGTCTTTCAATCGGTCGATCTGTGAAATCTTCGTTTGGACCTCGTCCAAGTCTCGGCACGCTTGGCCCAACCGGTCCGCAGCCGACCGTGCGTCCAACAGTCCAAAGACCGAGTAAACCCCTAAGATCAGGATTGCAATCGCCACGAACCATCGGCGCCGCACCGCTTCGTTTGACCAGCCACTCATAGCGACGGCTCCTCTAACCAAGTCGCCTCGATCGCTGACACAAACGACTTGGCGTCCTTCTGAGTCGTGACGGGTGGATTGACTTGGAAACCGGCCGCCGCGATCGCCGATGCGATCTTGCCCGCATCCACAGGACTGCGAACCACCAAATCCATATCGACTTGACCATCGTTGATCTCGATCGATTCGAACTGGAATCGAACGTCTGGCGAAAACGCGGCCATCAAACGCCGCAGCACCATCGGCGCTGGCGTCGGCACATCAATCGCCGCCGCGCCACTGGATCCGATCACCTTGGCGTGCTCGCTGCGAACACGACGAAGGATCGCGCCGGGCACTCGGGTGTCAGGGAACCCGGTCTCGAACAACGCCCGTTGTTGCTTTTGAAGCGAAGTGATTTCGTTTTCGATCTTTGACGTCCGATACCAACCGCCGATCGCAATCGCCAGCAAGAAAGCCACTGCGGAAAACGCCAACAATCGCAAACTCTGTTGAACACCGCGTAGCCGATCCAGCGGGGCCAGTTTCTCGCGGCGCAATTCGAACCAAGGTCCGCTGCGATCCGCCAAGTAGGACGCGGCACCTCGCTGAGCGTGCAGCATCGCCGATTCATCGATCCACTCGACTTGGCAATCGAGCGAGCCGCGAATCATCGCCGCTGATTCCGGTGTTGCCCCGGCCATCAACACTCGATTAACGTCACCAAAATCCATCACACCGTGACGTGAGATCGCTTCGCCATCGAGCTGCAAGTGTTTCCATGACACAACGCGTCCATCGTGAATCGCAATCGAATCCAACGCGTCATCGATGCCCAACAGCAATCGAACGCGTCCGACCAACGATTCGCTTTCGACCACCGACCGCGTCGCCAAGATGGACTGCGGCACGATCGAATGGATCACGATTCCGTTTGCTTCGAAAGCGTCAGCAATCGCCTTCCAACGATCCGATTCAATCGCGACCGCCGCCACGATCTTGCCCTCGTCACCGTCCGTCACGACATAATCGGCAACAAAAGATTCCGCATCCATTGGCAAGTGATCTTCAAGTTCGAACGCCATCGCAGTTCGATCTCGCACATCAACGTTGTCAGCCGGACGCATGGCGACAAAGAAACATGACGTCGAAGCTGGCGACAAAACGCAGGCGACGTTCTTAAACTTCAAACCGTCGATCCAAACACCGGCCGCATCTGCAAGCTCGGTCGGTGATGCAGCGGCGTCGATCACCACCGACTCGTCACCACAGGCAACGGTCCACTGGCCGGACTGTTCAACAATCAGTATCTCGCAGCGACTCATTGATTACGTCTCCGGCCGTTGGGACGAAGATTGCCGCCGCCATTCGAGTTTGCCGACGGTTCCGACCGCTGTAACCGAACGGTAGATTCGCTTCCTTGGTAAGACAACATCACCCGTTCCGACTCGATCCCATCAATGGTCACTCCCGCGGGAGTCAGATCCAGTTCCTCGCCAATCGCTTTGATGTCGAACTTTCCTTCGGCGTCCGAGATGATCGCAACGCTGCCGTTTGGATCGATGATCGTTCCTACCAAAATCAACCCTAGCTTCGGCACAGCAACCGGTCGCGGTACCGCAGGCGGAGGCGGCGGTTTGACCGGCACCGGACGCGGCGTCGGTGCGGGTGGATCGTACAGCGGCGAGCGCAGTGAACGCAGCGCGACATCGGTACTAAGCGGAACCTTCACGGTCGCATCTTCGTCGGTCACGATCACTGACGGCATCGTTTTGGTCGCCCCTAGACCATCGGTTTCGCTAACATCCGAAACCGCCCAATATCCCACACCGCCAGCACCAACCAGCAGCATGATTGCTAGGGCGTTCATTGTGCGGCGTTGGTTGGTGATATCCATGGCGATTGATCTGTACGCGAATCGATCAGTAAGCGAATCGAGTGTGCTGGGTGATTCCGGTTTCATCGCGAACGGTCGCAGCGAACGTTCGCAACCTTGTCCCGCTGCGACTCGAAGCGTCAATCCACACAGAATAGTTCGTACTAGTCTCAGAGATCAGGGCGGTAATCTGATCACGATTGTCCTGGCCCGAAACCTCCGTCTGCAGAATCACCCCTAATGTAACGGTTGGATTCTCGCGAAAACGCTTTAAAAACTTCTGCGCTCCGCCATCTTGCACCACTGAGCCGACCACCGCCAAGATCGCTTCGTCGGATGCACGGCGAATGTTTAGAACTCCGTTACCCCAAAGTGAAATTCCGGTCGTCACATTCGGAAGTGCAACCGGCGACCTAGCTTGACGCTCGAGTTCCCCAATGTCGAATACTTCTCCCCAACTGCGAAACGCCGCCGGCAACTCAGGCTCGGCCGTTTCGCCATCCTCCGACGATGGTTCCTTCAACCGCTTGTTCTCGCGAGCCAACTGCAGGGGCTCGACAGCGGGTATCAATCGAATCGTTCCTGGAACCGCCCGACCAATCACACGTTCGATCGCCTGCTGAGTTTTCATCGGCCCAGCGTGGTGGTACATCGCATTGAGATTCAGCTTTGCGTCTTCGTCACCCAACAGCAAATCAAAGGTGATCCCCGACAACGTGACCGCCGCGCGAATGGTTGCAGGCGGTGGAATTTCGGGGCTCTTTTCAGCGTAGATTTTCTCTTGATCGTCAAACACTTTGGGAATCGCTTGCTTGACCACGCGTTCGATCGTCAACGCGCCCCAACGTGATCGCAAATCCCGCTCGGCATCAGCCGCTTCCAACCCGCGACGCAAACTCACTTTTGCGAGCGTTGCCAGAACGGTGATCACCAAAACCGAGACGGCGATCACGACCAGTAGAACGTAGCCTTTACGCGTCATGATGATTCACCAATTCACGAAACAGCACTCGGCCGTCACGTCCTCGCAGCGTGACCCGAAATACCGATGGAATTGGCGGTAAACCACCGGTTTCCAACATCGGCAAATCACCATCACCGGAATCGACAGCGGCTACCGCATCAATCTCGATCGCAGTCGCGCCAACCCAAGCGATTTCTGTCGATCGAGCATCCGTTCGCGTTAGCAATGAACCTGCCTGCGAGACGTGAATCTGATAGACGACTCGTCCCGGCAGATTTCCATCCCTCAAGAATCCGTGCAACACGATACCACCCGCGATCGCCGTCATGCCACGTGAGTTTTGCAAATCCAATCGCAACTGGTCCGCCAAAATCGTGATGGGAAAACGATCCGCTTCGGCCTTCCGAAGCTCGTTCGATTCTCGCACCGCCGACCAAACGACACCTAACAGTCCCGCCATCATCATGGCGGTTAAAACCGCCGACGCGACCAATTCGATCAACGTGAATGCCAATCGCCGATTGTTTTGGCGCGTGGTCACTTTGCACCTTTGACAATATCGACACTGACCAAGGTTTGCTGTTTTCCCGGTGCCGTCGCCTCAATAATACGAAAGCGAACCACACTCATTGGGATCCCCGCCGGCGCGGCCAATCCGACCAACTCCGTCTGCCACCACCAACCGCTGCGACCGGGGACCACGCCGCGCCCCGCCGGTGGAATGCCACCCCGACCACCCGACAACTGAAACAACAGTTCATCAGCCACACCAACAGCCGCCAACTTAGCCTCCGCAAATCGGCGGGCTCGCTGATGAGCGGCAAAGGCCAACAGCGAACTGACCAGCACGCTGGCCATGATCGCTAAGCCGACCAGAACTTCTAGCAGCGTAAAACCCGTTGAAGACCGGCCAACACGAGCAGCAGAGCAAAAACTATAACGCGAACAACGCATTGACGGCTCCCTCGTTATCGAGCGATATCACTTGGCCGCTGGTCCCCAGCATCACGAGCCAGCGTTTCATGTTCCCGCGCATAAGTTCAACCGCGTAGGTTGGACATTGCCCACTTCGATCAACCACCAAGATTAAGTCGGAACCCGAAACACCACTCCGGTGCATTCGCATGTTCGATATCGAAACACGAGACGGCAATTGAAACATCACGTCTAAACCAGATCCCGCCACATCGACGTCCAAGCGACCGCGACTCCGATCGATTTTTGCAATCACAACGTCGCCCGTCACACGCGCTTCGCGTCGCGCGCGTGAATCAAATCGCTCGATCGTTTCTGCGGCCCGTCCGAGTTGGTAGCGATCCATCACTCCACCAAGCGACAATGCAGCGATCGCCGCCAGCACGGCCATGATCGTGATCACAACCACCAATTCAATCAGTGTAAAGGCACTACGCATCGCCATCCAACGATTCACTGGTAAAGTCAGCGTGTTCACCTTCGCCGCCTTCGCGACCATCCGCGCCGAGCGATACGACTTCGTAGGGTTCGGTACTGCCGGGGCTGACGTATTCGTACGGATTCTTCCAGGGATCGATCGGCAACTTGTTCAAGAACCCATCGGGCCAGGAATCAGTCCCCTGAACCAAAATTTCCAGTCCTTCGTCCGTGGTCGGATAACGACCTTGGTCGGCGTAGAACGTTTCGATCGCTTTGACAATATTGGCGATTTCAGCCTTGGCCGCATTCTGTTTTGAAGAGATCAAATAGCCTCGCGTGCGGACCGCCACCAAGCCGGCCAACATCCCCAAAATCACCATCACAACGATCAACTCGACCAGCGAAAAACCTGCACGCGATAGGTGCCGACGATGAAGACTGCTAGGCCTTACGAAACATGGCTTCAAATTGGAACTCCAACCGAATTGGCATGTCATGGATTGATCGCCACCGAATTTACTGAACATTCCCCGCCTCCAAAATTGGAAGGATCGTCGCTAATAACAAGAAGCCGACCATGGCGGCTAAGAACAAGATCAGGACAGGTTCCAGTAGCGCCGTCAAGCGAGCCGAAGACGTCGCCACCTGTGCATCGTAGTCGTCAGCAAGCCGAAACAACATTTCATCGAGCTTGCCGGATTCCTGTCCGACCGAAAACACCCGTACCGCTAACGGGGGAAATACGCCACTTTGCTTCAGCGCGTCGGCGACCTCTTCGCCCGCTGAGATCCGATCACCACATTCCGACAAGGCCTTCTTGAAGATCACGTTACCCGTGGATCGCTCGGCCAAGTCGACCGCGCGAGTCAATTCAACGCCGCTGCGAGACAACGTCGCAATGATCATCGCGATCCTTGCCACGCCCTGCTTGACTGCCATCGGTCCAATGATCGGCAATTTCAGCATCGTACGATCCCAAAACCGCCGACCGCCAGGCGTACGTAAAGCAATTACCGCTGCACCGATCGCCACGATCACCGTGATCGAAATCAGCCATCCGTGGGCGAGCAGTGCATCACTGATCGCTTTGGCAACCCGCGTGGGAAACGGCAACACGTCCATCGTCTCTTGCAGGTTTTCCAACAACGGTGGCAAAACCCACGTCATCAAAAACAGTCCTGCCGCACTTCCAAAGAACACCAGGAACAACGGGTACACCATTGCCGTGGTCACCGAATCACGTAGGTTCAATTGTTTGCGTTTGAAGTCGGCCAATTGAGTCAGTACGGAATCGAGTGTCCCCGAATTCTCACCGACTTCGACCATGTGTACTGACGCAGCGTCGAACAGATCAGGTCGATCCGCCAGCGCTTCGGCAAGCGACGAACCGGCCGCCACTTTATCGCGAACGCCCAGTACTGCGGTTCGAAACGATCCAGTGTTTTGATCCGTGATCGTGTCCAGCGCATCCAGCATCGGGATTCCCGCGTGCAGCATCATCGCCAGTTCGTGAACCGCCGTTGACCACTGAACCTTGGTCGACGTCAACGAGAAATTTGGCCGCCAACCGCCGCCCGTTGACTTAATACTGCACTCGTCAAGCTTGCGAACGCGAACACCGTTGGCCCTAAGTTGGTCACGTGCTTGTCGCGGCGTATCAGCGGCGATGGTGCCACGCACCGTTTGCGAATCGCTTCCAACACCGGTGTAGGCATACACTGTCATAGCGACGTCACTCGCAGCACTTCATCAAGCGTCGTGATTCCCTGATGAATCTTTAGGACACCATCGGTCGAAAGCAAATGCATCCCCGCCGCCAAACCGGCATCGCGGATTTGCGATGCGTTGCCGCGTGTTTGGATCAAATCACGACACGCATCATCGACAACCAACAACTCGAACAATCCAACTCGGCCTCGGAATCCCGTTTGTCGACATGCCGAACAACCGACCGGGCGGTAAACGCCTTTCAAATCCGCTAGCGAGATCCCTTGATCAGCGAGCAACGAATCGGGCGGTTTCGGTAGCCGACCGATGGCGGTCGGATCGGGCTGTTTGCATTCGCTGCACAGCTTGCGAACCAAACGCTGAGCGAGCGAGGCAACCAAAGAACTGCTGACCAAGTACGGTTCGATTCCTAGGTCCAACAACCGGGTCACCGCGCTGGCAGCGTCATTGGTGTGCAGCGTGCTAAACACCAAGTGCCCGGTTAGCGATGCCTGGATCGCCATCACGGCCGTTTCGGCGTCACGGATTTCGCCCACCATGATGATGTCGGGGTCCTGGCGCAAAACGCTGCGCATCCCCGACGCAAAGGTCATGCCCTTCTTTTCGTTGATCTGCGTCTGACTGATTCCGTCAAGCTGGTACTCGATCGGATCTTCCAACGTCAGCACGTTCAAATCATGGGAGTTGATTTCTTGCAGGGCGCCGTACAACGTCGTACTCTTGCCGCTGCCGGTCGGACCGGTCACCAAAACCATGCCGTGGTCGCGAGAAATCAGCTTGCGAAAGATGTCAAAGTAGTGGGGTGGCATCCCCAACTCGGCCAACGAATACAGCCGGGCGCTCTTGTCGAGCAACCGAATCACGATCCGCTCGTTGTGGCTAGTCGGCAGCGATGCAATCCGCAGATCAACCGTGCGATCGCCCAACTGAACGGTCGCACGTCCGTCTTGAGGCAAACGTTTCTCGGCGATATTCATTCGCCCAAGTACCTTCACGCGAGTCAGCACTTCTTCCTGGACCGCTTTGGGAATCTCAAAGCTATCGAACAGAACACCATCGATCCGCTGGCGCACGATCACGCGGTCTTCGTAAGGTTGAATGTGAACATCCGACGCACCTGCTTTGACCGCGTCAAAGAGCAAGTGGTTGACCAACCGGATAATCGGTGCGCGACCTTCGGTGTCCAGCAAGTCTTCGCGCGACGCTAAGCCACTGACCTCCCGAAGCACACTGTCTCGATCGATTGCATCGATCACCTGCTGAGCCTGGCTCGATCGATCGGCGTACGCCAAGTTGATCGCTGCGTCGATCGCCGACGCCGATGCAACGACTGGCGTGACTGGTCGTCCCAGCGCGCGACCGATGACATCCAAGTGGTCGTATCCCGCTCGGTCACAAACCGCAACAAGCGCCGCGTCACCATCCAAAACACCAATCACTCGGTGGCTTCGTGCGTGCGCGATGCCGAATCGTTTCAAGAACGCCGGATTGGCTTTCAAATGCGCAAGCGAATCCAAAACATTGCACCGCAGCAAGCGTGCGAGCGTCGATACGGGCTCGTCCAAAGTGCGGTCAAGCGAATCAGCATCTCTGACTAGCGATTCAGCGCCGAGCTCGGATACTGGGTCGAGATGGTTTGGTGTGGTTTCAGGCATGGAATCAGGATCGGACCGCTTTCCGGGTCGTCGCCGGGAATCTGCGCGTCCTGCGCCTCGATGTCAGACAAGTATTTCAGATCGCGGAAACGCGAGTCTCGTAAAATTTTGGGTCGAATGAACAGAAAGAATGACGTCGTCGACTCTTCCTTGGTCGTTAAACTAGTCAGCTCTCGCAGTATCGGAATTTTTTCAGCCCACGGCACGCCCGTGAACGTCTCACTATCACCAATTCGTTTCAGCCCCCCGACGACAACTGTTTTGCCATCGGGAATCGTCACCACGCTGCCCACACGGTCGATTTGGCGTGGTGGTGGCAAGTTGGCGCCACCGGAACCGGTAAAGGTACTGAACTCCACCTCAAATTCTAACTGCAAGTGGTCGTCTTCGTTGATATGAGGGGTCACCGTAATGGTTGTCCCGGCCTGCTGGTCCCCGCCAAGGGACTGGCTGCTGATCGTGTTGATCGTGTTGATGCTAAGAAACGGCACGCTGGCGACACTCTCAAGCGTCCCGGTTTGGTTATCGTTGACAAGGATTTTGGGCGACGCAAGCACACGGCTACGGGTATGCCGCGACAAGGCTTGGACAATCACATCCGCTACATCCGGGTCCACCAGCACACCGTTGAATCCCAGATTCGGAATCACGCTCAACGCTCCGGTGGTCGGATCAACTTCGCTAAGTCCGAATGAAGTGAATTTGAACAGTCGCTTTGCGCCCGTACGGTCGCCGATCGAGACTTCCACGCCGAGCGAGAAATTATCGCTTGTGTCGACCGCAATGATGTCAGCTTCAATCATCACCTGAGGACGACGTTGATCGAGCGACTTGATCAGTTTTTCGTACAGCGGTTGAACGTTTGATGGCGCAAAGACAATCAATGAATTCGTCGCAACGTCAGCCGACACACGTGCCCCGCCCGGCAAAGTCGCGACTTGCCCGGCTCCCGCGCCACCCGCTAAGCCGAAACCAGCGCCCCCAAACCCCGCGTTGCCGATCAAAGGACTCAGTGCCGCATTCTGATTCGCATTTGCGTTTTGACCCTGCATCCCCAGCAAACCGCCATTGTCACCATTCCCGCTGTTGAACGGTAACCGAATGTTTTGTCCGCCGGTATCGCCAAACGCACCTGGCTGCGTCACGGCTGCACCCAGCGCCATTCCAAGTCCCAAACCGGACGCCGGAACAACACCTCCGACGTTCAATCCGCCGAGCGTTCCGAAGGCACCGCCGCCGAAACCTGCGACACCCTCGGTGCCCGTCGCTTGCTGCAGCGCCAACAATGAATACAAAACTTCGACCGCGTTTGCGTTTTTCAATTTATAGAACTGGATCGGGCTGTTGCTTGAACTGACCGGACGATCGAGTTCCTTTAGTAACATTTCGACCTGCTGATGAACGTCCATGCCCGCTCGGACGATCAACAAGTTCCCTTCTTCATCGATCGTGGTCTCGATCGATTCTTCGGCCTCTTCGCTGCTGACCATTCCGCGAACCAGTTTGTCGACTCGCTCTGCTGAAACGTTTTGCAACCGATAGGCTCGTGTTTGAAACTCGACACCCGTGTCTAACTGTTTCAACAGCGACATGATTCGCTCGACCAATGACTTCTCACCCGCGACAACGATCCGTTGGCCCGATGCGTCATTGAACAGCTTGAAATCGGATTTGGTTGCCGCGGCTTTGGCATCACCCTCGACCAACAACGCTTCGACTTGCTCGATCAACGAGGCGGGCGTTCGACTGCGAGCGACGAAAAAGTCGATCACTGGTCGTCCCGCCGGTCGATCCAGGACTGCCAGCAACTCAACGAGCGACTGGACGTTCTGGGCATAGTCCGTCACCACCAGCAAACTGTTGTCAGCCAGCGTGATGAAGTTGGCACCCTTAGACAAAAACTGTTTAAAGGTCTGCGAAAGCTGAGTGATGTTCAAATGCTCGACAGGGATCACCTGAGTCACTGCGGCGGCTGGCCCGTCGAGACGCAGCACGTCACCGGCTTGGCCGGTTTTGGCATAGGGAACCATGTCAGCGATATCAACGATCCGTTTCCATCCCGGCACGTCGGAATCGACGATCGCTAGGTTTTCCCCCTTCAATAGACTGCCGATCAACGCCGACAACGCCGACTTGGGCAATTTTGCCGGCGTATAAACCGTTACCTGACGATTCGCCAAATCAGCGCTGTACAGGAACCGAACATCCATTTGTTTTGAAACCGCCTCGACCAACTTGGTCAAACTGACCGAACCGGCCAAGTTCAGCTCGACGATCTCATCGCGTTCCGCCCCAGCGTCGGCGCGAAAGTTCTGAGCGACAACCTGATTTGCAAGCAATGCAAACGCCAAGACCATCGCCCCGATATACGGACTTCGAATCTTTTGGAAGATCGTGAGCGACAGAAATTCAATCAAGATGGACCATCCGGTATCATGCTGCCGGGAAAAGGGCGAGCGGGCGTTTGCATCGGCGAGGACGCGGAGCATCTGTGACGCTATGAAACTTCGCCGGAACACGTCAACACTTGTTTCACGAACTCGCCACTGGCCAACGTCGACAACACCAAGCGATTGCACCGATGACAAATTCTAAAAACGACGCTATCCGTCCATTCCATATCTATCTGTATGGCAATGATCGAGGTCCGATTCCGACCAGCTTCGAAGCGACAGCCTCGCGGCTAGAAGCACTTCCACTTTTGTACTTTGAACCCGACGGTTCGTTTGTGTGGTGCCGCGATCGTGGCGAGCAACAGATCTATGGGATGCTGTACGACGCCGCAGGACAAATCCAGTACTGCGAAATCCAAGGCAAATGCAGCCTTTCGACTTGGATCGAGCTGCGATCGGCAATCACCGGCGAGCTCGCCACCGCCGGCCCTGTAATCGGTCTGCAAGCGATGCGATTGCCCGAACAAGAATTGCAGGAATTGCAAAGCTTTGAAAAATCAGTTTGGCGTTCGACCGCCCACCGTGCAAATGCTAGCTAGACCGGCGGAAAGAAAAATGAGGTCGTAAAACGCGGAAAAGGATGACTTTAACGCGAACATCGATCATTCCTTCGCGGTCACTTCTACTGATTGGCACGATCATTGCATTGCAACCCGATCAAGAAGCCGACACGCGTCAGGCAAAACGTCCAATCATCTGGACGAATGACTTTTCAGGAGGATCTGGATCATGTTGACCGTCACTTGCGAACCTACTGTCTCGGAAATCACCACTGGCGCCCAAATTGAGACGCTTCCTTCCGATGCTGAAATCTCTCGACGTGTGAATCGAATCCGAGCGGGTTGGAGCGTTCAAGAACGAGTCGCCCGCCGCCGCGAAGCCGACGATCGGTTTACCGCGTTGCTGGAAAAACTGACTTGCTGCGAAGCCGCCTAATCGCGGCCGAGGCCGTCAGTCGTTTTCGCTGGTAGCATTCACTGATCATCCAGTTTTTCGCCACCGGTCGCAGGTGCGTTCACCGACTCGCCAGCGACTTCGTCGTGATAACGACAGGCTTCCAAGAACGATTCCAACAACACGAGCGCGGCGATCGCGTCGACTCGTTTCTTCTTCTTCGCACGGGTGTAGCCCGCGCCGGCCATGCGTGAATTCGCCGCGGACGTCGTGAACCGCTCATCAAACAGCCGAACGGGCAAGTCCGTCTCGTCGAACAGCCACTTTGCAAACTTGCGTGCTTCGCGACTCTTGTCGCTTTCGCCACCGTCACAGTGGATCGGCAAGCCCACGACGTAAGCAACGATGCGTTCGTCCTTGGCAAGATTGCGAAAGTAGTCGCCTTTGTCTTCCCAATTCGCCGCGGAGCAAACCTCCAGCGGGCTTGCCAGAATCCGATCTGGATCGCAAATCGCGATCCCGATGCGAACCGTCCCGTAGTCGACGGAGGCAACCCGGCCGGTACAAGGGAATTCCGAATTGGAAACTGCATCGGGCGTCGGATCGGGATAAGAATCCATGGTGTCATTTCTATGAAGTTTTGGCGGCGCGAGTGCATCAGAGATGTCACAGGCGGTCGTTAAACATTATGTTTCGCGAAATTCATCTCTGATTTGCTGCACTGACTGTACCATTTTATGTTGCATCATCGCCAACGACACCGCCGGTACGCTTGCGGTGCTATGTTTTTGATCATGTTACTGGTTCACGTTGGGTGTGCCCGACCACCCCAGCCCGATCCGCTTGAGCTTCCCCTGTCCGAACCGACATCGGCGGATGTGGCAGACCAGAAAACCATTCGCCAGTATCAGACGGCAATTCAAAAAAAATCGTCACCCCGTGCCCAGTCGTCGATCGTTGCCTCCAACGATTGGCCTCAGTTGTACGGGCCCAGCCGAAACTCAGTCGCGGCAACTCAGGCGGTAAATCTGGCTTGGGGACCGGGCGGCCCGAAACAACGCTGGAGCCTAAGTATCGGTACGGGCTATGGATCGCCCGTCGTTGCCGGAAATCGGTTGGTGTTCAATCACCGTATCGACGACGATGAGATCGTCCAGTGCGTCGACACAGAAAGTGGTGAAACGATATGGCAATACCTGTATCCGACCACGTTCGTTTGCGACATCGAATACAGTGATGGCCCGTATAGCACACCGGTGATTGATGGCGACCGAGTCTTCGCGGTTGGCGGACAGGGTCAATTTTTTTGCTTGTCGCTTGACTCTGGTGCAATCATTTGGTCGCGCGATCTGCACGAGGAATACGAAGTGAAAGACGGAATCTTTCCCGTCGGTGCATCGCCAATGGTGATCGGCGACCGCGTCATTTTCGATGTTGGAGCGGAAGATCACGGCGTGGGCATTCTGGCGATGGACCGCAATGATGGAGCCGACATTTGGCAATCCGGCGACGCGCCCGCAGGCTATTGCGCACCCGTCGCTGCGACCATCCACGATCAATCGTTCGTGTTCGTGATGACCCATTTGGGTCTAACGTCACTTGACCCGGAAACGGGCTTGGCCGATTGGTCGGTTTCTCATCATTCGCGCGCCCCGATGTCGTTCAACGCTGTGACACCGTTGGTGTCGGATAATAAAGTGTTGATCGTAACAGGCCCAGGGCCAGGGGCAGTTTGTTTGCAAATCAACCCTGATCGAACGCAACACGAACTGTGGCGAGATCGGCGTGTCATCGATTGCCAGTACAATACGTTGATGCCGGTCGGATCGGATGTAATCGCATTTACTTCTGCCGGGCAGGGTGGCGCGGAACTACGCAGCGTGGACCTTGCGACAGGAAAGCTAAACTGGAAATATCACTCGCTACTTCGTCGAGGCCAGGGTCTGGTCGTCAACGGATCATTGGTTTTGGTTGGCGAGCGAGGTCATCTCGCGTCTGTCATCCCAACAGCAACCGAGGCCAATGTGCTCGCTTTTACTGCCGCGCCGATCATGACAGAGCCTTGTTTTGCTCCACCCGCGCTGGCTGGAAATCACCTATTTGTTCGCGATGGTGAACGGCTGACTTGTTTTGATTTGAGAAACTGATCGCCGTCCTATACGAAGCTTTTGGCATCTGGTACGGACGCTCGCTTAGTTGTTGACGTCCTCTATTTCGGTATTGCTGGCCGTCAATAGGCCCCCCTTGCGACCGAAGAATGCAACATCGGACAACTTGATACTTAGATCGACGCCGCTTTGCTTCGCCAGTTGGGCCGTTATCGCAAGCGGGCTGGAAAGGTCGACTTTTTCGAGATCACCGAGTCTCGCCTTCACGTGAATCTTGTCCAGTGAGTCGGGCATCTTTTCGAACACGTTTCGGTACCAATGGGCGGCACGATCGAGGGCACCCTGTCGATAGACTCCCGGCCTGGCTTGCGATGCCAATTCCCACCACGAGTCGGCGATGGCAACTTCGTCTTCATTCGTTTCAGATCCCTTCAAGTCGATCCTTGAGGCACGGCGAAGTGGTTCGGGGCCGCCACCAACCAGTAGCGGCAATCCACGATCCCAGTCGCCCTTGATGAAGCACAGGTATCGCCCAAACGTCGCCGCCGCCTCGCCATCATCGGGATTGACGCGATAGGCGGCCAATTGATCTTTGGCGTTCGCATACTGGCGTTCGGCCTCGGCCAGCACAACACCCAATCGCCCCAGCATTTTCGGCAACCGGTTGCTTCGCGAAACCTCGATCATCCGATCCGCGCTACGTACCAAGATTCTGGCGGTGTCGTAGTCGTCGTTCTCAACCGCGTGCCAAACAACGTAGACCGCCCGTTGTAAAAACGTGGTTCCATTGACGGATGCCGAATCCATTTGTGACGATGACTTGGCGAGACTCAAAAGAGCGTCCGTGTTGGTCTTATAAGCGTCGACTTCAAACGTGGCGACACGTGCATCGACCGCCGACAACAACGTGTCGACCGATCCCGCCAATTGGCCAAGCTTCATCGCCGCCGTTTGCATCACATAGGTGCCGGCCAGATCGGCCTGCATCGTTGCCGAAGCTTTCAAAATGTCCACCGCCAATTTGTCTTTTGCCATTCGATCTCTCGCCGCACGGATACGGTCACCAAAGATCGATTGAAATTGTTCTTCGGCGTTGGCCAATTCGATCGAGTTGGGGACTTCTCGCCGAACGATGGGAATCGAATCAAGGCTCATCGTTTGGGTTGGTGACCCGGACGTGTCCGCAATGATCGACGAGGTCACTGTTTCGCTGCGGTCGACCACGCTGTCGAACGAAACTTCGCGGTGAATGACCGCCGCCGGTTGGCGTTCGTTCCCGGCATAGGTGAACGCGGGATAGAGCTGTTGGAATGGCAGGTCGTCACTCAAAGAGAACGGCCAACCGTTGCCCCAGATCGCCAGCGCGCCGTCACCGCGTAGATGACCGAATCCGCGAGTGATTGCCCTTTGACCGCCCTCGCCACCGAACAGACGATAGTCCTCAGGTTTGGTCCACGGCACCGAGAAATCGTCGTCGACTTCCAACAACAGGATCGTGTTGTCTAAGCCATCGGTGATCCTGTCCACCTTGGTAACTTTCTGTTCGTTGCTTTCTTCATCACGCTCGGTGAAATCGTGAAAAATCAGGAAGTTGGCCAGCGGGGCTAAGAAATTCGTATTCGTGTCGAAACGTTCTGGTGAAACGTATTCTGGCGGAATGAACGTCAACAGTTCTTTGTTCTCGGGGTAGTCCCAAGGTCGTTCGTGGTTGAATTTGTCGTACAGTTCTTGGTAGCCCAGGTAGGGAAGGAGGGCAACTCGCCACGAAAATGTCGAAATTCCACCCGAAGATTCCATCGTGTAGTACGGGAACTCACCGTGATCGGCCACGTAGGCCGCCATTGCTTCGTGGATTTTTTTGAGGTTGTCGACAGCCATCCTGCGACGATCGGTTGCCGACAATGGCTCGGTTGGTTTGCGCTGGTCAATGGGCGTCAATGGTTTCTGTTCGACGCCGGCGATCGCCTTGGACGTTTGTTTCGGAACGGCCGTTTCGACCGCTGCGGTCTTTGACTCGCTGATGGGGGCGGGTTGCGGTGCAGGGGTGCTTGCTGCGACCGGAGTAGCTACTTGCACCGGAGTCGGGTCAACGTCATCGGAACTTGCCCGTTTGCGCCTCATCGCTTTGGCGATCAAATCCTCTTTGCTGGGGCCACATCCGACGACAAAAATCGTTGCGCAACATGCGATCATTTTCAAAATCGTATGGATGCGGAACCGAGCCAATGCGACCGTTGCAGCGGATTCGGGTCGGGCGGCGGTGAAAGACGTTTTCAATGGATTCTTCGCAAGAACAGTGGGCTGGCCGTAAGTGTCTCGAACGTTCTCATCACTCTTTCAACAGAACGCGACGGATCCAACCGAACGTGAACGCCGAACCTCCGACGCACCAGACCCCAATCACGTCGAGTTCGCTCATGAACTTGTTGGCTTCGGTCATGGTTTGCTCGAGCCTCGCGCGGATTTCGCCCATGCGGTTCTCAAGCGGAGTCCAAGCCGATGATGGTGATTCGATTTTTGCCGGATCGCGTTTGAGTTGTTCGGCATCGCGGTTGGTTCGTTTGATCGATCGAGCCAGCAACGAGGTAAAGTTCTCGCCGGCATTTTCGATCGACGAGAACCAAAACTCGTCTCGGGCGATCAACGCAACGGTTAGTGTCTCGGCACCACTGTCGACGATGGCGAATGCTTCGCTGTGCTCCGATTCAGTTGTCTCGGATTCGGGATCCACTTTCCAATGCGTCGCAAACTCGTACACCGAAAAATTTACTAATGCTATCGCTGCCGATTGCAATCCGGAAACTGTCAGACCAGCACTTTGGAACAGATCGATGCGACTTTCGATCGCGGTTTGGCGAGCAGCCGACACGAAGGCCGGTCGTCCCTTGGTTTCTTCCACCACCTCGTCAGCCATCCAGCGAACGATTCCAAGTTCATCTAGGGGAAGTGGGATCCGTTGGTTGATCTCGACGTCGAGCAACTTGTTCGCTTGTTTCTTATCGACCGGCGGCAACCGCACAAAGCGATTGACCGTTTCGGTCGTCGGCATACTGATCCATATTGGTGTCTCACCAGGAACGATTTCGTCGGCCATCGTTAAGATCGCATCGCGAATGACGGAAGACTTCGTTTGGCTACCGACGCGGCATGCCGGCTCAAGAAATTCGGCGGTGTAAATTGCAACGACTTGTACGGCACCCTCGGGGGTCAATTCCAAGTGAGCACCGCGGATGCCGCTTGATCCAACGTCGATTCCCCAGCAAGACTTGATTTTCTTCCGACTACGAATCGCCGACATCAGACCTTTTTTAGGCGGCGAAAAGTCGCCCTCGACACGAGCGATCCCAAGTCCCTGCAGAGCCAGGCCGAACGCGACGCTATGTCTTGCCAACGCGTTTCGATCAAACGATGTATCGCCGAACGAAAGCGATTGGGGATACGCCAAAATTCCCGCCTGCCCGCCCATCCAACTTCGGCGACCACCATCCCAATCGGCATAGGCCAGTCGTGGTTCCGATGCGCGTGAGCGAACAGCCTCGGATAACCGTTTCAACGTCACCTTCGCCGTTTCGTCGTCGGGCGATTCCTGGTTAAATCGAACACACAGTCGACCCAGCAAAGGAAGTGCGTAGGGTTCATTGGGGAACTGGTCCGCCAGCCAATGCACGTTGTCAATTCGTCCGCGAAGTCGCTCGGATTCTTCGTTCTGACATATCGCTGGGATGGCGCTGACGCATTGCAGGGCGGCCGTGTATTTGGATTTGGCGAGCTGTGCGTTTGCGTTGGCAAGCAGCTTTTGTGACAAGTCCCCGGCTAGCTTCGTATAGGTCGGATGGCTGGGGGCCAATTCATTGAGTTGGTCGAGAAGGCCACCCGCCACGACCCATTGTTTTGCCGAGACCGCTTGCCGAAGTTCTGCATCGATGTCGGCGATTTGCCCGAGGTGGTTTTTGCTGCGGGAGAGAAATTTTTGATCGTCGGGGCTTAGCAGTTGCGGTGGGACTTCGCCAAGCATTTTCACAACCATTGCATGGTCGCCTCGGTCGAACGCTGCGGCGGCTTGTCGAGTGTGCTGATCGAATTGGTTGTTGGTTTTTAACTTCAGCTGCTCGATCTTCTCAATGGCTTTGCGAGCGTCGCTGGCTTCTTTGGCGAACCGATAATCGTTGAGTTCGGCAACACGTCCCAATAGCGAAATCGAACGATCAAAGTCAAACGCCTTGGCTGCTTGCACGGCCTCGGCCATCGATTCGCCGTGCTTGGCGATGCGTTGATTCAACAGCGCAGCTAGATCGGTACCGCACGAACCACAGAACTTTTGCGTCAGCGAGACCTGCTTACTGCACGTCGCACAGGGTTCGACCAAAGTTTGGCCACATCCGGCGCAAAACAATTCGCCGTTGCCGTTTCTGTGTTTGCAGTTTCCGCACGTGTTTCCGACCGCGTCGGACACAGAGTTCATCGTTGTCATTTCATTCCTCACTGAAGGTCGACGATTGCACCGAGAACCGGAAACCAATTGCTGAAAGTTTTGTCGTCGGGGTCACCTATCTCGACGTAGCCGTGTTGGCTATCGCGATTGAACATCACCGTCGGACAATCCGCCGGGAAGGTCAGCACCAATCGATACTCGCCCGGTTTGGACGTTGGCGTTAGATTGGCTTTCAATTCTTTCGGTTCCACGCCGGTAACTTCGATCCTGCGACTAGCTTCGACTCGATTTCGGACAACTAGTTTGAACTGGTGTTCCTTGCCCGAATCTAGGGTTCCGACATCTAATCCATCCTTGCTGTGGATGTCAGGACTGTAAAAATTGATCGGTGCACGGACGTGGCCAGCCAGTTTGACCGTGCGAGTCATCACTTGGTCGGAGTTCGCATTTTTGAACGTCAACTTCACATCGCCGGCAAACTTGCCGCGAGACTTTCCGCTTGTTGATACGTTCACACGCCATGCCCACTTCGCGTTTTTGTCGAACAGACTAGTGTCGTCGATGGACAGCGGTTCGACGTTCCAATCGAAGCTTGGCAAGTCGCTTGCGGCCGAATCTAGGTAGAAGTCTTCGAGCAGTTGGCTGTAGACGGTGAACGATGCTCCAGGCATGTCGCCGGGGTTGGCCGACTTCATAACAACTTCGCTGGGCACGACCAATTCGGCGCGTACGTCGCCCTGGATTGTCAAAGTGATCTCAGGTTGTAGCGGGTCGTTCGTTTCGAGCGTCGCCGATTGCTCGTAGTTGTCCAGTTGGTATCCCGTGTTCCAAGTCAGTGTGACGTCGGTTTGGCCGCCGGGAAGAATGACATTGCTGCCCAGTTTTCCGACCGTACATTTGCAACTCGTTCGCTGAACGTTGATGGTCAAGGGTGCTTCGCCGTCGTTGCGAACGGTAAACGAATGGCTGACGGTGGCATGGGGGTCGAGCAAACCGAAATGAAACTCGGTTGTATCAAGCGAGGCGCTCGGACGAACGGACGAGGAAATGGTCGCGACTTCGCTTGCCCGCTGCTTGACCTCTGCGATCTTCGCTTTGAACGCCGGGCGAAGGGCTTTCGGAACACCGTGAGGTTCGTAGCTGACCGTGGCAATCAAGACTCCGGCGACCGTGGCAAGACTGGCCACAACCGCGATACCGGCCATCATTCGTTTTCCGAGCGTGTTCATCAGCGATAGGTATTTGGTTTAGATAGGGCAAAAAGGTTGTCACTCAAGAAGCCTCTGCGACTCAAGATGAATCGCAGAGGCATCGAATTTGATCAAGCAAGCATCAGGCTCAGTCTTCGAAAGCGCCCTTGAAGAAGGTTTCGCTCCAGAAGACGCCGCCATAGAACTGGTCGCGTGGCATTTCCGTCGTCGAATCGGCATAGCCGACGTCAACGATTTCGTCGTCGGTCAGCGGAGCAGCGTCATCACCGTTGGCGTCTTTGCCGACGGGGAAACCTGGGTTCAAGTAGCCATCGTTGTTCAGGTCATAGAAGACCTTGACGCTTCCGTCGCCCATCAACACGTTGACTGCACCGGCGTGAACGGCGAACCAGTCGCGGGTGTCTTGCAAGTACGTCGGGGCAGTGGTGATGTCCGCTGCGGTGAAGCTTGGGACGTAAGCGGTCGCAGCAGCCAAGTCCGCAGCGTAGGCAGGCCTGCAACCGTTGGTGGTCGCTTCGCCTTTCTCACAAAGTTGGTTCCCGACCAACGGTGCGCCACTTTGGATCAAGCGAACTGAACGTGTAGTAGCATCATAGATCGCAGGACCATCGTTGAACGATTCTGCAAGGATCGATCCAGCCGTGATGTAGGCAGCGGCTTCGTCGCTGTTCGGGTTGTAGACGCGACGGTCTGCTTGGCCGTGACGGATATCCAATGCCAAAACGGCTTCGTCGATATCGCCGGGGCCTGCGCAACCAACGAAGCCGAAGTTGCTCGATGGGATGCGAGAACGATCCAACTCGCGGGCGGCGATCGGACCGACGGTGCCGTTGAGTGCTTTGAAGTCCGGTTGTTCGACCGCGCCGCTGATGGCGTTGATCGTCGTTGCCGTTGTCGTGGTCAAGTAGGTGCTCGAACCGCTACCCACGCTTTGCGTGCGGACCATGCCGCGGGACAGATGCCAGCCGGTTGCATAGTTGGTGCTGAATCCGCCTTGCACGAAGTAACGCGAAACCAATTCGGCGCGTTCTGGGCTGTTGTTGGCGCTACCGCCGAAAAAGGTGGTGGGCGATGCGGTCGAGAATCCCTTCCACTGACTTTGGCCACACACGCCTGCGGACAAACGGTCCGGTCCGGCACCGGCGCGTCCACGGGTGGTGTCGCTACCGAGCAAGTCATTCAACTTTTCGGAACCCAGAAGCGGGTTCGACGGGTCGAGCGATTCGTTCAAGTTCGCTTCGCCCGTGTTTACTAAGTCAGCAACCCACCCAAACGTATCGGGGCATCCGTCACGACGGAGGTCGTAGGCACCGGAGCAGAATTGTCCGCCGGGGCTACGCGTGCTGAATTTGAACAGACCAACACCGATGTTCTTCAGGTTGGCTTGGCATTGTGCCGAACGAGCGGCTTCACGTGCCTTGGTGATTGCTGGCAGTAACAGGGCCGCCAACAGGGCGATGATCGAGATGACGACCAACAGTTCGATCAGGGTGAAACCTGATACTTTACGCAAACGCATACTTAAAATCCTTGGAATGTCTCTGGACGCGAAACATTGCCCGCGCCCAAAATTGTGATACCGGTAGAGTGGTGGGACGCGTCCCTTGAAGGTGACATTGGCTTCCGTCTGAACCGGATTCCAAAGACCAGGACCGTCTCCCACTCTGCTTTTTTCTATTGAGGTCTTAAACACGACGAAAGACGGTCGTGTTTCCCTCGCCGTCAACCTCTCTCGATCGAGAAGACGGCGAGCCACTTCCTACCGCAAACTGCGGCCTAAGCTTTATCAATCACGAAGTTGGTTAGGTCGCAATCCTCCTATGGTGACGCCTGCCGCTGCGAGCCTACGCCGACTCCAGCAATGAGTACGAATAAGAAACCTGAACTACTTTTCATTCCCGTGCGAACCAAGCGAGTAAAAACTCGCCAACTGCAACGTCTCTGCTTCGATTTCCGAGTCTGTCCAAAACGGACCATTCGTCGGCGTCACCACATCGGCACCATCGAAACCGTTGTTGATGAACCCATCGTTGTTCGCGTCGACAATTCCACGCACCGAACCGTCGGCCATCAACACGTTGACGACGCCCTGGTGCAGCGGTGACATGCCGCGATAGTCTTGACGCGTGTCATGGTTCCACTGCTTCAACCAACCGTCGGCACCTGTGCGATTCTTGCTGCCGACGGCGAACGTGGGCTTCGAAAGCAAGAAAGCACTGGGCGTTTCCGGCGTTCCGTCCGCGTCGTTGTCAATGTCTTTGCGATTGCCAATTGGGCCGCCGACGATACCGGTTCCGTAAAACGATCCGCTTTCTATCTCACCGACCGCGGCCGAGATTGTTCCAGTAGCAGCAGCATCGCACAGCAGCGGCACGGTACTCGACGAAGCCTTATTGCTATCCAAATCGCGAGTCGTCAGTGGTCCGCGAGTCACGTTGCGACTCTTGGTGTCCAGGTCAGTGCAAGCAGCGTTACCGGCATCGGGATTCCCGTCTTCGTCAAGCCGAAGCTCGGTACGTACCAAGAACCATGATGCGGCGAAGTTCGTGTTGTAGCCTTTCTGAATGGCTTTCTGATCAATCAATTCAGCGCGCTTCATATCGAGCGGCGACAAAGAGTCGTCCGAGATCGTTCGACACACGTTCTTGATCAACTGTCCCATTTCGTCGGTGTACGACTTACTGCCCAAATGATCGAGACAGTCCGTCGACTGCAATTCGATCAGCGGCATCGTCAACATTTGCTCAATCGCCTTGCTTGTCACTACCGAACTGCTGGGGCAACGCATCTCGCCAACCAAGACTCCTCGTTTGACCAGGTCTGCGACCCAGCCCTGTTCGGTGGGCACGCCGTCGCGTTGCAAGTCAAACGCACCGGTACAGAACGCGCCGTCGGGCGACTGGGCGCTCCGCGCGGTCAGCGTGACACCAAAGTTCCGCAAGTTGTTTTGACACTCGACACTGCGAGCGGCTTCACGCGCCTTCGACACTGCAGGAAGCAGCAGAGCTGCGAGTATGCCGATGATCGAGATGACAACTAGCATTTCAATAAGAGTGAATCCGATTCGTCGCATGTTGACAAGAAACTTGTTGTTTGAATTGTTCGTCGCGGCACTCGCGGGAACCGAACTCGATCCACACGACGGCCGTAATCACTACTGCGCTAGCCGGGCGGATTCCATCCGTCCGAATCAGGCAACGCGAGAATCCTTGTCGCCAAACCGCTTGGTTGCAACAGCCAATTAGCCATCTCACAGAGTCTTCATGGTTCCTGCACAATCGGCGATTGAGACAACTCGCCGCTTTGTGAAACCAGCGTCCTTAAATCTTGTAAAAAGCCGGCGATTTTGCGTATGTGACATCATCCGCACGGGGTTTGGTAAGATGGAGCGAATCGGAGATTCACGACTTCTTCACAATGATTCTTGCCCCCTTTGAGCGCCACTTTGTCAGCCGAAAACGCCTACCGCGACTCTTTAGCCTTGTCGTCGGATCAACTGCGATCGATTCAGTTAGGAAAGCTGAACACGATGCTGATGCAAGTTTGCGAGCGTCCGTATTTCTCTGGTCACTTGGCGGGTTCTTTGATTCCGCTCAAATCGCTCGAGGACCTAGCGTCATTGCCGCTGATGACCAAGGACGCGTTGCTAGGCGACACTCGATGTTCGCCTGGGCGGGTGTTTGATTTGCCTCGCTGCCAATACACGCGGTTACACCAAACCAGCGGCACGCGTGGATTTCCGATGGCGGTGCTGGACACGCCTGATGACTGGGCCTGGTGGCTGCGATGTTGGGACTTCGTGCTCGATGCAGCCAACGTGACCGATCAAGACGTTGCTTTGATGGCGTTTTCGTTTGGACCATTTATTGGTTTCTGGACCGCACACGATGCGCTGGTTCGCCGACGCGCGACCGTTGTTCCTGGTGGCGGCATGTCCAGCGAGAATCGCTTGCAGATGATCAACGACTATGAATGCACCGTCATGTGCTGCACACCGACGTACGCGCTGCACCTGTCCGAAGTTGCCAAGAAGCTTGGTATCGACCTGACTAGGAACACAGTGTCGCGAATCATCGTCGCCGGCGAACCGGGCGGCAGCATTGCGTCGATCCGCCATACGATCGAGCATGCTTGGGGTGCCAAGGTCATTGACCATACCGGTGCCAGCGAAGTTGGCGCGTGGGGTTTCGGCAGCGACGATGGCCGCGGCATTCATGTAATCGAAACCGAGTTCATTGCCGAATGCCTTGTCTTTGACGACGATTCACCGGGCGGCCGAACAGTAGACGACGGCGAACCAGCCGAATTAGTACTGACCAGTCTTGGACGTCTCGGCGGTCCGGTCCTTCGGTACCGCACCGGCGATATCGTTCGCGGCTATCGAAACCATGACCAACCGTGCAAGTTCCTGTGGCTCGACGGCGGAGTCCTCGGGCGATCCGATGACATGATCGTCATCCGCGGCGTCAATGTGTTTCCGTCCAGCATCGAAGCCATCATTCGCGAGGTCGAATCAACCGCAGAATTTCGCATCATCGTCACTCGCAAAAACCACATGGACCAATTAGCGATCGAAGTCGAAGCAGAGCAGTCCAGCGCAGATCGTTTGGCCGGACTGCTACGAGATCGATTGGCAATGCGAATCGACGTTCAAGCGTTACCTAGTGAATCGCTGCCAAAATTCGAAGCAAAAGCGAAGCGTTTGATTGATCGACGCTAGCCGAATGCAGTCGGGTTTCCCGGTACGTCAACGTTCACCATGCACAAACCAACCTTCCCGCTTGCGGAAGGGCAATGTCCCGAACTTAGTTTCGCTACGATCCCTTACATTACGATCCCTTACGAACCGCTAAAGCCAATGACACTTCGTGATCCCATCAAACCAAAACTCACACAGACTGATGTGGTCCCGCTTTCAATCGATCGCGATGGCGATACGACCATCGTGATCAAGTGGAGCGATGACACCACGACGCGATGGACAACGCCGCAGCTTCGCAAAGCATGCCCGTGTGCAACGTGCCGCGAAAAGAAACGGGGCGAGGCCGAGAAAGCCGATGCGAAAGGAAAGCTCGTCGGATTGCCAGTGCTAAGTGCCGCCGAAGCACGCCCTCTTACAATCGAGTCCATGCGACCGGTCGGCAGCTACGCTTACAACATTGCGTTCAGTGACGGGCATGGATCGGGCATCTTCCCATTCGTCTTGTTGCACGAAGGACCGTAGCCTCGGCCTACCCCCCTACCGAAGCCGATCGCGATGGGGAACCAACACGCCCCCCGGCCAGCGGCGCTCTACCGCAAGTTTCCGAGATTCGACAGCGCCGGTACGCCCAGATCGCCTATGATTCGGCAACAGAGGTTGGAAGGGACATTGCCAACCCACTTTTCTGCTTGGCTAAAGATAAGGGAATACGATGGGATTGTTCGACCAGATTCGTCAGTGGCTAACAAAGCCTGCAGACCCTCGACAACGGGTGTTGCGAGAAGAACGACGCAAGACCGATGCCATGGCCAAACGGCTCGATCGCAATCAACAGAAGGACAAGCGATCGACTCGAGAATCGGTCAACTCAAAGTAGCCTTTCGACCGTTAGTTCTCAGGTGCAAACGATTGCATCGAACCAGGATTTGGAAAGATGTCTCGGTAGAGCAAGAAGATTGCTCCGAACGAAACGGGAAAGAAAAAGAACACTGGCACGTAGCACATACAAACCAGAATCAGCGAAATGAAGGTCAGCACCACCATGTACCACGTGATGCCGAACAGGTTCTTTAGCGCTCCCTGCACACTTGCCTTCACCGCGTCGATCCCGCGCATATTGCGATCAGCAATCAGCTGGAACGCAAACAGGAACGGAATCGCAATCACGATGTTCAGGATGATTATTACCGGATAGAAAGCCAAAATCGCAATTGGAAAGCCTGGCGGAGGTCCGCCATTGCCGCCGTTCTGCGCCGCCGACGAGGCGATCGGCAAGATCACGATGACAAACATCGCGATCATCACCGGAATCATGACTACCATCGCGGCGGCCAAGACAACCAAGTAGGCGATGAACGATTCTTTGAATGAATCGAAGCCTCGAAAAAGCTGAGCGAACTCAACCGTCTCGCCGCGTTCGCGTGCGGCATAGCATCCATAGATGCCAACCAGCATTGGCCCCAAGATCAGGCCAAAAGGAACCGCCGACCCCACAATCATGCCGACAATCGTGATCCCCAGAAACAACCAGTACTGATCACCCAACATCCGGTAACCACGCTTTAATAGATCCAGCGGACGAACTTTGACTTTTCGGATCTGCAGATCGCAAACGGGCAGATGCGTCGACGGTGCATAGGGGTTTGATTGGCTCATAGAACGATCCGATTTCAAAAGGAAGACGTTGTTGTCGACGAGATCAAGTCACGCACGTTCACGCATTCTACGCCTTCGCGTCGAGAACGTAGGGGATTGGACACAGCCATCCCTGGCCCAAGTTAGAATAGCCGTGGGCGCCAAAAACAACTGCCGCGGCCAAATCCCTTCCTCCTTCGTTCTACCGAGTGTTGGCAAGTCACCATGAAATACGTTTGGATTGCCGCACTCGCGGGACTGTCCGCTGTTGCATCGCTTGGCGTGGGACACCGGCGCACAACTGCCAGTGACCACTTCCTGACAATTGGCGGCGGCTACGCGCCATCGGGAAACCAAGTATCGCTGGAAAAGAACGTGCTGCTGTTCCAACGGGTGATCAAAGCCACTTACGCCGCGAAGACAGGATCACCAAAGCCAGTTGCAGACACCTACTTCGCCGACGGCAACGATCCAGCGAGTGACCTGCAAGTGATTGACCCGGCGTCGATCCCCGAAGCCAATCGGTGGATGGCCGAACTGTTTGGTGATACGAACGACCTTGGCCTTTTCTACCGAAACCATCAAGTCCCGGGTGCCCGCGACGCAGCCACGGCCGACAACGTGCGACAATGGTTTGATCAAGCATCCAAGAATATCAAGTCAGGCGATCGCTTGTTTGTCTACGTCACCGCGCACGGAACCCCCAGCAGCAAAGACAAAAAGCCGTTTGATACCGAGATCGCGCTATGGGAAAATTCGTCGCTGAAGATGTCCGAGTTTTCGTCGCTGCTTGACAAATTGCCGGACGATATTGATGTCGTGGTTGTCATGGTGCAGTGTTACGCAGGTGGGTTTTCACGTTTCTGTTACGTCAACGGTGACCCCAAGAAAGGGCTGGCCAAACAGAGACGCGTGGGGTTCTTTGCAACCGTCCATGATCGGCCGGCCGCCGGATGCACGCCTGATGTCGATGAAACCAACTACGTCGAGTACAGCACTTATTTCTGGGCTGCAATACACGGTACCGATCGATCGGGCGATCCCATCGAACTGCCCGACTATGACAACGACGGCAAGGTCGGATTCAACGAGGCCCATGCCTACACGGTCATCAACGCGGCAACGATCGACATTCCACTGACCACATCAAGCGAGTACCTAAATATCCACAGCCGATTCGCTGGTGAACGTGACTCGGATGCCCAATTCGATTTATTGGCAAATGACGAAACTTATTCGTTGGTATTGCCGCTCGGCACACCAGCTCAACAAGCGATTCTGGAAGGCCTTTCATCGCGACTTGGACTCGACAGTGACGATCGGATCACCGTGGCGTGGGAAGCCGGCCAGCCCCAACGTGGTCGGCGGCGACCTCGGGCGCGCCGATCGGATACCGATGTTGAACTTGAAACGATTCGCAAACGCATCACGAGTGATTTGATCAAACGCTGGCCCGAGCTTGCCAACGTGATGAACCCAGTCGCGGTCGAACTGGTGACATCACGCGCCGACGAATTCGTCAGATCCATCAAGCGGCACCCCAAGTATGCGAGAATGGTCAAGCTGATGGATCAGGACGACACAGAAATGGACGAAGAAGAACGCCAAGCGATGCACATGCGATTCATACGCGTGGTGGATGACATTGTCCTCGCCGAGAACCTGCGGCGACTTGGCGACCGAAAACAAATCGCCGAATTTGGGGCATTGATCAAAGCAGAGGCCGCCGGTCTCTAGTCGCTTCGATCTCTGCTCGCCTCGATCGGACGACAAAAGCGAGCGGGTTCCACAAACTTTGCAACCGTTTTTCGAAGGGCCTCCATTGGCGAATCCCCTGCGTTCACTTCAACCACCACTTGATCGACCGCAACGATCGCGTTGTCAATCAACAACCTGATCACGATGATCATTCCTGTGACCGACATCGAATGATGTCGGAATTCCCCAACAGTCTTAGAGCAAACAGTGTCGTAAACCCAGACAGCGGTAGTGCCAACGCCACGACGATGGCACTTCGCCATCCCACAAGCGTCAACAAGACCAAGCCAATCGCAACCACGCCAAGCAGTAGATTTCCGGCGAGTGAAGACAACCGCTGCTCGCCGTACTTGTTTTGGTTAAGCATGATATCTAACGCCAAACCGGCCGGTAGCCGAGACTGATATTGATCGAGGACCTGCTGGAAATCAGCACGCCACAGGTCGATGCGCTGCGTCTTACGCACCATGACGCCAAGTGCGACCGCGGGGGGGGAATCATTGATGACAGCATCACGTGACAGCGGATCGGAACATCCGCGAGTGATGTCAGCGATATCGCCGACGCGTACGACTCGCCTAACAACACCCGACTTGATCAGCGTATCGCCGATCGCACCGGCTTGTTCAAATTGATCCGCAATTTCCATCGCCAACTGCTGGTCATCGGTGCGCATCATTCCCGACGCCCCCCTTTGCGCCGGATCCCTGCAAACGAGCAGCGACGGACGAGGCGTCCAGCCCTAGCGCGGCTTCCTGGCGATCATGACGTTAACGGGCAATGCGTGTGAACGGGACGTCGCACGATCGGCTGCCGAATCACTGGACGACAAACCGGCACCCGCCGGATCATTGTTTTGCTGAACCAGCCAACCAGCAGCGACGCTGACACATCCGTTTGTGCAAACCAGTATCGGCAATCGAGTCTTGAACCGTCGGTCACCCGAAGATCACATGGGGCTACGATTCATGGTGATTGCGTGGGCACCGACACAACGGGAAAAACCAGCTGGCGATTCAACGTTGGTAACCGCAACTGGTTAGGTAGGAATCTGTCGCAAGAGCGTCGCGCGGACTCGCGTTACAAGCTTTCGATAGCTGGCGGCGTGGTACAGCGGTGTCCAACCATCGCCGTCCATCATCGCGTTACAGTTCCGACGGATCGCGGCTAGTATGTCGCGAACGCCAACCTTTCCGAGTCCGGGCGAAGTCGAATCGATCATCATTCCGCCATAAGTCAGCGACCAAAGCCCAAACACGATTTTCTCGACCTTGGTACCTCCCCAGGCAACGACAAATCACCGGCTTCGATCGCTTGCTGGTCGACGCTAGCGACCCACGACACCGTTCGGCTTTCGCAATCCATTAGCGTTTCTGGTCGCCGATCACTGGCCTTTTCCCAGATCGTGGCGTGCCGGACCAGAGTCTCAATCGCGAGCAGGTCAGCAAACCGATTGCGGAAATCCTCGCAAGCAATCCAATCGCCGCCATCGAATTTCGCGAGGTCGACTCGGACTGCTGGCGATATGAAAGAGCGATAGCCGAGTCTCGGTACTCTGGATCGCCAGCGCGAGCAGAATTTTGTTCTTTGCAGGAAAAGGTGGTTATGGATCGTGCCGTTGGCGTATCGCATTTCGCGTGCGATGGCGCCCATGCTGAGCGCAGCAATCCTTCCCGCGGCTACCATCGGGCGGGCGAGCTGTAGGATCCGAGACTCGCGTTCACGAATCTCGATCTGCTTGGGTGAGTGCTTGACTATCGCCGGCAATGGCCGAGCAGTGGCCACCGTTCCCGCGAAGTCGCCCCGATTGAGGCATGCCGCCGCTACTGCGACGCGACGTACTCCACTGGATCGGCCTCAAGCAGCGATACCTCGAACCCGACTTGCCGCAACCGATTTTCTGCAATTTGCTTATCGGTGTGCGACAGTTGATCGGCGATCGACAGCCAATACGCCGGGTCGTTGATCAATAACTTGGCCAGGGTCCGCGGGGTATCAGGCGTTCGTTGCCGCAGTTGATTGCGAATGAAATCAAGCCGATCGAGCTGTTCAATGTCCAACGTGCTACGATCAACCGCATCAAGCGAAGCGAGCGCGGGTGTCCCCCAAGCCAGTATCGTTCGTACTGATTGGGTTCGAACGCCGCGGCGAGGTGAACGAAGTCCTTCGACGACTGTCGCAATGTCAGACTCGCTGAACTCGGCGGTTCCGGCGGCGGTCTCGGCGATCAAGATAGCCTCGGTCTGCTGGCATAGTGTCTGCAGTGACGTGCCTTGCAAGATCCGCGAGATCAAATGCCCAAAGTGAGCATCGAAATCAGCGGGATGACTGTGCCGAAGGTGCAGCAGCGTGGATGCGGTCACCGAAACGATTTCTTCCCTTTCTTTGCTGTCCGTCCGCTGCCAAACAATATCACCGGACCGTTGGTGATGCAGAACTGAACGTTGCGATCGCCCGGGCAAAAAGGATTCGATGCGCACCGCATCGGCGTCTTGAACATTGACGCGAAGGTCCTGGTGCGGCGTCTGGCAGATGTACTGAAGCGACGGTACGCCACGCTGGGCCGTAACACAGATGCTTTCGAAAACGTCACCTTCTCGACAGCTTTGCGAACCCTTTCGGTGTCGCGGTGGATCAAGGCACAGTCGGCCTTGAACTAACATGAACTTGACGACCCCAGGTTGGTTGTGAGCCCCGCCAAAGAAACCTGCGTCGCGAAATTCGGCGGTGCCAAACTCGCTGGGACTCGATCGCCCCGCGGCAAGACCCTCAGCCCCGGGCGGTCTTTGTGCGAAAGACGTCACGCCCGTGATGGACAAGCCGATTAAGGCGAACAGCAAACGCCACCTCATCCCTGAACCCTCTCTTTCCCCGAATTCTTCGGGTAGGCCGCTTCGCAGCGGCGATGGGAACGAACGGTACGGTGGACGCATTGGCCGACCCTCATCGGGCAGGCCGACGAGTCCATAGGTCAGTATCGCCTGAAACCGCTGAGTAAATGAAGAGGAACTTTTAATCAGTCCGCGCTACGGCGGTAAATCAGCCGCACATCGCCATCAAAGCGATCCAGCTCGCGAAGCTCAAAACGCCACGCTTGGTCCAGACTGGCAACGCCAACTCCGCCGATGGGACCAGGTGCTGCCGCACCCCCAAAAGCTTTGGCGCCGATGTAGACGTGGCATTCATCCACTTGATTCGCCGCAAAAAAGCTAGACAAAAGCTCGCCACCGCCTTCCAACATCACGTTGGTCGCACCGTTTTTCGCGAGCTCTCCAATCGCCTGATCGACCATCCCAACACCGTCGCCTGTCGCCACCGGAATGACTTTGGCTCCCAACGATGCGAGTTGCCGTAATTTTTCAGCATCCACTTCCGGACCAGCCACCAACCACAGTGGGACCCCCGCTGCAGTGCGGACGAGTTTGCTATCGATGCCGGGCAAACGCCGCCGACAAAACACAATTCGGTTGGCCACACGAGCGCCCGGCGGACGCGCGTCCAACATCGGATCGTCTGCGATCACGGTTCCCATGCCGACCACAATCGCATCGACGCGGCCGCGCAATTGATGCACCGCAGCACGCGACGACGCACCCGTGATCCACTGACTTTCACCGCTCTCGGTCGCGATCCGGCCATCAATCGTCATCGCCCACTTGGCGATCACCCAGGGCCGACCCTCGCGAACTCGTTTGATAAACGGTGCGTTCATCGCCGCCGCTTCATCGCCCAGAACTCCCACGGTGACTCCAATCCCCGCAGCCCTCAGACGCGTGATGCCGCCGCCGGCAACTTGCTCGAATGGATCCTGCATCGCAATCACAACCCGGCCGACACCGGCATCGACCAGCGCGTCGGCGCACGGTGGTGTCTTACCGAAGTGACAGCACGGTTCCAACGTGACGTAGGCCGTCGCTCCGCGAGCATCATCGACTGAATCGAGTGACTGCAATGCCGCGACTTCCGCATGCGGTCCGCCGAACTTAGCGTGATAGCCCTCACCAATCACGACACCGTCACGAACAATCAAGCAACCGACCATCGGGTTGGGTTCAACGTGCCCCTGCCCGCGCCATGCTAACCGAATGGCTGCGGACATAAAACGATGATCGGCGTCAGTGGAATCACAAAGAGACACGACTTCAAATCTCAAATCAAAAATTCTAAATCGAAACTCTCAGTGTTTCGCAAACGGCGAACCATCCGACCGACCAACTGGCCAGCCAGATCGATCAGTCCATTCCTGGGACCCACAACTTGCTGCCACCATCGGATGGCGGTGGACCAGCAGGTCCGGCCGGCCCCCCCGAACCACCACCGTCCGGAGTCCACAAACCACCGCCAGCAGCGGCTGGCTCTTGAGGAGGGCGACCACCGCGTGGCGAGCCGTCTGGATTGATCAAGCCATACTGGATCAACATCTGCTGCAAACGCGCCATCGTTTCAGGCTCGTTGCCGTAGCGAGTGGTCAGTTCTTGCAGCGTGTTTTGGAAACCCGGTCCATCACCCGCGGACAAACGCAGCCCGATTTCGCTCAGCAAAAGATTCGAAGTTGAAAGACCATTGCTCGCGGCGAAGGCTTTAGCTTTATCCATCAACTCGATGGCTTCGGTAGCGCCTTCCGCAGCGTTGATCAACGACATGTAGGCGAGCAACTTGGCTGGCTTCTGTTCGTCGGTCAAATCCGCATCGATCAAACGCGTCGCCAATCGGCGAGTCGCTGGCGTTGCCGAAACCTGTTGAGCGCGCTGAAGCAAGTAGATCATCGATTCGCCGTTCAAACCGCTTGGGTCAACCAAGTTCAGATCTTCGTTGGCGATCGATTCAGTCTGCTCGTCGGTTGGCGTGATCATTGCCAGCGGCGCCAAGCCCGCCAACTTAACCACTTCGTCCATCACAACGTCGCCCTTTGCCGCGATCGAATCGTATTGTTGGACAATGCGTACCACAGCAGTTCGCTCGAGCAATTTCGATTCGTCGCCAGCTAAATCTTGCAGCGATGCTCCGCCAAGAATCGGCAACTTCAGCGATACGATTGCGGCAGCCATGCGAGTATTGGACAGCTCGTTTTGCAGCTTCTCGGCTTCGGCAGGATTTGCCTTGAACCGCAACATCGCAATCGCTGGCTGGCAACCCACCAACAACGGCAACTGTTCGCCGTCTGTTTCTGTCCATGTCAAACCGCTCAGTACACCATCGATGCGTGATCGCACTTCGGCAACGTTTTCCTTCCGAACTTCGATGACTTCGACACGAGCCGAACGGTCGGTTTGCCGACCGTAAACGAACACCATCGCGATCGCTTCGGGGACGTCATTGACCGCTGGCAAGACTTCCAACGATTCCGGTTTGTCGCGATCGAGAATCTGGAAACCAGACTTCGGCGGCACGTCCTCTTCGCTGGTCCGCATGCCTTGCAGCAAGTCGGCTGGCAACGAAACCATGCGAGCGTCGGTCATCAGCGCCATTTCGGCTTCGTCTGCCTTGTCAATATCAGCCGACAAAGTCACCGTCGCGACCGAAGCATCCGGGGCACCTGGCTTCGCCAGCGCTGACATCGCCAGATAGCGAGCACGTTGTTCGAAATCAAGCGACTCGCAAGCCGACAACTTCTTCAACAAATCTGATTGCGAGTCCGTGTCGCCACGCCAAATGGCACAAGTCAAAAGACCGAGCAGAATCGCGGGCTCTTTCGGAACGGTCCGTCGCAGCGACTCAAACTTCGTTTCAGCCAAGATCACCTTATTGCTTCGTAGCAGCGTCGCTGCTTCATCGAAACGCTCGCCCCACTCGACGCCTTCCGGTCGCTCGATCGGTTCGGGAATGGCCTTCATCAACTGGCTGATCGTCGGCGCTGAATTCAATTGACGCAGCACTGTCATCGCGGTTTGCCCACCCTGATAACCCGATGCCATCATCGCCAAGGTCGCGTAAACACGCGCGGTCAAAAAGACGCCGCTTTGAGCCAACGAGTATGCCAGCACCGACGACACGTCCAACACGAATGCGTCGACATCGCGACCACTTTCGGTCAACGCCTCTAACATCTTCGTGGTCGCTTCTTCTTGCTTGCCACGAAACAACAACGCGGCGGCCGACTGAGTCAGCGCCAGCGGGTTACTAGGCTGCAACCGAATGAACCGTTCGGCGTTCTCGGTCAGCGAATCGTACTCACGCAAATCCAGCAACAAGCGACCGCGAATCGCCAACGCCCAAGCCGCATCTGGATTCTCGGAAAGAATGTTCGACAATCGGTCAAGCGAGGGGACAACCTGTCCACCCTCGATCATGTTCATGATTTCGTCGAGTTCGTGAACGGAGTCCTTGCACTTGCAGAACTTGATTTTTTTGCCGCTGCCGCACGGGCAAATCGCGTAAGTATCGACAGTCATCGGAAAAATGGGTCCACTGGATAGGGATCGGATCTCGGTTTAGACACTGACTTTAGCACCTTTCCTCGCCCTCGCCGACCACCATACCACCAACCGGCAAAGCGACCTGTCCGTCCGCAAACGCGTCCCAAAGCCGCAGGTGTACGCTGGCAAGCGGTCGCCGACGTTACCTTGACCGCTCCGTGCCTCGAAACTTGCAAAAACCTAAACCGAACATTCTCTGGAAAAAGCTAGCGTCGCGATTCAATCGGTCGCTTTTGAACGGCTCTCAAAGCTGACTTCGCGGCCGGTCTGCGGGTGGACAAACATCAATCGTGCAGCGTGCAATCTCATCGGCGGATCCCCAACGCCCAGCGTTTGCTGCTGGCCCAGCTTGCCGCCTGGCAGATAAAGCGGATCGCCGACAATCGGAAATCCCATCGCCCACAAGTGAACACGGATCTGGTTCGTACGCCCCGTGATGGGTATCGCTTCGATTCGAGTCGTGTTGTCATGGAGTCTCTCCAGCACTCGAAAGATGGTTTCCGCCGGTAAACCATCCGGATGAACGGTTCGCGATCCAATCGTGTTCTGCTTAGGCGACAAATCCGCCGAACTTTGGATCGGCAGCTGACAAACGTAGTCATCCCAAGTCACATGCCCATGCACGACCGCGGCATACTGTTTTTTGACTTGCCGATTGGCAAACTGAGTCTGAATGGACGTAGCTGCAGCAGCCGTTCGGCAAACCACCACCACGCCCGTGGTGTTGGCGTCTAGCCGGTGAGCCATGCGAAGCTTGTCGTCGAGATAGACGGTTTGCAACAAACAAAGCAAGGTGTTGCGATTGAATCGCCCGCTGGGATGAACTGGCATCGGCGCGGGCTTGTCAACGACAATAATCGCGTCGTCTTCGTGCAGCACCACCACCTCCGGTGCAACATCCGGTTCGCACACGTCATGCATCGTGTGAACATACCGCTCACCCGCCAGCACGACTCGATCCGCCTGGGCACATTGACCGTCAATCGTGATGTCGCCCGCCGCGATCCAGTCTAGCCAACTCTGTCGCCGAGTCGGCGGATGAAACTCCAACAAGAAATTCAACAGCGACAATCCAGCTTGATGCCTGCGCACCCGCATCGAGCGTGGATTCTCGTACGGCCGCGCGCCGGGCAACGGATCAAATCGGAAGGTCTTGATCATTTCGGCCCGCGTTTACTCATGAGCGGAAAATAGATACCCGAAACTCCAACGCCGCTGTGCAAATCGCTCAGTACGCAAACACGGCATGAGACTGACAAGCGGTGTGTTGAACGTGAATGCCCAGATCGCTTAGCAAGGTGCCTGTTGCAGCATTCACTTCCACGAGCGACATCGCGTACCGCGTTTGATCCGCAGCCAGTTGAGTTTCGGCTCGAAGCAGTTCTTCCTGAGCGTCCAGCATGAACTCGATCTGGATCTTGTCTGCAACAAAAAGAGCCTGCGAAGATTCCAACCTCGTTCGCGACGCATCAACCTGAGCTAGTGAAGTTTCCATCGCCGCATAGGCCGATGCAACCGCAGCGTGAGCATCGCTGATCTGATGCTCAACGGTCCGCTGTTGTTCGGCCAAGACGGACTGTTCGCGATTGACCTGAAGCCCCGCATTCCGGACAGCCGCACGAGCTTGGCGTCGCCCCGCGGTGACTCCCATCTCGACACCAAATTCGAACTCTTGGTGATCAAGCGAAAAGAAGTCCTTGTAGGCGCTCGCGAAACGCTCGCCGCTGTCATCTCCCGTCAAATCATCGCCAAAACCTCTCAATCGATATCGCCCGATCAAATCGAGTTGGGGCAGCAAGAAATTCTTGGCTGCAATCAACCGCAACTGCTGCTGCTGGACCTTCATGGACTGTCGCGTCAGCTCGGTTCGACTTGCCATCGCTCGCGTAATCAATGCATCGTAGTCGAACTTCATCGGTGCACAGGGCACCGCGTCGACCGGGCGAAGCAATTCTCCATCGACAATCGGCAATCCAATCAAACGCCGCAGTTTGCGTTCGACGACGTAAAGTCCTTCTTGCGACCCATCACCACCGAGGGAAGTCTGCGTTTGGCGTTTGTAGCTGTAGTACTTCGCACGAGCTTGAGCCTCTTTGTTCGCTTCGCCACCAGTCACGCTTGCATCCGATTTCGCCAAAACGCTTTGCCAAGTCCGGCAGGCAAGTTCTTCGGCGACAAGAACGTTTTGATAGTTCTCGTATTGACGCTTCAAGTCCCAGTAGACCGAATACAAGTCGCGCACGAATGTCCGCAATGAGATTGCAAAATCGGCATCGGACATACGATTGTTCAGTCTCGCAATCAAGATTCCGTTTGAAAAATTGAAACCTGGTTGAGCGTTTGGCCCAGCGATCAGGTTGAACTCACGACCAGCACCCTGCAGGATTGGTTGCCGAACACCGAACTGATACTGATTTTCCCAATAACTTCGAAAACTGTTGCCAGACCGGTTGTTGTTGTCGTACGCATGAACGGTATCGAAATTGAACGCTGCACCGCTCAGACTTCGCTTTTGAAGGCCAGTGTTGAGCGAGGCAAAATCTTGAACCAGTTGCTGAACGTCACCGCCCAAGGTGGAATTGTTGAAGACACGATCGTTATTTTGGGATGACAAGCTTGCCGTCAAACGCGTATCAAACTCGGCAAGCGCGGCGGCCGGTCCATAGAATGGATCCGTCGCCGCAATGGCTGTGTCATAAACGGTTGTCGCCGCGGCGGGACTATCGAGAACTCGAATTCCAAGCGGTCGCAAGACAGGACTGTTCGCCAGCGCCAGCGACAACATTTGGCTTTCGGTCAGGTCATAAAACTGGTCGGGGACGACATTAGCATCGCGTGGCTGCGCCGACTCGGCGACAGGATCGGGCGAGTACGAAACCTCGCCGACCGCGACCGATTCATCCGCGACCAAGCCCAAGTGCGAGTCATGTTCCGATTCGTCATATTGAGTGACTCGCTGCTCGCTGACCGACACCAGCTGAAAAATCGATTCCGCCTGATCAAGCAACCGCTGTTGGGAATCAAGGATGGGCGATTCAACCAGCGTGTCCGGCTTCACACTCGAATCGGGTTTCGCAAAGCGACTTGCCGAACAGCCAACCGTGGAAACGACCGCGCAGGCAACGACACAAGCACGACGAAAGTTCGTTGATGCAGATACCGAAGCAGCAGGTTTCTTAGACGGTAACAACGGGATCCTTCCCTGACCGAGTGGAACTTGGATCGCAAACCGTGGGACCCAAACTTCGTTATCGGTTCATTAGCCGCAGCCAACCAACGCGACCACCGACACCGTTCCACGTCGTGCAATCGACACAACCATGGGATCTCCATTCCGCAAAGTCAACTCAATCGTCGAAACGTGACCTTTGCACGGATCAATTTCCTAATCGAAACGTCAAACTAGCCAGTAAAGGCCGTTCCCGCGGGAAAAAGCGTGCCGTTGGCAAGGCGAAATCACTTGGCCAAAGGCCGCATTGACCGAAAAACATTGTCGGCTTGAACGAGTCCGCCGACGTCTAACCCGGCGAGCTTTGACACGGTCAAGCATGTTATCGTGTTCGATTCCGCAAGGCTAGAAAAGTCAACTCGGCTGTCCCGATCCGAGCGATCGTCATAGAACGGTTGCCTGCGAGACGACCGCAGGACGTAAAATGACAATTTCCGATAGCCCCAAACGGTGATTTGATGCAGGCCCCCACTGCGGAACAACCCTTAACAAACCAGCGAATGATCGCCGCAGGGACCCGATATTCCTGGCGAGTTTCGGCGTCGGTGGCGTTGGGCGTCGCAACGGCAACAGCAGTGATCGTGGGTGCGTTGCTGGTCGGTGACTCGATGCGAGGCAGTCTTCGCAGTTTGACCATCGAGCGACTCGGACGAACTGAATCGATTGTCGCCCCGGGCACCTTCTTCCCGACCAAAAACCTGGTTGGCAAAAATGCATCGGCGTCAAAGCTGATCTACTTTCCGACCGGCGTGGTCGAGACACGTAACGAGCAAGGTGACATCCAGCGTGCCGGTGCCGTCCAGATCATCGGCATCGACGATGACTTTTGGAGCCTGGATTCTCAAGGACTGAAGCCGACAACGCTGCCTGACCAAACCGGCGTCGTCTTGAATGCCTCTGCGGCGACTGAGCTTGGCGTTTCGATTGGCGACCAAGTGACCCTGCGACTGCCCAGTGAACAGGCCGTGCCGGCCGACAGCCCGCTGGGCCGACGCGACAGTCGCAGCGAAGGTTTGCCGCGAATGAAAGTGCTGGACATCATCGCCGACCGAGGGCTCGGACGATTTGCAATTTCGCCAAGCCAAGCGGCACCTCTGAATGTCTACGTGTCTCGGTCCCTGATGGCCGAGACGCTCGACCGGACTGGTCAAGCAAACTTGATGCTGTTCGATTCGCTGATCGAAGCAAAGGACTTGAATATCGACTTGGGTTCACTCGGCCTTTCATTGACCGCGACAAAGCAAACCTTCGCCGACGAAGTGATCTTCGAATACCAGTCGCTGACGAGCGATCAGTTGATGTTGCCCGAAACAGTGGTCCAGCGAGTCACTCAAGCATTGCCCAGTCGCGTGGTCGTCCCGGTGATGACCTACTTGGCCAACGCGATTGAACGACTGGACGAATCGGGCAAGGTGATCAAGTCTGTCCCGTACAGCACGATCACAGCAATCGACCGAATTCAAGTCGACGCCCTGGACCCCGGTGCAACCGAGCGTATCGAATTGATCTACGACTTGCCCAACGGCGAAGTAAATTCAAACGTGGTGCCACTGGTGATCAACGACTGGACAGCCAAACAATTGGACGCTGCGGTTGGAACTCGATTGCGAGTCGCCTACTTCGAACCAGAAGTCGTCGACGGCAAAGAAGTCGAGCGATTCTTTGAAGCCATCGTCACTCAAGTGGTTCCGATCACCGAACCATCCAAACCGTACAACCGCCGACGCGCTGCCGAGTTTGACACGCCCCCGACGGTCTTCAACGATCCAGGTTTGACACCGATCGTTCCAGGCGTGACCGACCAAAACTCAATTAGCGACTGGGACTTGCCGTTTCCACTGGAACGTGAAATCTCAAAAGCCGACGACCAGTACTGGAACAACTATCGGCTGACGCCGAAAGCCTTTTTGCCACTGGAAGCTGGCCGTCGATTGTTTGGCAGCCGATTCGGCGACACAACCAGTTTGCGTATCGGGACCGATGGCAAAGACGACCCAAGCGAGTTGCGATCAATTGTCGTCGCAGCATTAAAACCAGCAAGCGACGAACTGGGCTGGTCCCCTCGGCCGATTCGAATGCAGCAGTTAGCCGCATCCAATGGAACGACTCCCTTCGACGGATTGTTCTTGGCACTTAGCTTCTTTGTGATTCTGTCGGCGGTGATGTTGATCGCGATGCTGTTTCGACTTGGGTTGGTTTCTCGAGCAAAACAGTTTGGCACTTTGATGGCGATCGGCTGGACGCCCTCGCGAGTTCGAAAACTAGCGATGGGCGAAGGAATGGTTGTCGCGTCCGTTGGGGTTGTGATCGGGATCGGTGGCGGCATTGCCTACGCGGTATTTGTGTTGTGGGCACTGCGTTCTTGGTGGGTTGGCGCGGTGACCGTTCCATTTCTGACTTTCCACTGGACGTTCAAGAGCCTTGCGATTGGCGCGGTTGCGGGATGGTTGGTTGCGATGGCGACACTGGCGATCACGATTCGCTGGATCTTAAAATTTGATGCTCAGACACTGATGTCGGGACGCGATTTAGATACGGCGTCACCGCCAAATGCGAAGGGTTCGCGGGGCAACTTGACGATCGTCGGAGTCGTGTTGTTGGTGATCGCGATCGGACTGGCGATCTTTGGTGCGGTCTCGGGTGGGCAAACCGCAGCCGGTGGATTTATCGGTGGCGGAATGATGTTGCTGATGGCATTCTTGGTATTGATGTACGGCCAACTGCGCCGGCCTCGACAGATTTCCAGTAGCGGCGGCGCCACGAAATACTCCCTGCTTCGGATGACGGGCCGCAGTGCGGCCCGTCATCCGATGCGCAGCACGATGACGATCGGCTTGATGGCGACCGCAGCGTTCTTGATCATCGCGATCGCTGCGTTTCAGTTGCAACCTACTCAGCAGGGAACTGGCGGGTTCACCTGGATCGCGCAAACAGCGCAGCCGATCTACCGTGACCTGAGCGACCAAACCGTTCAATCCGAACTGCTTGGCCCCGACGCAAAAGAGCTGGCCGACACGAAGGTCGTCGGCATGCGACTGCGGCTAGGCGAAGACGCTAGTTGCAACAACCTCTACCAAGCAACGCAGCCAACCGTGATTGGCGTCCCCGATGATTTCGACGCCGACTTTGCATGGATAGCCACAGACGAAGTCGACGGCGGTCAATCGCCTTGGCGGTTACTTGACGCGACAGCGCAGGGAACCGAAGCGGACCCGATTCCTGTGGTGATCGATCAGAACACAGCGATGTGGAGTCTGCAGATGATGGGCGGGGTTGGCGAGATTCGGTCGTTCGAATACGAAGCCGGGAAGCCCGTCTTTTTTCGCGTCGTTGGCTTGCTTTCCAATTCGATGCTGCAAGGTCGCCTGATCATTGGCGAAGCAAATTTCCAAACGACGTTTCAAAACATCAGCGGATACAGGCTCTACTTGATCGGCCCTAGGACTGATGCGTCGAAGGATTCAACAGGCGCGGTCGCCAGAGTACTTGAGAACCGACTCGGTGATGTCGGAATGGATGTATCGAATGCAGACAAAGTCCTGGCTGGAATGCTGGCGGTCCAGAACACTTACCTGCGGACTTTCCAAAGCCTGGGCGCACTGGGACTGCTGTTGGGAACAATCGGTTTAGCTGTCGCACAATTGCGCAGCGTCTTGGAACGGCGCAGCGAACTTGCCGTGATGCGGGCGATCGGATTTACCAGGCGCCGCTTGGCAACGATTGTGATGGGCGAAACGGCGATCCTGTTGCTTGCCGGGATCGGGTGCGGGGCCGCGTGCGCAGTGATCGCGGTGGTGCCGTATTCTTGGGTCAGCGGTGCCAGACCACCGATCACTGAATCAGTTGTCACGGTGATCGGAATCATCGTGTTTGGAATGCTGGCAGGCTTAGTGGCGGTGCGCCGGGTCAGCCGCATGCCGCTGCTTGAATCACTGCGGTCAGAGTGAAACCGACATGCAAATTTTGAACGATCTGGTGCGAGACATCACTTATCGAGTCGACGCGAAACAAACTCTCGCACCGGCCGATCATTTGGCAACGGACGAGACAATGCTGTTGATCGCTGATGAAGTTTCGAGCGTCTGCGACGACCACTCGGTCGTTGCCAGCACGGACCAATCCACCGACACGGAATCCATTCGCGTCTGGCAATTCGATCGCCCCACGGTTGTGCTGGGACGATCTTCGCGAGTCAACGACGAGGTCGACCGCGAATTTTGTCGCCAGAACGACATTCCGATTTTGCGTCGATGCAGCGGTGGTGCATCGGTGGTCGGTGGCCCGGGATGCCTGATGTACAGTGTTGTACTGAGTTTTAAAGAAGAACCGCAGTTACAAAAAATCGATGCCGCTCATGACCATGTCATGACGCGGGTATTGCGAGCCGCCCAGGTTCAGGTGCCAGACGCAAAGCTTCAAGGGATCTGCGATTTGACTTGGAACAATCGCAAATGTTCGGGCAACAGCTTGCGGATTTCAAAGCGACATTTGCTATATCACGGAACCATTCTCTTTGACGCAGACTTAGATTTGCTGGCCCGATGTTTGACGGGTGCGCCGCGGCAACCGGAATATCGTGACGGTCGAAATCACAGCGAATTTGTGACCAACGCACCGATTGATCCAGACACATTCGCCAGCGACTTAGCAGATCAATTCGGCGCGATTCAAACAATTGAAGCGACTGATTGGATTGAGCATGTCGATCGGCTTCGTCGAGAACGATATGATTTGGATTCATGGCACTTCCGACATTGATTATTCTATAAACAATTCCCGTCCCTCCTAAGCTCTGTTTTCTCCATGACTGATAGCAACGTTTCTCGCCAGGCACTGCAAGCAAGACTCGCCCCCTTTGGCCAAGACGGTGTGTTGCGGTTTTGGGACGAACTAGACTCCGCCGGCCAGAGCCAACTTGCTTCGCAGATCCAAGACCTTGATCTGGACCAGTTGGCAACATTGCTGGCCGGTGAAGACGTCAAGCAAGATTTTGCGGCGATGGCAGACCGGGCAATGTCGCCACCATCAGTCTTGGCGGATGGAACCGGAGCCGCTTGGTCGGTCGAAGAAGCCGTCAAACATGGCGAGGCTGCACTGGCTGCGGGCGAAGTCGGCGCAATCCTGGTTGCAGGCGGACAGGGAACTCGGTTGGGTTTCGATCAACCCAAGGGGATGTTTCCCGCGGGTCCGGTTTCGAACCGAACGCTTTTTCAAATTTTCGCTGATCGACTGATCGCGATTGGCAGACGTTACAACGTCGAAGTGCCTTGGTACGTGATGACCAGCGACGCGACGGACGCCGACACACGCATTTATTTCGAAAGCAACGGATATCTGGGACTGAACCCCGATCAAGTCCGGATCTTTAAACAGGGGACCATGCCGGCCGTCGACGCCGCCACCGGCAAGTTGCTGTTGGCATCGAAGGACTCACTGGCACTTAGCCCCGATGGTCACGGCGGAACCGTCCGTGCACTAGACAAAACGGGATGTCTGGATGATGCCGACGCTCGGGGCGTTAAGTACCTTGCCTACATTCAAGTCGACAATCCACTTGCCAACTTGTGCGACCCGGCCTTGATCGGGCATCACGTCATGGCGGCCAGCGAAATGACCACTCAAGTGGTCCGCAAACGCTTTGCAACCGAGAAAGTCGGCAACATTGTGTTGGTCGATGGAAAAGTAAATGTGATCGAATATAGCGATCTGCCTGAAACTTCGGCCAATGCCACTGCCCCTGACGGCAGCCTGAAACTGTGGGCCGGCAGCATCGGCATCCATGTGATTGACGTCGCCTTTTTACGACGAATGAGCCGATCGGCTGACGCGTTGCCTTTTCACCGAGCTTCGAAAAAGGTTGGCTTCGTGGACGAGTCAGGCCTGCCGGTTGAACCGACTGAGCCGAATGCGACGAAGTTCGAACGTTTCATTTTTGATTTGCTGCCTTCAGCCGAAAATGCTTTTGTGGTCGAAGCCTTGCCCAGCGAAGCATTTGCGCCGATCAAGAACGCCGAAGGAGCGCCCACGGACACCGCGTCCCTGGCTCGCAAGGCACTCTCGGATCTTCACAAAAGTTGGCTGGTCGCGGCTGGCGCCGAGGTCGCCGACGGTATTCAGGTCGAAATCAACCCTCGGTTTGCGCTATCGGCGGACGAACTTCGCGAAAAAATTCCTACAAGTTCAAAAATCGATTCCGACCACTACTTTGACGCCTGACTAGAATACGAAGGCCAATCCAAGCACCAACCCGCCATTGGGGCGTCTTGGCGGCCAGCGAAACCTTTGAGTGGTTCCCGGGGTTCAATAACACTGCACCACTGCTCGATGAAGGACGAGAGTCCGCCCGGGGTACGAATGTCTGTCGCGAATGACTGTATTTGCGACTGTGTTCGCCCTACCTACCTCCCCCCATCCCGCCCACGCCATCAGACGACTGCCAATGTCTATGAATCAATCCATGCGTACTCGACGGAGTTCCAGTCGCGGCGGCGGCATGCTAGGCGGACTTCTGGTTTGCTTGATCCTGGTCGGAATTATCGGCGCGGTCGGGTATCGGTTCTTCTTTGACCCCGATTCACGCGTCGACACTGAAAATCTGATCACCCAGGTGGTCTCGAAAGCATCGTTCGACCACATCGTGCTTGAACAGGGTGAAATCGAAAGCAGCAGCAACACCGAAGTGATCTGCGAAGTCAAATCTTCGGGTGGCAACGGCGGAACTTCAATTTTGTGGGTCATCGACGAAGGCACCAAAGTCAACAAGGGCGACAAACTGGTCGAGCTCGATTCGTCACAGTTGGAACTGCGTCTGAAAGAGCAGAAGATTCAGGTGATCACCGAAGAAGCACGCGTCACGACAGCCCAGGCCCAGCTTGAACAAGCCAAAATCGCCAAAGAAGAATATTTGCAGGGCGTCTTTAAAACCGAAGAAAGCGCGCTGCTAAGTGCTGAAGCCGTCGCCAACCAAAACCTGCTGAAGGCACAGTTGGCGATTGAAAGCAGCAAACGTCTGGTCGCCAAGGGTCTAGTCAAAGAACTGCAACTGCAGGCAGACCAATTTGCCGTCATCAACGCAACCAACCAATTGAAAGCCACCGAAGGCCAGCTGCGGGTGCTGCGAGACCTCACCAAAAAGAAGATGGTGGTCCAGTTCGACAGCGAAATCGAAGCCGCCGCGGCCACCCTATCCGCTGCGTCCAGCGAGTTGATGGAAGAGCAAAACGAGCTGGATGATATCGAAGTACAAATCGAAAAATGCGTCATGTACGCACCATCCGACGGAGTCGTTGTCCATGCCAACCGATTCAGCAGTCGTGGTGGCAACGCCGAATTTGTGGTCGAAGCCGGAGCGACGGTACGCGAACGGCAAGCCATCATTCGATTGCCCGACCCAACACGAATGCAAGTCAAATGCAATATCAACGAGTCGCGGATTACGTTGGTGCGAGGCGGCATGCCAGCAAAGATTTCAATCGATGCGATCCCCGGAATGAAGCTAACGGGAGTCGTCAAGAAAGTAAATCGTTACGCCGAGCCGGGCGGTTTCTTCAGTTCTTCGATCAAAGAGTACGCAACGATCATCGAAATTCGCGATCCGCCGGAAAACATCCGGACCGGTATGACCGCGGAAGTCCAGATCTTCGTTGAACAGCTCGAAGACGCTCTGCAAATTCCAATCCAGGGCTTGTACGAACACGGCGGTGAGATGTTCACACTGGTCAAGCGATCCAACATTTCGTTTGACACCGTCAAAGTCGAAATTGGCGCAACCAACGATACGATGGCGAGCATTGCTGAAGGGCTGAAGGAAAACGACGAAGTGGTCTTGAACCTACGGGAACACTTGACGTTGATGGAGTTGCCGGACGTCGAAGCGGAAGACAATAGCGAAATGCGAGCACTCGGCGCCGAGCAGAAACTATCCCCACCAGTCATTGTCGGTGACCCCGAACAAGGCGGCGCTGGTGAACGAGGCCCTCGAGGCGGCGGTGGACCAGATTCAGGTGGTCCAGGTGCAGGTGGGCTAGGCGGTGGACAAGGCGCAGGCGGACGGGGACCAGGCGGTGGTGGAGGACCACCAGACGCCAATGCGATGGTTTCCCGTACGATGGAACGTAGCGACACCGACGGTGACGGTAAACTGTCGGCTGAAGAAATCGGTTCGATTGATGAACGCTGGCGCAGCGGAACTTTGGCGGCTGACGAGGATGGCGACGGTGAAGTCACACGTGCGGAACTGTTGAAGTCGATGAAGGCTCGGTTCAGCAGCGGTGCAGGTGGCGGAGCTTCGCAGTGAGTGTGTCAAAGGTCCGCGGAACTGAAAATCGAAGCGATATACCGGCGCCATCCGCACCGGTACGGCTGGCGACTTCGATCCGTAATCTGACCAAGGAGTACGTGCTTAAGAGCGAAACCGTCCGCGCACTTCGTGGCGTTTCATTCGACGTACCCGAAGGCGACTACGTCGCGATCATGGGTCCGTCGGGGAGCGGAAAAAGTACACTGTTGAACCTGCTCGGCTGCTTAGATAAGCCCACCAGCGGGAGCTTGATGTTGGGCGACGACGACATCGCCTCGATGACGGACGACCAACTAGCCGATATTCGCAGCCAGCGAATCGGATTCGTGTTCCAGTCCTACAACCTCATCCAACAACTTTCGGTGCTTGAAAACATTCAAGTGCCTTTGTACTACCAAGGCCGGTTGGGACCGAAGGAAAGAGAACGTGCCGTCGCGCTTGCAACGGAGGTTGGCCTGAAAGACCGACTTGGCCACCGTCCATCGCAGCTCTCCGGGGGCCAACAGCAACGTGTCGCGATCGCTCGCTCGCTGATCAACGATCCGTTCTTTGTCTTAGCCGACGAAGCGACGGGCAACCTGGACTCAGTCACGACCGACGAAATCCTGGCGATTTTTGACCGACTAAACTCCGAAGGCCGAACCATCATCATGGTCACGCACGAAGACGATGTCGCCATGCGTGCCAAGCGAATCGTACGGCTCAAGGACGGTCTGCTGCATACCGACGAAGTTGTCACAGAACAAGAACGCAACGAAATGCGTGAGAAGCAAGCTGCCGCCGTGGCCGAGTTTCTGGCCCGCGAGTAACAAGCGATAAACAATTTTTGGAATCGAGCAAACATGCTGTGGCTTCGTACTTGGAAACTGGGAATCAAAAGTCTAGCGCTGCACCCGCTGCGCACCGGACTGACGATGCTTGGCATCATGATTGGCGTTTGGGCGGTGATCGTGTTGACCGCAATCAGCCAAGGTGCAAGCGACCAAGTTCAAAAGCAAATTGAGTCACTCGGATCGACCACCATTATTGTCCGCAGCCAGAAGCCGCCGGAAGACAAATTGGCGGGACAGTCGGCGACTCAGTATGGCCTCAAACGCAGCGACCTGGAAAAGATCTTGGTCAACGTTCCGACGATTGAAACGGCCATTCCAATCCGCGAGATCCGTCGCCAATTCACGTACCGAGATCGCATCATTGACGGTCGTCTGGTTGGCTGCACACCAACGTATTCGGACGTCAACCATCTGAAAATTCGCAACGGTGGCGGACGGTTCATTTCCGATGCTGACGAAATTAAAGCCGACACCGTGTGCGTCATTTCATCCGGTGTGGCCGATCGACTTTTCCCATTTGAAGAACCACTTGGGAAACGAGTTACGGTCCCCGAACATACTGACAAGTACAAAATCATTGGCGTGCTGCAGCACCGAAATGCATCGGCGGCAATCGGCGGGTCGTTGGACTCGCAAGATTTTTCAGCCGACGTTTACATCCCGATGAGCACGTTGCGCAAACGAATCGGGGACACAATCGTCACGCGTCGCAGTGGCCAGTTCCAGATGGAAATCATGGAACTGAATCAAATCACCTTGCAGGCCAAGAACCAAGATCAGGTCAAGAACTCGGCCGCAATGATCGAAGGCTTACTGGCCCAATCCCACGGTGACTTAAACGATGTGGCCGTAGTCGTACCGCTGGAACTGCTGGAACAAGCCCGCAACATGAAGCTGATGTTTTTGGGCATCGGAATTTTGATCGCCTGTATTTCGTTGGTCGTCGGCGGTATCGGGATCATGAACATCATGCTAGCCAGCGTGACCGAGCGAACTCGCGAGATCGGCATTCGTCGCGCGTTGGGGGCGAAGCAACACGATATCACTCGCCAGTTTTTGGTTGAAACCATCGTGCTTAGTTTCGCCGGTGCGATCCTCGGTATCGTGATCGGGTTGTTGAGTTTGCCGGCTTACCGCTTGGCGATCATTGGCGTCAAACGAGGCTTGCCAGAGAAGTTTGCGGCGTTGCCAGCCGCAATCCGCGAAGCCGAACCAGCGATCGTCTATTGGACGATCCCGTTGGCCGTCGCCATCGCCGTCGGTGTGGGATTGATCAGCGGTCTGTACCCGGCAATTCGAGCTGCCAAGATGAATCCCATCGAAGCCCTCCGTCACGAGTAATCATGGCGAACGGAACGTGGAAAGTTACCTGCGGTCAGTGATCACCCATCGGTGATGGTACGATCAGCGGGTCACGTCGATGGGATAGTTCAACACCCGGCTGCCGTCTTGTTCGACTGCTCGCAAAAGCATTCGCTTGCCGACCAATTCGCCGCCGTTCGGCCAGAAGATTTCACGGCGAGTTGTTTCGCCGGGTTCGATCGTGACGAAGCGACGCTGGTACTGTCGCCCCGGCGGCGGGAAAAGTAGACAGTCGTACGACTGAGTTCGATTCGAGCGATTGGTGATCTCAATTTGCACCCGAAGTTCGTTGCCGCGAAGCAATCGAGTCAAAATCTTGATATCCAATCCTTCGGGGCCGACGATGAGGCTGCGATGAACCGTGATCAGCTTGGGTGGTACGGTTTCCAATTCAAATTGAAGCGGTACATCGTAGGTGCCGATCTTCGCAACGTTACTGAGTACGACCTCAAAGGGCTCGCTAGTCGAGCGACCGCTAAGCATTTCCCAGTTGCGAATCGGAGTGGTAATCGCCCAAGACGGCGGCGTCAGAATTCGCACTGTGCCAACCATACTCTCGCGAGTTGGATTGGTGAATTTGACACGTAGCGGCTGAACCAGCCCTAACAAACTGTCGAGCTGGGTCGGTTGAAGCGCAACTGACATGCGAAATAACAGAAGCGATGGATCAGCGCCAACGATGAAGATAGGCACTGGGCCGATCGAAATATGCTGGCTCGGTTGCACAGGGTCTGGATGAACCGGCAGTTCGGTGACTCGCCCCCACACGTCGACCATTTGAACGTTGTCACCCAAGTAGATTTTTTCTTCCGTTGGTTCGGCCGACCACAACATCAAAACGGCACGATCACCGCCAACGAAGACCGTGTTCTGGGCCCCGCTTTGCAGTTGTAACGAACCCGTCTTTCGTAAATTGCCAATCAACCGCGATGTCGTTCGCCAAGGCAAAAGCAATTCATCGGGACGGCCACCCGGACGAAGCAAGCCGTTCTCTTCGCTATGGGGATCACTGACGAATGCTGCTTGTACACGGTGCCCGCGAACGGTGGCCATACGAAGCACAAGATCACGGATGCGAGAATCACGGTCATAGCGACTCTTTTCGATCGGATCGAGCAGCAACCAAGTTCGCGGCCCGCTGCCACGCGAATGTGATTCCTCTAATCCTAAAAACGCATCGAGTTCGTGCGCCGCGAGCGATGGATCACTGCTGCGACAGATCGCTTGCCACGACGTTTCGCTCTCGTCGAGTTCTTCCTCGAGCCAAGGCCATGAAATGGCAACGTCAATCGGTTGCCCAAAACCTTGCAGTCCGGTCGAGATCGCGTTGATTGAATCGCGCAGTCGTGGACGCCCCAAGAAACTGTGGTCACGGTCAGCACCTAGTTGCCAAGTGCGAACCTTCAATGTCAATCGCGTCATCAATGGTTCAAGCAGTGGTTGCCAGGTAGCGACGTCCCGAAACAACTGCGCTGCGACCAAATCACGACGACCACGCAAGTTGTACTTTGCAATTTGGGACTCGGGTGGCAAATCCAACATTCCGACTGTTTGCAAACCGTTGTCTTGAAAGCGAGTCAAAAGCGCAGCGGTCTCTTCGGCAGCGACCGTATCGGTTGGCGAGAACCAACACGGATACTTGACCCATGCCACGCCAAGACTAGACAACCATGGCCCTAATTCCCGAGCCGGCACCTGCGAAGATCCTCGCGGCAACGTCCAACCGAACGGGCCGTGCGGCGGGCCACCGACCAGATCATCGATCACGACGAATGTCACATCGGTCGACAACGTTGACGCTCGTTTTCCAACGATGGACGCAGCCACGCGATAGAAACCAACGTCCACGTGCGGAAGCTGCCAAGTGACGTCCGAATCAACGGAACGAGGCGCTGTTTCGGCGAGAACTCCTGCGGAATCCTTGCTCGCCGAGTCCTTACTGACAGGGTCGCCACGGTGATTGACTGACAGCAATTCGCTAGCCAGTTCCCGATTGTCATGGTCGAGCAGACGGAACTGGATTTGCGACGCACCCGCGGGCAGTCCCATGATCTTGGCGGTCGTCGTGATCGGCTGACCAACGCGGTAGACGCCGCGCGTCTGATCCGTGACGACCTGCAGTTGCGGATACTGTTCGATCCGCAGATTGTCAAAACCAATTGTACCTCGGATGTCTTCCAAACCGTCTTCGCTGCGTTGAACCATGATACGAATCATCATCGATTTGGCGCCGACCGGGGGACGAACTAATTCGACTTGGCAGGATGTCCAATCCGACGTGCCCCCGCGCGGAACGGTTGAATGCCGAGCGAGTTCCTGGTTGCTTTCATCCAAGAAAACCAGTTCCGCTCGTGCCGTATCGTGCCGCAACCCCTTGGTCATGATGTCAGCTGAAAACCGATACTGGTACATACGACTCGCTTCGATCGAAGGCGATTGGGCGGTGAACTGGCCACCGTCTAGCTCGATCCTGACAAAGCGATCGACCGTCATGTCGGCTATCGACGGTGGCAATGCCGGCAGACTAGGAAATTGTGATCGCAGTTTCAGCCACGGGCGCAGTGTTGACGAGTCGATCTTCAACATGTTGCGTTCGAAGTCTGGATCGCGAGCGACGATCTGGTACTGAACGTAACTGGGATACGAGTCGCCGGTGGCACGCTTCCAGCCATCGGGTTCACCATCGAAACCCTGGTCATCTTTTCGACTAAAATCCCATACGAAACTCTTTAGTTCAGTAATCGCGACTGCGGCGGATTCGTTGGAGTCATCATCAGCGACACTGAAACAAACCCCTAGCAACGCAAACAACAATGACAGGCTGGCAACCCGGAACGCGCCGTTGAAAACCAGCCGCCGCCCATTACCATGCAATCCCGCACCACGAAAATCGGCACAGCGCAATCCGGAACGGCGCAAATGCGAGCCTAAGCCGGATGCGACCATGTAGGAGATTCGTTGAGCGACACGTAAGATGTCAGCGATGCCGGTACCGATCATGGGACGAGAGTCACCCATTGGTGGTGATGCGATGACAAAAATGAAAAAACGAATGATTTCAAGCGACAAAGTGGCAAAATGGCCGAACTGAATGTGGCGATCCGAACCGATTCGATGCGGCTGCCGCTACGTCAATCGCTCGAACAGGCGTCTCAATTAGGGGTCCGAGCGATCGAATTAGACGCGCGCAGCGGGATCCACCCTTCTCAATTGTCGGACACCGGGCTCCGTCAGTTGCGTAAAACGCTGGAGGACCTCAACTTGAAGGTATCTTCATTGCGTTTTCCGACCCAAAGGGGCTTTGATAGCCTCGAAAATCTTGACCGACGCATCGATGCCACCAAGTCGGCGATGTTGCTAGCATATAAGCTGGGTGCACCCGTTCTGGTCAACGCGATCGGGATGGTGCCCGAATCGGAAGACGATCCGCGGTACACGACACTGCGCGAAGTGATGGACGATCTGGGCCGACATGGGGCTCGCGTCGGAGCATTCTTTGCTGCCGAAACCGGAACCGAATCCGGCGAAACACTGTCCAAATTGCTCGACACGTGTGTCGACGGTTACGTGGCGGTCGCGCTGAACCCGGGCCAGTTGATCGTCAATCGTTTTTCGGTTCCCGACGCAGTCAAGGCATTGCGTGAACGAGTCCAATTGGTTTGTGCAGTCGATGGAGTGATCGACTTGGCAGCCGGTCGTGGGATCTCAGTTCCACTGGGACAAGGGATCGCGGACTTTCCCAACCTGATCGGCTTGCTAGAAGAAAACCGTTATCGTGGTCGCTACGTGGTTGGCCGAGCCGATTCAACCATCGGCGAACTTCGTCAAAGCGTCGAGTACCTCAAGAACCTGTGAGTCACAACATGCGAATCGGTGTCCCCAAGGAAACATGGCCGGGCGAACGCAGGACCGCCATGGTCCCCGCAAACGCGAAGAAACTAATAAGCCAAGGATTCCTTGTTAGCATTGAATCCGGTGCTGGCGTCGAATCGGGTTTCGACGATCCATCCTATACCGAAGCTGGCGCGACCATCGTTGCCGATCGACATGACCTTCTGAGTCATTCAGACCTCGTGCTGCGAGTTCGGAAACCGGCGACCGACGAAATCGCCTCGCTTAAAGACGGTGCCGTCCACGTCAGTTTTCTTGATCCGTACAACGAGCCCGACTTGATCACGGCGATGTCCAACCAAGGCGTCACTGCGGTATCGATGGAGATGATTCCGCGATCAACGATTGCTCAGAAGATGGATGCGCTTTCGTCGCAAGCCAACTTGGCCGGGTACGTGACAGTGATCCAAGCCGCGTACCATTGCCCCAAAGTTTTTCCGATGATGATGACACCATCGGGAACCATTCGACCGGCGCGAGTCTTCATCATTGGCGCCGGTGTGGCCGGTCTACAAGCGATCGCAACCGCCAAACGTTTGGGGGCGCGAGTCGAAGCGTTCGACACTCGGCCCGTCGTGGCTGAACAAGTTCGATCGCTTGGTGCAAAGTTCGTCGAAATTGATTTGGGCGAAGTCGGGCAAACCGAGCAGGGCTACGCCAAAGCCCTAACACCCGAACAAGTCGAACTGCAACGCGAAGGGCAAAAAGCAATCATTGCGGCATCCGACGTCGTCATCACCACTGCACAATTGTTCGGCCGCCCCGCGCCCCGTATCATCACGGCCGACATGATCCAGGCGATGCAACCAGGCAGCGTGATCGTCGACATGGCTGTCGAAACCGGTGGCAATGTCGAAGGATCGGTGCTAGACCAAATTGTCGACATCGGCGGCGTTAAAATCATTGGCATTGGAAACTTGCCTTCCGAGGTCAGCCGCAACGCTAGCGAAATGTACTCGAATAACCTGGTCAATTTCATCGAAGAATTCTGGAACGCTGAAACCAAAGTTCTGTCGCTTGATCCGGAAAACGAAATCATCCGGGCCGCCGTGATCACTCGCGATCGCAACATCGTCAACGAATCCGTCAAAGCGAAAATGGAGTCCTAAAACATGGACATGGTGTATCTCGGCTTCATCTTGATGTTGTCGGTTTTTTTGGGTTTCGAATTGATATCCAAAGTACCGTCCACGTTGCACACGCCGCTGATGTCAGGGGCCAATGCGATCTCGGGCATCACAATTGTCGGCGCCATTCTGGCGGCCGGTGCTGACCTTGGGCCGTGGGCAACTTGGCTGGGTGCGATTGCGGTTTTCTTTGCGATGGTAAACGTGGTCGGTGGCTACATGGTGACCGACCGAATGCTGTCGATGTTCAAGAAAAAAGACAATTCGCCAAAGGAGAAATCATGAATCCTGAAATCATCGGCGGCGTCTACATCGTCACTGCGGCGATGTTCATTTACGGACTCAAGCGTCTCGGATCGCCCGCCACGGCGGTCGGTGGCAACTTGATCTCGTCGATCGCGATGTTGATCGCCGTGATCGTGACCATGCTGTCGCTGGAAATCGTCGACTACCGCTGGATCGCCGTGGCGATGGTACTTGGTTCGATCATTGGTGCGGTTACGGCCCGCCGAGTTGAAATGACAGGCATGCCCGAAATGGTTGCCCTGTTTAACGGATCGGGCGGCATCGCGTCACTGCTAGTGGGATGGGCAGCACTCTATTCACCAGGTGGCGGGTTTGGCGGATTATCAGCATTCACGATGGTGACCATCGTGTTGTCGATCCTAATTGGCGGAGTCACCTTCACGGGCAGTCTGGTCGCATGGGCGAAACTGTCCGAACGACTTGGCAGTGGCGCCGGTGCATTCGCTGGTCAACAGTTTGTCAGTTTGTTGGTATTGGCTGCTTTGGTCGTTTGCAGTGTGGTCATGGTCATCCTGCCTGGCTGGACCGGGCCGATGGTCAGTGCGGTGATCCTGCTGTCATTGGTGCTGGGTGTGCTAGCGGTGATCCCGATCGGTGGCGCCGATATGCCCGTGGTGATTTCACTGCTGAACAGTTACTCGGGCTTGGCGGCGTGCGCGGCAGGTTTCGCGATCAACAACACGATCCTAATCGTCGCGGGCGCCCTGGTCGGTGCCGCGGGAATCATTTTGACGAACATCATGTGCCGAGCCATGAACCGCTCGCTTTCGCACGTGCTGTTCTCGGGATTCACAGCCACCGGCGCGGCCACCAAAGTCGAAGGCGAAGTGAAACCGATCACCGCCGACGACGCTTTCTTGATTTTGGAAGCCGCTTCGTCGGTCGTGATGGTTCCGGGCTACGGAATGGCGGTCGCCCAAGCACAACACGTCGTTCGTGAACTTGGCGAACTATTGGAAGCCAACGGTGCCGAGGTCTCGTACGCGATTCACCCGGTCGCCGGCCGAATGCCCGGTCATATGAACGTGCTGCTTGCCGAAGCCAACGTACCGTACGATCAATTGGTCGAAATGGAAGACATCAACCGACGGATCGAAAACGTTGACGTCGCGATTGTCATCGGCGCCAACGACGTCGTTAACCCGGCCGCTCGCGAAGATGAAAACAGCCCGATCTACGGCATGCCGATCATCAATGTGGATTACGCGCGGACGGTCTTTGTCTTGAAACGATCAATGGCGTCCGGATTTTCCGGCGTCGACAACCCGCTGTTCTTTGGCCAAAACACGCGAATGCTATTCGGTGACGCCAAAGCGTCGCTGGCCAGCGTGATCGCCGAATTCAAGTCTTAGCAAACCCGAACAATCTGCCTAGATTTTTTGCTTACTCCACAGCGACAACATCTCAATCAGGTGCTCGACGGCTTCTGCCATTTCATCCAGACATGCAAACTCGGTCACGGCGTGAATGTTGTGTTGACCGCTCGACAGATTTGGCGTTGGCAAACCTTTTTCGGTCAGTTGGCTGCCGTCGGTGCCTCCGCGAATGATCATTCGCGAGGGTGTCCGCCCCAGTCGCACGAACGCCTCTTCGGCAAATGACACCGACTCGGGAAGTTCTTCGAGCCCTTCACGCAGGTTCCGGTACTGACGACGAACAGACACTTCGACTTTCATCCCCGGTGTTTGGTCGGCGATCTTGTTCGCGAGCGTTTCAATTTGCTGCGTGTACCGTTTCAAGTCTTCGCTGTCGAATGATCGCAAAATCATTTCAACACTTGCTTCACCCACACCACCGCCGATCGAATGCGCGTGAATGAATCCTTCGCGATCTTCGGTTGTTTCAGGCGTGCAAGTTTCGCGTGGTAGCGCGGCAACAAAATCACAGGCTGCCCGTATCGCGTTGACCATTCGTCCCTTACCGATCGATGGGTGAATGTTATGCCCTATGAAACGCACGGTGGCCGCGTCGGCTGAAAACGTTTCAACATCGATCATCGACGAACCGCCACCATCGATCGTGTAGGCGACCATGGCATCCACTTGCCGAAGATCGATTTTGTCGGTTCCCCGTCCGATCTCTTCGTCACAGGTGAACAGCAACCGCACGGGTCCATGCAGCAAATGCGGATTCTCGATCAATGTTTGCGCTAGCTCCATGATGATGGCGACACCTGCTTTGTCATCGCCGCCAAGCAATGTCGATCCATCGGTGGTGACCAACGTTTTGCCAATCAGCTCTAGAAGCGATGGCGACGAGGCAACCGAGATTTGGCCTCCAGCAGGCAAAGGAATGTCACCTCCTGCATACGCGTCGATGACCTGTGGCTTGACGCCTGCGCCGGGCGATTCGGGCGAAGTATCCAAGTGAGCGACCAGTGCCACGGTAGGACTGTTTCCACCATCACTTGCTGGCACGGTCCCCCACACTAGCGCATGGTCGTCTTGAACCGCATCGGTAATCGACATGGCAGCTAATTCTTTGCAAAGTTGCGATCCCAGTAAACGCTGGCCGGGCGAACTTGGATATTGGTCTGTGTCTGGATTTGCGGTCGTGTCAATTTGCACATAACGCAGAAAACGCTCCAACAAGCGGTCGCGATTGACGAGCGTGACAGAACGCTCGTGAGTTTTTTTTTCAGCGGTCATGGCAGATTTTGGGCAAACTTGGGGTGAGGACGTTCGATCAATGTCAAGGAATAGGTACATTGTTTCATAGAACGAAGTTCGTAGGCACCCACCCGCCGCAATCAAGCAACCCAAAAGCAACTGCCGATGGCCGATCAAGTTTCCTATCTGGTCTTCGATGTTGAAAGTGTTGCCGATGGCGAACTCGTCTCGAAGGTTCGTTATCCGGGCCAAAATTACACGCCGATGGAGGCGATCGAGACGTATCAAGATGAGCTTATGGAAACCAAGGGAACGACCTTCATTCCCCATACGTTCCAGGTGCCGGTCGCGGTAGTCGTCGCCAAAGTCGCCATGGATTTTCGGCTGGTGGATTTAGTTTCACTGGATGAACCCGAGTTCAGACCGCACGTCATTACTCAGCATTTCTGGCGAGGCTGGGAAGCCTACAAGTATCCGACTTGGGTAACATTCAATGGTCGATCGTTCGACGTACCGTTGATGGAACTTGCGGCGTACCGTTTTGGCGTATCGCTGCCAAAGTGGTTCCGCGGCGAAGGCTACAAGTCGCCACGCAATCGATTCAATACGACCGCCCACTTGGACCTGCAGGACGTACTGACAAATTTTGGAGCCGCACGTTGCAACGGAGGACTGAATTTGATTTCGCAAATGCTTGGCAAACCCGGCAAGGTCGATCTGACGGGCGAACAAGTGCAACAACAATACAACGATGGAAAAAAGAAGGCGATCAGTGACTACTGCCGCTGCGATGTGCTTGACACATACTTCGTCTTTTTGCGAACCCGAGTTCTGACGGGGCACATCACGCTAGACCAAGAGATCGAGTTGGTCGCCGAGGGAAAGAAGTGGATTGAAGAACGCGCCGACGATTGCGAGGCCTATCAGGTCTACCTCTCGCACTGGAGCGAGTGGAAGAATCCTTGGATTGTGGAAGAAACCGACGCTGAGACGGAGGCGACTGCGGATGTACAGGATGTGAATGAAGCCGGCGGCACCGTTGACGCCGAGGACCAAGCCTAGATCTTGCTCGATCCGGCCTGCGCAAGCGGTTTTAATCAAGCCTGTGCAAGCGGTGCACGGACGGTTGCTTGCCCCCCGCATCTTTCCCATTCTGCCGGTTCTCTCTTTACATAAGAGATCCGCGGTAGGTACGGTCGCGATCATATCCCAGCCGCCTCGGCAGTCATACTGTCAATTTTGCGGCAAGCGGACTTGGATCACATCTGCCCTTGGAACTACGGACTGGACTCTGATGGCTGGACAAGGAAGTCTTCGCCACTCGTCGTCGATGCCGCACCGCGTAACGGTGGCGGCTCAGGCTCTCGTTGTTTTTCACCTTATTGTCGGCTTAATTCTTGGCTCGAGTCACAGCTTTGCACAGGCTCCGCTAATCGAGACCACCTCGCACGATGATATCATCGACATTGAATTGCGATGGCAGTGGAAATCACCCAATCCAATTCACTGGGACTTGGAAGCCACCGCCGTCGATTCAGCCAATGGAAAAATTCTGAGTGTTCGCCCCGACTCGCAATTAACGCGACTGTCAGGCGAATTGACTCGATCGTCCGACCAAACCAGTGTGCGTTTAGAACCGTATCAACCGATGACAGCCGGTGCGATCCTGTTTCGATTGAGATGTTCGGAAAACGGAATCCTGCGGTTACGAAGCCGCAACCCCGAGAATCGATCGTCGGACCAAAACCACGATGAAGTTCTCGAAATCGCAGTCAAGAAACTAACCACCGGCGCGGCGTTTGAGTCACCCAACAAAGATTCCAGTTCACCCACTTGGACGATCCAGCGACTTGAAACGGACTCCGTTCGAATTCGCGTCGGCGAAAAACACTCCATCTGCGTCCCCGATCAGCCCATCGATTTGTCGGTTCGCATCAACTCAATTCCAGGCCGCGCTTCGTCCACGGTATTGATGAAGTACGGTTTCTACGAAGTGTCTCGCGGACAAACGATTCACTCGGGCCAAAAACCCGTCACGCTAGATGCCAATGGTAACTCACCAACGATTACGATCGACGACAACGTGCTTCATGATGAAGGTGTCTACGAGTTTCGATGCGAGATCGAGACCGATCAGGACAAACTGTGGTCGCGACTACGCCGCCGGGAACCCGTGATCGCGTCCAACCGCACCACGCTGGTTGTGATGTCGTCGAGAGTCGCCCCCGATTTGGAAAGCGAATCGAATTGGAACACGGTCAACGTAATCCGCCCGTCCGAAACGACTTGGTCAGTTGATCAATGGCTACCGAAACAAGCGACGCGGTTGATTCCTGGTGTCAGCGGCGTTTCGGGAGACTTGGCGACCAGCAAGCATGCAAATGAGTCCATTTCGGTACTCAACCCGCAACACGTTTTCCAAGCGTCGCTGCCGGTCATGGTCTCACATTTGCCGCACAAGGTCACGCTGCGTTACCCCAACGATCTGGATGGATTGCTGCAAGTTGATGTCGCAGCAGGTGAAAACCGAAGCGGTTGCCCGGTATCGTTCATTATTGGCCCAGACGATCGTGCTTTGATTGAACCTGACAAATCCAACGAACAAAGTGGGAATGGGCGTTGGAAAACCCACACGTTCATCTACTACCCCAGCGGGAACGATCAAATTTGGCTGACTAACCTCAGCAACAATAAGCCCGTCCGATTCGAGTCGATCCGCATTGATGCAGGCCCCAAACGATTGGTGCAAGCAAAATCCGACGCTGACAAACAACGCGATGTCGTGCTTCGGCTAGGCGACCTAGATTGGGTCGAGGCTCTCTCGGGCGACATTCACCTCTATGACGCGATTACGTCATGCAGCCCACAAACGCGAGCGATCTACCGGACCTGGATCGCGACTGAACGCTTGGCAGACTATGCCAGCATTCATAACATCAACACCATCTTGATCCCCGCATGCAACGCGAATCGATCGTGGTTCGACAGTGGCGATCTTTTAGTCCCCGCGTGGAATGATGGTGCGGACATCAACCGACTAGCGACCTTCTTTCAAGTGTTGACCAAACAACGCAAGCACGCGATGGTCAGCATCGATCCGGCCTTCTTCAACCCACGGTCTTCGAACCCAACCGCACTTCTGTCGCGAGAAAGCAGTGCGATTGCGCATCATCTACTAGCAGTATGCCTGCCCGCCCCATCATTTTCGGGACTTGTCATTGATGCAGCAACTCCACAGAGTGAACAACCAATTGCATCGGAGCAGATTTCTGATCTGATCGCGGCGGCTCAAGATCAATCGTCTACAAAACTCAAGGTATTCGTTCAAGCCCCGGCCCATCAACCGCACAGTCGCGTTGCCACCGGTGACCAAAAATCCGTACCTGACACAGCCCAGGATGCCATAGCGATCCAGTCGTTTGTGCACCAAATCCGCGAAGGACTGTCGATGCAGTCGATGCTTGCTCAACGGCTTTCATCGGTCCGACAGTCAACGCCTGAACATATAATTTCCGCAGCGATCGGCCAGACCGATGCCCCCGATTCGCCGGTTCATTTATGCAGCCATCTTGATCTCGACGCTGCTCGAATCATCGATCAAATGGCCCCTCCATGCCTATTCGTCGACCTACCGCTAACAGCTGCCGCCATCGTTCCGCGACTTGCCCAAGTCCTTGACGCTTTTGCATTGACGCCGACCAATGGTCCGCTAAACATCGAACCGATCGATCAAGCATCACAATCCGTGCATGTCCATTTGGCGACAAACGACCAATACACTTTTGCTTCGATTTCTAGCATGGCGCCGTGGAAATCACTGGTCACATTCCAATCTCCGACCGGCGCTAGGTGGGAAGTCATTAGCGGCGAAGCTAGCCTCCGCAACGCCCCACTGTCGACGATTAATCAAACGGATACGTCAACGGCATCGCCATCACCTAGTCAGTTGTCCGGAATCGGTCAGCAACTTACCTTGGAACCCGGCAGCGTTTCGTTGCTGCGTTGTCGAGGGTCGGCTAAAAATTTTGGCAGTTGGAATGCGGTCGCAAGCGGTGGATCCGCGACCACAGACAAGATTAAAGAACAGGTCACTTCGGTTGTGCAGCGGATCGGTATGCTGAGCACGCCGCCAGCCTACGACGGTCTAGCCAACGGCGGCTTTGAACAAACCGGCGGCATGGGATTGATCGGATGGCTACACGCCCAGCATCCACCTCAGTGTGTTCGAGTCGAAAGAGGAGAGTGTTTCGAAGGAAGCCAATCCGTTTTACTGACTACCGACGCAGCTGTTTCCACGCGAACGTGGCTCGTCAGCGAAACAGTGACGCCGCCGCAAAGCGGGCAACTGGCGGTCTCGATGGCCTGCCGGGGCGAATTGAAACGCGATGGTGACGTACATCATTTACGAGTTTCAATCGAAGCGACTCAAAGCGGAGCACCGATTCGGCAGAGTGCCGACGTCAGTGTTCCCTGCAACGGAAAATGGGAATCACGAGGAATCGTGTTGGAAGCCCTTTCGATTGACGTAGAAAAAACGGAGTCGTTGCGTTTGACGATCGACAGTCTCTCGGGTGGTAGAGTATGGATTGATGACGTTCGACTTCATGATCGATTTCCGACATCGAAAGAACGCGTCCAAATCCAAAGTCAAGCATTTTTGGCGGTGCAAGGATTGCAGCGAGGAAATTTGACGCCATCCGCACGCTTACTGCAAAATCATTGGGCACAGTTCTTGTTAGCCGAGCCGACGACCGAAATTGCGGCGTCGGATAAGTCCGCCGCTGAACAAGAAAGTGTGCCTGGGGTTGCTGACCGAGTACGAAGTTGGCTACCGCGACCGCTTAGGTTCTAGATTCTAATCCTCCCTTTGCTTGAAGGATTGTGATGCGAAATTGGATCAAACGAATTTCCCTTGCTGTCATCGCCATCATGGTGATCAGCGGATCGGTCGCTTGGTGGGCGGTCCAACAATCACAATACGTTCCTGAGTTTTACACTCGAGCATCGAACAACCATTCGGTCACAACTGCCGAAGCTAGTCGTCGGTTGCAAGCGGAAGTCCAACAGCTTCAAACCAACGCTGCCAAGCTAGGTTCATGGCGAGCAGCGTTTAGCGACGAACAGATCAATGCATGGCTGATCGAGGAACTGCCCCAGAAGTTTCCACGACTTGCCGCCCTTGGCGCTAGCGAACCAAGGATCATCATCGAAAACGAAAAAGTCCAAGCAGCGGTTCGCTACAAGAATCGTCACATCGACACAATCGTGTCCTGCGAGTTCATTGTGGAGATGACCGAACAACCCAACATGTTAGCCTTTCGTGTCCAGAATCTTCGCGCTGGCGCGTTGCGATTGCCGCTGACCAAATTTCTGACTGGGATCAGCAAAGAAGCTGCTCGCGGTGACATCGATGTCCGCTGGGACATGACGGACACAGGTCCAATCGCGCTAGTAACCGTCCCCAGCGATGACCCCCGGTATGCCCTAAGCCCCGTCGTTGTCGAGTCGTTGATCACCTATGACGGCGCCGTCCTGCTGGCAGGCCATACAGGGCAACTTGCTCACAAAACCTTTGTCCCGCGAGGTCCGGTGCATCAATTCGTATCGTACCGACCTCACGAAAACGACAACGTCCAGTCGGCTCGGCTAACATCAAAGCCACGATCGAAATCCAGACTCGTTCGCTGAAAAACGAGCGTGGCCTTATCAAACAGATCGCCCAGTTCGACATTCACCTGAACCAAAAACCGGCTAGGCCATTCATCGATCACCTTAAACGTTCCAGCGACAACGCGTGTGACGTTGCCCCGATGGCCGCTGACGGGACCTTCGTAATTCAAGTACTCAATTCGGTGATCGGCAAGCGGTTCACAATTTAAAGTGAAGGCATCATTGACATCGTCGATAACCGGAGTGGCCCATGTCCGAAGTGATCCGCCGCGTTCAAACATCCAGTCAAAATGATCATCGGAAACTCGCTGGAATCCTGGGCCTATGTGATGGTGTAGCACCACGAACCGGTTACCCATTGCGGAATCAGCGTTCATTTCGACTCGCGATCGGTTGCGTTTGATTTCGCAAGTTCTTGATATCGCCTCTTGGTCGGCGCATCAATTTCCTGCACCGTCAGCAGTATGTACTGGGCTCGGCGGCTTGATTCTTCCATTCTGTTCATCCTACGCAACAACTCGATCGCTGAAATCTTTGCCTCGTGCCATGGCACGCTGGCTTGGGCAACTCCGGCGGCGATCGAGTCGAAGTACTCAACCGCAACCTCTTGCGCCCGGCGGTCGCTCGACTGGCTCAGCATAACGGCAGCCCGCTCGACTCGGTCGATCGCCTTTGGGGACTGAGCCAGGAAAGTCTCGATGATTCTGATCGCTTCGTCTGGCATGCCGGACCATAACCGTCTTTCTGCGCTTCCGATTGGGTCATCGGCGTCGCCCGACCAACGGTCAAGCCACGCGGCGATCGACTTTCGCAGCGACGGACTCTCGCGGCCGTCCGCCATCATTCGCTTTCGAAGCGCATCGACCGCGACCGCGGACAAACCGCTCGGCGGCGTCGGCAGCGATGGATCAATCACGCCTGTCCGACGTGCCTGGATTACCGCTGTAAAAAAACCATCGGAATCTGATTCCAACGACTTCGGCAACTGATCGCGATCAGCAATCGTTGCAACGGTCTGTGCATAAACTGAGTATGAGGCTGAGTCGGCCGCCAGTGAACGGCTCGCCTTTTGAAGACGCGACTGAAATTTCGCACTCTCACGTGGCGCACTGGCTAGATAGGCGGCTTGCCAAGCCTCGGCAGAACTCCCGGCTTCTGCGGCAGCCACCAAGTCGCCTTCTGCCGTCAAAATTTTAACGAGCCACTCGGTTGCACCGGAGGCCGTTGACGACTTTGGCCATCGCTGCAAATGATTACGAAGCAACGACTTTAAGGTGTCGCGATTTCCAGCGACCTGGCCGTTGCCTGCTTTTGCATGCAGCAGAATCGATTGCAAATGGATTCTGGCCGCATCGCTTCCGGATGGATGACCAAACGTTGTGGACGCCAAAATTGCCGCCGCACTTTCAAAATCCTCCAGCGACGACCAAGCCGCGGCTGCTTCGACAGCATGCCGAATTGCTCGGTCGGGATCCGCATCCGCGGCGGCTGCAGCAGCCAAAAGTTCAGCGGCGCGAGCGGCGTCACCCCGTCTTAGCCAATCACGTCCTTGTGCCGCTACCAGCGCTGCGTCTACGTCCCGAACAACACCGCCGGATTGCAATCGCGACAACGAAATCGCTTCGGCGCGGCGAGTTGCGTAGGCACCATTTCGGCGTCCGATCGTTTCGATCCAGCGAACGACGACTGATGTATCGGTAGTCGCGTCGTTCGCCGCAGAGTTCGCCAACAGATACTTTAGCCGCACCAGGTCCATCTCGACCGAAAATGGTGCCGTATCAGGATCATCGCCATAGAAGGTATCGAGCGTCTTGCCCGCTTCGCGAAGTCTACCGCTCGCCATGTTGATTCGTACGCCCAATGCCAACATGGTGGCGGAATACGGTTTGGACAGAGATTTCGCAAGCGAAGCGTAGCTTTCTGCTGCTCGCGGTCGGTCTCCAGCACGCAGAATGGCTTCCGTTTTCAATCTCTCGATCTCATGCCGCGCCGTTGACCCGGACGGCAGTTTCATCAAGACTTGATCCGCAGCTTGTTCGGCTTGGGTAGCCGCGCCGATCCCATCGGGCTCGGGTGCAATGTCTGGATCGGCCGATAAGAGATCTGTTTGCATCAAGGCGAGCGAAACTGATTCGACCAGTGATTCTTGCTCTAGCCGAAGCAGGTCCGCAAGCGTTCCGAGGACTTCTGGGCCGCGCTGAGTTTGCAAACGAGTCCGCTCGTCGGCGATCTCATTTGCCAGCTCGCGCGACGCCAAGGTTGCTCGTAGCAGACTCTCACTCGCCGCTAACTGATTGGCCGAATCCGCCGACACGACCGCGGCAAGTACCGCAAAGCGAGCCGCCTCGCGGCGAACGGCAAGGGACTGTGATTTCAAAAACAGCCGGCGAGGATGCTCCGGATACGAATGCAACATTTCAGTGACAAGATCGCTAGCAGCCAACGTCGCAGCATCGTCAAAATGGCCGGATGCAAATTGCCGCGCGGTCGAAATCTGTGACAGCCGGATCACACGCTTTGCCGCTTGATCACTCATCGGATCCAGATTCGCGGCCGTCGTATCATGGCAAACCGATTCGGCATCCGTAAATCGGCCTGCCCGCACCAACGCGGCGATCAGGTCGGACGCGGCGCTGTCGGTCTGTCGCAGCACGGGCACTTCGCCATAAGATGACGAGGCTGAAGAGACTGACGATAACGCTATCAACAAGCCGGCCACAAACCAGCGTTTCTTCAGTAGGCGCGAAGGAGAGATCATGACGCGGGGTCCGCAGCAAAGAGGACTCGGTCGGCACCCGCATCTCGCGCCGCATCGTAGACTCGCACGGCGTCGTTCATGGTGACGTTGTTAGCGGGATCAATGATGACAGGCGGCTGGACCCCCAGCGCCAAAATCTGAGTCAAACGCTCACGCAAGCCTTCGACACTGCCCATCGATTCCCCACCAAAGTCAATCACTAACGCGGCATCCTGGATCGAAAGCCGAATCACGATTTCGTCGAACGCCTCGGCCGGCGCAGTTGCGTTTTGCACCTCGCTGCCGCCGGCGGGTGGCTGAGCAATCGAGCTGGGCAGATCAAATTCAGGCAGTTCAAAGCTGCTGGTCCATACAAAAAAAACCAGCAACAAGAAAACGACGTCGATCATCGGCGTCATCTTCAGCTCCATCGACTCGTGATAAATGCCCGTTGGAATCTTCACTTCGCTGACTCCTCGCGAACGGCGATGGCCGCATCGGTGATGCCCGCAAGGGCTGCCTGACGCAAAATGGGCTCGACGTACTGGTACTGGACGGCTCCTTCACAGCGAATCCGAATCGCGGCATCTGCGCCGCTACGACGAATCAAATCCGCAAACACAGGCTCTAGTTGCGTTGCCGCCACGATCTTTCCCGAAATAAGGATTTGAGCCTTCCCGTCGACACTGATTGTCAAAGGACTCTTTTCGAGGTCCATCGGGTCGAAACTGGACGCAACCGGCAATTCCAGCGGCAAATGATTTTCTTGCCGAGCCAAGTGGCTGGAAACCAGAAAGAAAATGATAAGCAGAAATACAACATCGATCATCGGCGTCATGTTGGCGCCGACGGGCGTCCGACGATTCGAACCGTAGCCGTGGGATTGAGGAACTCGCATGCTCCCATGGTAGCTCACAAGCACCTCTTTATCCGATACCCTTGGCAGGGTTCTCCATCGACTCGATTGCGAAATTCATCATGGCCGACAGCGTCACGTTTCTAAAAAACTTCCTGCGCAATCCGACTCAGGTGGGCGCGATTGCACCTAGCAGCCCCGGACTGGTCGAGGCGATGGTCCAGTGGTTCGACTGGGACAGGGCCCGCAACATTGTCGAGTTCGGCCCCGGCACCGGCGTGTTTACCGAAGCCGCCCTGAAGCGAAAACACGCCGACGCTAAATTCTTTGCCATTGAACGGTCACCGGATCTAGCGGAGCGAACTCGCCAGCGGTGCCCTGGTGTCACGGTTTACGAAGACAGTGTGGCCAACGTCGCCGAATTGTGCCAACGAGAATCCATGCCCAAAGTCGACGCGATCATTTGCGGATTACCGTGGGCGTCGTTCTCGGACTCGCTGCAAACCGAGATCATGGATGCGATGCTGGGCGTGCTGTCGCCCGGCGGCCAATTCGCCACGTTCGCGTACTGGCAAGGAGTCGTGCTGCCCGCGGGAATGCGTTTTTCGCGGCGACTACGAAAAACGTTTCCGCATGTCGAGCGCAGCCACACCGTCTGGAAGAACTTGCCGCCGGCATTTGTGTATCGGTGCGTGCGATAAAGCGTGCTAGCTGCCGATGCCAATTGTGAAGATCAAACACCCATGATTTGGCGGTAACTCCACATGCAAACGGCAACGGCACCGCCGATCAATAACACGGTGTAAATTGTGACCACCACCGCCCAAAAAATTCGCTCGGCAGAGTTGAAACTCTGATTCATCCACAGCAGCGGTATGCCTAAGAATCCAGTGACCGCGAACAGGATCGCAATCACCGCCCATTTATTGTCCAGGAACTTCGTTTCCGGAATGTGATAGTCCGCAGAGTTGGGCGACTGTTTGACCAACCGCGCTTCGATCGGTGCTTCGCTGTCGTGGTCCATCACTTAGTTGTCCGTGAGTGTGGCGTTTCCGGCGAGTTGTGACTGCGCTTTTTCAACGAGCGGTGCCACGTTGTCGTTGTTGCCGTAAAGTTCAACGATGCTATACCAAATCTTGCGTGCCGAGACGACCTTTCCGTCGCGCATCAATTCGTCGGCTTCATTCAATTTTTCGCGGATCATTTGAGTCGCTTCGTCCGCATCGACGCCTTCGTATTCAATCCTTGCGATCCGGCGACGCGCTAAGTTAACGAACGGTCGATATTGCGGATCGTCACCCAACAAGGTTTGCATCGAACGGTACTGGTCTAGCGCCGTGGCGGCATCGCCGAACCGTTCGTACTGACTTGCTTCGGCATATAGTCGCTCGGCTTCGTTTTGCAGCGGAAGATTGCGTTTCAGTTTAACCTCGAGCGCGTGCTCGGCCTGATACATGTCGACGCGATCGATCTGCTCTTTGACCCAATCGACGTGCTTCCCGTCAGGGAATTTTTGCAGCATCGGTTCCAAGTACGACGACTTGGCTTGGTTCATGGCGGTCCGAGATTGCTGGACCAACAAGTCTTCGGCGCGGCGCCGCATCTGGTCTTCGCTGAGCGGCCACAGCAGATAAGCAAACAACGCAACCGCCGCGACCAAGCCTCCGATCAGGATTAACGGGCGGTCGTGCCAGGCCGTTTCGTCAACGACCTTTTCATCAAGACCAATCGCGTCACGACCAAGCAATTTGCGAGCGACGTCGCGATCACGTTGATCGGTGACCGCCAGCGCGCTGAATCCTGCCGATGCATGTTCGGCAACACCCGATCGTGACATCGATCGACGACGGACTTCGGCCAACCCCAAAAGAACCGCAGCGGCACTTGGTGGGCGAGCGGCAGGATCCTTTTGCAACAAATGCATGACTTGCTTGTCCAGCCAGACCGGACAATCCATCACCAGCGAAGCCGGCGACGGAGGCACCTCGTGAATGACCGAATGGGTAACTGCTTCGATCGTGGTTCCGGTCGCGGGGGGGCGACCGGTCAGTGCAAGGTAAAGAATTGCACCAAGCCCGTACAAATCAGTCAGTGGTGACGCGGCCATGGGATCGCTTACCAGCTCCGGCGCCCGCAATGCCAGCTCGTTTGCGGTCGGCGGTCGATTGGAACGAAATGGTGAATGGTTGTGATTGATACGGACATCAATCAACACCGGACTTAAGCCAGCAAACAGAATTTTGTCTGGATCCATTCGACCGTGAACAATCGACTTGCTGTGCAAATACTTGAGCGCCTCGGCAAGCGGTTCGGCCAGGTCGAGAACCGACTCCCACGACAATCGCCCCCGTCGCTCTAACTGCAGCGTCAGCGTTTCGCCTTCGACTAGTTCGTGGGCAAGATACGCATCGGTCTCTTCGAAACCACCGCCATAACACTTTGCGATCGCGGGATGCTGCAACTTTTTCAGTTGTTCCCATTCAACGGCAAATGCCGCACGTGCTTCGGGCGTGCCTCCAAACGGAGCGTCAAAGACTTTGACTGCGACCGCCTTTTTCAATTGAACGTGGATGGCACGCCACACACGGCTCTGGGACGGATGATCGCCAAGCTTCGATTCGATCGCCAGTGGTCCGAGACGGCTGCGAGGCATAAGGCGAAACAATACCGAAGAACAGAATAGGTGAACGCGTCAGTATATCCATGTCACAGGATTCGTTCATCTTGTTTGCCAAAAAAGCTTCTTCGACGATCACTTGCAATCGGAGGCCGCGTCCATTTGGTCTTCCAGGTGGGCGATGAAAACCGATTTTTCGGACTCGTACCTCAAAAAGTCACCATCACTGTCTCGCCAAGCAGCGACCTTGAACTCCTCCCACCGGATCGCAACTTCCGGTCGGCTGCGCAAATAATCGCGAAACCGAACCGTTCGAATCGCAACTGGGGCCCCCTGAACCACCAACATTACCCGATGAGTCGGATCCATCCCTGGCGACGCCGCCCGAGGCTTTTCCAACGTCATCACGTCTGTCGCCCACGAAGCCGTCGGTTCGATTCGAAAGTTCAAACCTTCGATCAATTGGCGAGCTGGCTGGATCGCTTCGTCATTCGGCACCAACGCAATCACGTCGATCGTCGGCCGGGCGATAAGCCCCGAAATCGCCGTGCTGCCAATGTGCTCGACAGAATTCACCCAACCTTCGCAGCTCGCCAGGATACTGCTGCGAGTCTGCTGGAACTCTTGCCGCCACCGAGGGTCGTAGTGCATCAAACGAACCGGTTCATCAAGCATCGTAAAAATCCCGCTAGCGAATGGTGCTCAAACGAAAAAACCGAGCCCAACCATTACAGTCGGACTCGGTTCATTGTTTCACGATCGTCAAGCCAGATCTAGTTGCTGGTCAACATAGCGATCCGAGCTGCTGCGATCTCGCTCTGAATGGCGGCAACATAGGCTGCGTCTGCTTCGCACAAACGGTTGTTTGGTACGGTGCAGGTGTGCCCGTTGGACTTCATCAAGCGAACATTGTCTTCGTTGATTTGAATCAACTTACCATCGACATGGAAAGATCCTGTGTTATCGATCCAAGTACGAACGTGTGCCTTTGCGATCGGATCGTTCGACTCTTTCACGTTCGAAACGATCTGCAACGAACTTGACTTCGAGGATTCGGGAACCGCCACAGGAGCAGGCAGTTCGGCAACGAAACCGTTGTCTTCGGTATGGCCATTCGCACCAAACAAATCTTCGATCACGTTGCGAGTTGACTCGCTGATCTCTTCAGACTTTTCGTCAGAAGCGTCGCCGAACAGATCGTCGATCACACTTTTCGCTTTTTCCTCCGTTGCCGGAGAGCCGGCAGGCTGCTCGCTACCAAAGATATCGTCCTCGACAGCATCAGCGGCTGGCGAGTCCGTCACGGGAGTTTCTTCCATGGATGTGCTATCACCAAACAAATCGTCGACCGACGGTTCGTCGGCGGGTGCAGCATCGCTTGCCGGTGGGTTACCGAACAAATCGTCGCCGGCATCGGCCGGTGCAGCATCTTCGCCGGGAGCACCGAACAAGTCATCCATTGGTGCATCAGCAGGCGCGGCGTTTTCTGCGGGGCTGCCAAACAAGTCGTCTACGGGTGCTTCGGCTGGTGCCGCTTCGGGTGCTGCACTTTCGGCTGGGCTACCGAACAAGTCATCGCCAGCGTCGGCTGGTGCTGCGGGTTCACCGAACAAATCGTCGGCTGGTGCTGCGGCCGGTTCGCTTGCAGACTCTTCCATTTCGCCACCAAAGACATCGGCTTCGGCCGGAGCTTCAGCCGCAGCCGGCTCTTCCGATGGTACATCAAACAAACTAGGTTCTTCGGTTGCTGGTTCCGGAACCGACTCTTGAGGCGCCGCGGGTTGTGCAGCGTCCGCCGGTGCTGCAGCGTCCGAAGGCGAAGTGATTGGTGCAGACTCTTCAACCGCTGGTGCAGCCGGTGCCGACTCAGTCACGTTGGACTCGACAGGCTCCGAAACTTCATAAGGTTCAATGGCCGTTTCACCGCTGTTCATTGGTGTCTCAATCACTTGATCGTCAATGATCTGTTCGCCCGTCGGAGCGTGGGATTCAATGGGCATTCCCATGTCGATGGGGGTGCCCATTTCGATCGGTGCTGAATCGCACGCGCAACCTGAATCAACCGATCCACCAATCATCGAATAGTCGACCATCGGAGTCGTGTAGATCGGTGCTTCGTAAACCGGTGCCGGCGTTAGCGGAGCGGCGCAGATTGGAGCGCTAACCACAGGTGCCGACGAACAGCAGTCGTCGGTAACAGGCGGACAAACCTCGGCGGGAACGCAACAAGCCGAAGCCCGCTTGCATTTCATATGGTGCAACAACCAACCAGCCGAAACCGGGCTGGCGCTTAGCATCATGATTAGCGTACAGACGAGGGACCATTGGAACAAATGTCGAATCGTGCGATTCATGGGTTTGATATGACTCCTCCACAGTCGGGCTGTGGATTGCTGGTCGGCGTCGCGACGGATCAGGCCGTATCGCCAGGATCGGGTGGGAAATTTCCGAAAATTCGGTGCTCACGTACCACTCTATGCTAGTTATGGGGAAAACCAGCGACAAGAAGCGAAGACAGATAAAATGCGATAGATAGGCGCAGAGGTTCGATTTTACCGATCATGAGGCAATTATTCGGGTGCCAATAAAAGCCAGATTCCGTCAAACTCCCAAGCACGGCGATGGCACGATGCCGAAAATGGCGAGAATTGATCAATCGGATCCACTCGCCCTCCCACCCGTAACCAACTCAACTGCCCCATGATTCGTCTACTTCAAGGCCTGTTTGCCTCGATGAGCCTAGAACGGAAGTGCCTTCTGTTCTTCGGATCGGCGCTGATGGTATTGATGTTTGGTGCGTTCTTGGTGATCGAAATCCTGGGCCAGAAGCTGGTGAAGAACACGACTCGAACTCGAGCTCGCGACTTCTATGCCGCTGAAGTCGAGCGACTACACAGCGATGCCATCTGGTCATCCGACCAATCACCCGAACAAGTCGGAATGAAGCGAGAAGTGCTGGCCGGTCTTCGCGACATTTTGCTAGACGACGAATACGAGACGCTCGAATCGAGCATCGAGTATGAAATCCTTGGACTGAAGGATTCCGTCAAATATGAAAACTTGCCGTCAATCGAACTGCCTCAAGATCCCGCCGAGGTTGCGAGGCTGGAAGATCTCGAGGCCCGATTCCGTGCCCGTCTTGCGGTTCAAATCGCCATCGACCGACCCGACGTTTCTCGCCCAATGGATTTAGGTGCAAACGAGCCGATGAGCCCGATTGGGCTAAGTTTGAACTCGATGACGCCACAAATCTTTGAAGACGTCGGCCCGGTCGACGGCCGATACGCCTACTACACGCCGATTTTTTCCACTCACGAGTGCATGCAGTGTCATTCGATGCCGGGCACATTTTCGCTCGACAATAACGAGTCGCCCGCCAAGCTTGCGTTGCAGTATCCGTTTCGTGTCATGAAAGTCACGATGCCTTACGAGCAGACGCAGCAACAAACCACGATGATTCGCGCGATCGTTGTGTCGCTTTGCATGCTGATCATTGCGGTGACGCTGTTCTTCCTGCACTGGATTCTCCGGCACTTGGTCTTGTATCCGATGTACCACCTGCGAGACGTCAGCGATGCGATCACGCATGGTGACACCAACCAACGTGCTGTCATCGAAACCGAGGACGAATTTCGTGAACTAGCTGACGCGTTCAACCGAATGCTTCGCCACTTGACCGAGACCCAAGACCAAATCCAAGAGGTCAACAAAGAACTCGATGCACGCGTCGACCAACTGGCCCAGCTCAACTTGCAGCTCTATGAAGCCAACCGTTTGAAGAGCGACTTCTTGGCCAACATGAGCCACGAGCTACGCACGCCGCTCAATAGCATCATCGGTTTCTCAGAAGTGCTGCAGGGCATCGATGCACTAAGCGACAAGCAACGTCGTTACGCGTCCAACATCCAAAAGAGCGGCCGACTGCTGCTTGAGATGATCAACGACATCCTGGACTTGGCAAAAGTTGAAGCGGGAAAAATGGAAGTCAAACACAGCGACTTCAACTTGGGACGACTGGTTTCAGCGCAGTGCGACATGATTCAGTCGCTTAGCGAAGACAAAAACATCTCCTTGTCGCTGGTCGTCCCGGATGATCTACCGATGGCTCATCAGGATCCCAACAAACTGGGGCAAATCATCAACAACTTGCTGTCCAACGCAATCAAGTTCACCCCCGAGGGCGGCATGATCACGGTATCGGTGGCAGACCTAGCCAATGGTCGATTTCGCTTGGAAGTCACGGACACCGGGGTCGGAATCGCGATCGAAGACCAACCGATCATCTTTGAAAAGTTCCGCCAAAGCAGCAAGGTGCTCGACGGCGAAGGTCTGACCCGCGAATATGCTGGCACGGGCCTTGGCCTGTCGATTGTGAAAGAGCTGGCCAAATTACTCGGTGGCGAAATCGACTTCCAAAGCGAACTTGGCCGTGGCAGTTCGTTCTGGGTGACCCTGCCTTGGCGTCTTTCGGAGCGGCGTTTGGCGGAAACAAACGCACCCGCGGAAGTCGCGTAGACGCGCATGAAACTTCCGATCACTCGGCTTTGCGGCCGAGTGATCCGATTCCAAACTGACGCTCGTTAGACGTTTTTCCAGGTGCCGACCTTGGCACTTTCAAGCACCGCTTCACAGACTTGTTGGGTTTCCAACGCGTCACGAAAATTTGGGTGCATCGCCGTATTATTGTCGATCGACGAGATAAAATCGGCGACTTGGTGCACGAAGGTGTGCTCGTATCCGATCTGCAAACCGGGCACCCACCACTTGTCCATGTACGGTTGGTCGCCAGAGTGATCCGACACGTGAATCGAACGCCAACCGCGAAGTCGACCTTCGTCACTGTTGTCGAAGTATTCCAAACGATGCAAGTCGTGCAGGTCCCAACGAATCGACGCGTCGTGACCGTTGATTTCCAACGTGTAAAGTGCCTTGTGACCGCGAGCGTAACGTGTCGACTCGAACAGGCCGAGTGATCCATTTTCAAAGTGACACATGAAAGCGCAAGCGTCGTCGATCGTTACTTTTTCTTTCTTGCCAGTCTCGGTGTGCATCCGCTCCTTGACGAATGTCTCGGTCATCGCGGTGACGTCCTTGATGGACCCGTTCAACCACAATGCCGTGTCGATGCAGTGAGCCAACAGGTCACCGGTCACGCCCGATCCAGCAGCCGCGGCGTCCAAACGCCATAGTGCTTCGCCGCCTTGTGGCAAGTCTTCGTTGATCGTCCAGTCTTGCAAGAAATTGGCGCGATAGTGATAGATTTTTCCAAGCTTGCCTTCGTCGATCAATTGCTTGGCCATCGTCACTGCTGGAACGCGCCGATAGTTGTACCAAACGGTGTTCGCAACGCCGGCTTTTTCAACAGCCGCACACATCCGCTCGCCTTCCTCAGGATTCAGTGCAAGTGGCTTTTCGCAAAGGATCATCTTGCCCGCTTCAGCGGCGGCAATTGCGATTTCGGCGTGCGAATTATTGGGCGTGCAAATGTCGATCGCGTCGATATCGGGGCGAGCAATCAACGCCTTCCAATCGGATTCGACCGACTCGTATTGCCACTGATCCGCAAACGCTTGAACCTTCTCGGGGCTGCGTCCGCAAACGGCTTTCAGCACCGGGCGATGCTTCAGTTCTGGAAAAAAGTCGTTAACTCGCTTGTAGCCGTTGGTATGCGTTCGGCCCATGAAGCCGTAACCGACCAAGCCAATGTTAAGTGGTTTTAAAGCCATCGATCTCAATTCTCGTCGCTAATGCGTTGGAAAGCATCCCGGCAATTCGCCCACATCTGGTGAAAGCAGGAATGCAGTTATTTCTTAAAAGGAGCTGATATTTGTGTTGATGTGAGTTCGCTTCGTCACATCGCTAAAGTCGCTGGTCCAGTCGTTCGTGCTGATGCCGGACACAAGCTTCACGCTCATCGTATTCGACAAGCATCGACAGCGGCAAAACTTGCCAGCCTACTCGTTCCATCCATGGGCGTCTTGGACGGACAACATCGCCGAGAGAATGCTGTTCCAAGTGTCAGGCTTTTTCATCACGTCGTTGGGGAACATGCAACCATCCCAACAAATGTGCCGACAAGTCGTAAGCACATCGCCATGCTCGTCGCGCAACCAGTGCCCGGCATCGGTGGCAATGTCCAACTTGCCGTTCGGGTCATTGGGCAAACAGTGACGACCGGTTTTGTCGTGTGATCCGGTCCCGTGAACGGTTGCATCGTTTTGGGCAACGTGAAAGTCAATGGTCCAAGGACGTAGCGCGTGGGTCAGTTCTTTCAGTGCCGCGGCTTTCTTGGCTTTGTCATTCCAATCAAAGTCCTGTGGCAGGATTGCATCTTCGGGCGCGTTGTATCCCAGCAAATACAAAAGCGTGTGGGCCATGTCAGCTTGGAACCCAAATCGTTCGGGGTGGCCAACTCGTTCTAGCAAGTCAACCATCTTGCGCCACGACTGCATTCCGCCCCAACAAATCTCGCCTTCGGCAGCCAATCGTTCGTCGTACTCTTCGGCGATATCGCAGGCCGCTTTTAAGGTATCGGCAATCTTGGATTGGTTCTTGTCTGGATCCTTGACCCACTCGTCGACCGAAGTCGCCGTGTCGAGTCGAACGACGCCGTACGGTCGAACGCCAAGCTCGCGAAGTTTCTTTGCGATCGTGCAACCTTTACGTACTTGGGTCAAGAAAGCTTCGACGTCATCAGGACCGCCGGCTGCCGAACCACCGCCGGTTGGCCCCCAAACGGGCGCGACAACACTTCCAATGACCAAACCACGGCTACGAACACGATCGGCTAGGTCTTCCAGTTCTGCATCGGTCGCATCAATCGAAACGTGTGGATCGAACAAGAAAATATCGACGCCATCGAACTTACGCCCATCGACTTCGGCCGCGGCGGTCATGTCCAACATGTCGTCCAGGGGAATGCAGGGATCGTCTCCCTCGCCGCCCTTGCCGACGACGCCCGGCCAAGCCGCGTTGTGAAGTTTCGGAAATTGGTTGGGATGATTCGTCATGAGTCTGGCGTGGGTTGGTAGGGAAAAGGCGAGTGGCAAAAATCAAAGAAGGTCGTAGCTCGCTTGCGCCGGCCACGACCTCTGTTCACATCAAACAAATCTGGTTGATCAACTACCGGCCTTAGGCAGGTTGCTGTGGGTGTCAGGTCCAAAGTACCGCAGACCGACAAGCGGTTCGGTGCCCAAGTTTTCGATCTCGACGCCGGCGGTTGCCGCAGTGTGCGAAATGAACACTTCGTCCGAAGTGTTTTCGCCAAAGCGAATCATCGCAGGCGTTTGCAAATCGAGCTTGCCCATCCGTCCGCGGCCTTGAACCGTGATCCAGCTGCTGGCACCGGGATCTTTCAAGGTACACTTCGCACCGGGCTGAATCGTCAATTCTTTTGCGCTGAACAATTGTCGTCCATCGACGGTCCCGTACACGATCCACAGATCTTCGTAACCATCACCGCTGCGATCTTCGTCGCGAACAGGTTCCAAGTAGTTGCTGTTCTTGAAGTGCGTGTCGACGTTCTTGTCCCAGTCGAGTTGCCCAACAATGAAGTCAAGATCTTGATGTTTCTCTTCGGGCATGTCCTTGACCAGCAACGACCATGGTACGTAGCGACCTTCGACGATCGACTGATACATACCGAACACATCGCTGCCCCACTGGGGCTCGTAGGTGCAAAGCGAACCGGGCGCGTGCAAAACGCCTGGTGGAATCAACCAACCGGTGCCTCGCTTCAGCCGATAGGCACGGCTGAGATCCAGGATGCCATTATCACCGGCGTTCCAATTCTCGAGACAACGGCGCACGTCTTCGGGACGCGTGCCCGGTTCCAGGCCCATGAACGTGTACGCAAAGTTGTTGTCGACATTGTTCAGTTGCGGTGGAAAATAGTAACTCTCTGGCTTTCCTTCTTGGCCGACCAAAGCTGCGTCTTCGAACGATTGGTGCATGTGATGGGGAATTGGCCCCATGTTGTCAAAGAACTTTGAATACACCGGCCAACGATCGTATTGGTCAAAGATTTTCTTGCCAACGATATCGGAGCCACGTTCGGCCACGGCGTCCTTTAGCATGAACTTCTTGCCGTCGTGCAAACAAAAGCTTAGCCCTTCGTGCCAAACACGGCCTTCGTTGGCGGCCTCGGTGGTGCTGCCGAACCAACGCTCGTCGATGCCCCCGCGATCAGCACCAAATCGGTAGTAATCGCCGGGGTGCAGCTTGATTCGTCGCCCGGGGTGCAAAAAGGATCTTGGCACCCAAGTCGGCGTTAGTCGCAGCAGTCCGTCGCCGGCGTTCATCGCAGCGTCCAAAATTGCCGAGACGCTATCGCCTTGAATCAGACCTTCGTCGAGTTTGACATTGCTCATCGTTACGTTGATTTCGAAATCGGGAGGGAGAAAACAGGGAGGAGGGAATTTTTCGCCGTTCAGTAGCGGTTGACGACGCTTAATGTTTTATTAGCTGTTCACCGGCCTAACAAGAACGCGCTTCGAGTTCTTGAGCAGGAACTTGACCAGGTACTTGGTCGGGAATTTGATCAGCGACGACGGCCGAGTCTGATCAAGACGACATCCACTTTCCAATCGTTTCTCAACATGACCACGCAAACAGCCACCGTTCGTACCCTACGCGACCCCGTTGCATCCATCCGGTGGAGCGACAATTCGCCGCTGACCATGAAGATCGAAACTCGACTGGGGCCACTTCAGACTCGCCACGGACGGTTTGTCGGCGGCGCGGCGGACCAAGTGGAAGTCATCGAAGTCGATACCGGCAAGGTTCGCGCCCTGATTCTACCGACTCGCGGCATGTCGATCTGGCGATTGGAGGCTGGGCAAGTTCCGTTTTCCTGGAATTCACCGGTCGCGGGGCCCATCCACCCGTCCCTGGTCCCAACCTTCGACCCCAGCGGCATCGGTTGGCTCGAAGGATTCGACGAACTCGTCGTGCGTTGCGGCTTGGAAAGCAATGGGGCGCCCGAATACGATGCCGGCGGAAAACTGATTTATCCGCTGCATGGCCGAATCGGAAACCTGCCAGCGACTTCATTGAAAATTGAATTTGACGAAGCATCAGGTCGCTTGGAAGTGATTGGCGAGATCCTAGAGTCACGGCTGTTCATCAAACGGCTACGCTTGAAAAGCCGCATCCGCTTTCACGCAGACAGTGCAGACGTCGAATTGCTTGACGATGTCACCAACGACCTGAGCACACCAACATCGATGCAGTTGCTTTACCACATCAACGTCGGATCACCGGTACTTGGCGAGGGTGCGACGATCGAAGCGGCGATCGAATCGCTGGCCCCCAAAGACGCCTTGTCGGCCGGCGAGATCGAGCAATGGAACCAGATCGGCGCGCCGGAATCGGGTTACAACGAACGAGTCTATTTTGCAAAACTGCTCGGTGACGATCACCATCACACATCGGCGATGATCAAATCAGCCGACGGCGTGACTGGCTTGGGGGTAACGATCAACGTCAAAGGATTGCCCCGATTTATTGTGTGGAAAAATACCGCTGCCGAAGGCGATGGCTATGTTGTCGGTCTTGAACCAGCCACCAATTACCCGAACGTACGCTCGTACGAGGAAACGCAAGGACGAGTGGTCGAGATTGCCGGTGGCGAAACTGAATCATTCCGCGTCAAACTGCACCCACTGACCGATACGGAATCGGTCCGTCAAATGTCCGACAAGATCCAGAAACTGCAAAGCAATCAGAAAGCTGAAATCCACAGCACGCCAAGACCGGGTTGGTCGCCCGGAGCATAAACCTGAGGCCTGATCCCGCCAAATCTCACCGGCATCGCCAGATTCACTTGACCGAAATGCCGTCGATTTTGAAGATGGCAAAGTGGCTTGCCCCTTTGGGCCCAGCGCCACCGGGATACTTGTACTTTTCAGTATCGATTTTGAACTTGCCCTCGACGGTCACGGGGCGAGTCACAAAGTCGGTCGTCTTCCCGGGCACCATTTCAACGATCACACAGTCGAACAGTGCCGCACCCGGCCCGAAACAACACTCCTGGTTGTCCCGAACCAACACGAACTGATCGATGTTGGTTTCTTTGAACAAGGTCGCCGGCAAAATGTAGCCGCGCAGCTTGACCTTCTTTCCGTCCAAACCCTTGACGTCATCGTTCAACATCTTGGGTGCAAAGGCGGCGTCTTTATCAATTTCGAACTTCAAATCGTCAAAGTTGATTTCGCCCTTCGCCTTGGACGCCGCACTGCTAGATTGATCGATCACCTTGGTACCGTTTCCGGCGGCCTGCTCTTCTGCGACCACTGGCGTACAAGTGATCATGAACACGGCGAGAGCAATGATACGGCGGCGAATGGACATAGCAAACTTTGGGAAAGATTGAGGCGAACGTCCCTCTCATTGTAACTCCACCGGTCAACCGGCCGACATAGCAATCAGACGCCAACCCAGTACTTGTACGCTCGCATCGTTTGACGAGCCGCTTCGTGCGGATCGGGATACGGGAATGCTTCAGCACAAAGGTAGCCGTCGTAGCCGATTTGACGCAGGGCGGCGATGATTGGCCCGTATTCCATGTGGCCCAGCCCGACCGGACGGCGATTGCTGTCGACAAAGTGGATATGCCCGACCCATTTACCGCCCGCGATCAGTGCTTCTGAGACACTGGTTTCTTCGATGTTCATGTGGAACAAATCGCACAGCAATCGCACGTTGTCAGTGGACAGCGATTCCAGCATGGTGACACCATCGGCAACGGTGCAGCACTGTTTGGTTTCATAGCGATTAAGCGGTTCGTAAATCAGCGGCACTTTGTACTGGGCCGCATGCGATCCGCCATCCTCCAAAGCTTCGCACAGATAGCCGCGGGCGGTTTCGGCATCGCCCGTGTGACCGCTCGGCCCCTGCATCGAGCCGATGATCGCGCTGGCGCCGAACTGGCCCGCGAAGTCGATGATGGTGCGAACAAACTTCTTGGCCGCTTCGCGTTTGGCCGCGTCCGGATCGGCAAGCTGAAGCTTGTGCTTGACCCAACCAGCACCAGTGCCAAACGCAGCACACTTTAAACCTGCTTTGTCCAACATCTTTGCCAACCCATCGGCATCAATGACTTCAACACCAGGTGCAAAAATCTCGACGGCGTCATAGCCAAGCTCGGCAGCAAACCCGATCGACTTTTCAAGACCGTCCCATAAAACAAACGGACCACCGCGGGCTTCTTCGACAAGGCTAATCGTGACGCAAGACTTCATATTGACTTCAAAGTTGATGGGGAATTTGATTTTTCATTTGTGCCGCGGTCAAGCACACAGGCTGATAACGACTAGGCGTCGTTATTCTCAGGGCGACCTTCAACGTAGACCCAATTGTGAATCGGTTTTAAGATTTCTTTGACTTCGGCAACCAACTTTGCGTCCATCGGTTCATCCAACCAATCGCACCACTGAGACACGCGATCCGGGTTTGCTGATCCCGTGACGCAACTTGCAAACGCTTCGTTTGCACAACTGTATTGCAGCGCTAACTTGGCGATGTCGGTACCGGCCGCTTTACAGTGCGCGGCGGCTTTAGCGGCGACCTCGCGAACTTGCGGTGTCGCTTTGTGCCACTCGGGAAGCTTAGCGTCGGTCAACAACCGAGCCGAAAATGGTGCGGCATTGATCAAACCGACGTTCTTCGCTTTGCAAGGCTCGATCAGAGCTAAAGCCATATCGTTTTGCAGCGTGTAGTGGTTGTACGTCAGCACCACATCCAAGTCGGTTTGCCGAATCATTTCGGTAAACATCTTCATGGGGTAACCGCTGACACCGATGTAACGTACCTTGCCTTTTTCGACTTCTTTGCGAAGCGCTGGCAGAGTCTCGTTGATGATCTGATCTAGCTCGACAAACTCGATGTCGTGACAGAACACCATGTCGACATGATCAACCCGCATTCTTTCCAGCGAGATATCAATGCTTTCGGCAACTCGCCGAGCACTGAAATCAAAATGAGCGGGCGCGAATCGACCGAGTTTTGTGCTGAGCGTGTAGGAGTCACGCGGCACGTCGGGCAGGACACGCCCCAGCATCAGCTCGCTCATCCCGCGGCCGTAGTAAGCGGCCGTGTCGATATAATTCATGCCTCGGTCGAGCGCGACATGAACTGCCTTCAATGCGTCGCCGAGGTCAATTTGACGGAACTCTGCCCCGATCGATGAAGCACCGAATCCGAGCACGGGAAGTTGTAGATCGGTGCCTGCGAGTTGCCGTTTTTCCATGTTGTCGCTCAAAAGCCAAGGGCCAAAAGCGACAGTCTAGCAAATTTGAAGGGACACCCAACGTGGGTCGAAATTCGCCGATTCTCGGGCTAGAAACTCAAGCCCCTAGTTCCAGGTCGATTTTCGCTTCATCGGCAGCTTCACGCAGTTTTGACAACGCGCGAGCTTCCAATTGCCGGATCCGCTCCTTGGTGACCCCCATCTCGGCACCAACTTCTTTCAGTGTCAGCGGTTCGCTGCCGCGGCCAAGACCGAAACGTGCCGTGATGATTTTTTGCTCGCGCTCGTCCAACCGATTCAGAATCTTCGACAACTCACGCTGACGTGTTTTTTGGACCGTTTCTTCGGCGTACGGATCTCGTCGTTCGTCCTGGCGTGACACAAATAATTCTTCGGTCGTCGTGCGGAAACGATCGCGATGCTTGAATTCGCTAGGGATCGTCCGAGCGAAGTTCTTCATGATCGCCCAGGACGCGTAAGTGCTGAACTTGTTTCCGCGCGAGTAATCAAACTTCTCGGCGGCACGAATCAGCGACATGTTGCCGTCCGAAACCAAACCAAAGAAGTCATCTGAACTGGCGACGTGGCGTTTGGCGATCGAAACGACCAAACGTAAGTTGCTTTGCACGATCTTGTTCTTCACCAGCACGGCGGCTTCGTACAGACTATCGATTTCTTCCATGATCGCCGTCTTATTCGACTCGGCGGTTTCCAAACTGTCACGCAACCGGCTCGCTTTGTGCTTGTAATAATTCATTTGACGGAACAGGTGATATTCCTGTTCGCGAGTCAACAGCCCGACGTCGTACAACGCGGCCAAGTAACTAGGCAGCCCCGACGGCACTCGAACCTTTCGCGGCGCGGTGGCTGGTTCGGGCAATGGGCCCAAGTATTCGGCTTCACGCGATGCGTCGTCAAAGTCTTCGTTGTAGATGTGATCGAGCGGGAGTTCGGCAATCTGATCCAACCGCATGTCAAGCAGGATGCGGCCGATGCTGGTGCGAGTGCGATTGAAACGCTTGCACAACTGGGGCACGGTCGCACCATGGGTATGCAGCTTGAAAATCGAACGCTTGTCGTCTTCGGTTAGCACACCACGATGGCTCGCGAAGATCGCCAGTGTTTGATGATCAGCATCAAAGTTCTTGAGTGTGTAACGAATGGTTTCGGAACTTCGTCCCATCTGGGCAGCCAGCAAACGAGTGATTTCCGACAGACTTGATCCGCCTTCGACCATTTGCCGAGCGCGTTCAATGATCTCGCTCTTTTCGTCATCCGTCAATTGGCTGAACCGTTCGCCACGACGGACTTTGTCCCGGTTGTTGGCGGCGAAACGCTCGACACTACTGTGCAGAAATCCGACACGTCGGCGGCCGTTGAACAGGAACCGGCGACTGACCAGTCCCGCGTCGCGCCAACGGCTGATTGTTTTAGTAGAGACACGAAACATCTTGCTGAGATCATCGACCGTGTGAACCGGTTCAGCGACTTCGGTGACTTCGACATCCGCCGAATCGCTAAGGTCTTCGATCAGCAGACGCAAATCATGTTTTAGGTCGGCGTCGGCGATGCTGTGGCGACTCGCCTTTTCAGGGCGATAGTTGGTGATGCGAAAACACAGATAGTCGAACGCGTAAGAGCGATCGGCTTCGATTTCTTCATACAGCTTCTCGGCTAGCGAGGCCTGCTCCAGCTTCTTTGCCTTGGGGGCAAATCGCGTTAGCTGGTCTCGCAGTTCCTTGATCTTCACGTCGCGATAGTCTTCGTGCATCGCCATGTCTCCCAGTGCTGGTATTGCAGTCGATTCCGTTTCCCTGCGACCCCGGCGGATCGCTCGACTGCCTACCAAAATGTTTTTCCCGGGTGTCGCTCAATCCGTAGAGCGAATCATTCAGGGGTGTGAATAACTCTTCGCACTTTGTCGTGACACGTTTGGTCACGGTGTCACCGCCATCCTCAAATGGCGAAAACAGTTGTCCGAATCGCGATTCACCGCCAGGGACTCCTTGTCCCTCGCACCATTATTTCCTACGCCTGTCATTCATGCGTAGTTTTCTACTATGACCCGCCGGAAATCCATCAAGTTCGCCAATTTGCTCGGCTTTAATCGCTGTTTCGAAGACCGCCCGTGGGAAGTGTCCGAGAGGATTGAAGTTCGTCCGAAGCTTGGCTGCCCGACAAATGCCCAACTGACCAGGACATCTGTGTAGGAAATTTCGCGCCAAAGTCAAACTTTTTCTTCTGGTTTCCTGCAACTCGCTGCGGTAACCCGTTGTCCGCACGCTCTTTAGCATACCCAAGGCATCCAGGGGGCAAGCGAACCAGCCTGCTGAAAACGTGAGCGATCGTTGTAAATATTGCGATCAATTGAAAAGTCCGGATGTCGCAAATCGAGACGAAAACTCAAGATGCGTCTCCCAAAATGGGACAGGCGATTGAAAATGGCAAGAAATCGGATAAACAGATTTCGGGTAAACCGATTCAGGTTGAAACGTCGATGAAAGATCAAACCGTCGTTTCTTGACTCTCGTTTTGCCCGGTTACCGATGCTATCCCAAGCCAATCAAAACTCGTCCGATCGTCGTCGCTTTCTCGTTGCCGCCGCAGCAATCGCTGTCGGAGCCCTGTCTGCGACTGGCTCCGATGCGTTCGCCGCCAGCCCAGGTGCTGGGAAATCGGCCGGCAGCGTGATGCTGCGTCCCCACGGCAACCAAAACCTGTTTCGCGTCCGTGTGGAATTGGAAGTCGAAGGCAACGTCAACCTTCCCAAAAACGCGTTGATTTCGCGAAAAAGCGAACTGCAGTTGCCAATCGTCACCGCGGCATCGCTGGATTACGAAGAACAACTTCGGCGAAAGAGCAGTTCAGATCCGACGGTCGCGATGGCGAACCGGTTCTATCACGTCGCCAAGAGCCAAGGCTCGCTAAACGAAGTGGAACAGTCTTACACGCTGCGGGATTCGGTCCGAGAAACGATCATCCGGCGCGATGTCACCCCTGAATTGATGTACTCGGTCGACGATTACTTTGACCGCGAAGAATTGGATCTGCTGCGTTTACCGGTTTCCAGCTTGGGCGTAGACGAATTGTTGCCTACCACCGCGGTATCGGTCGGTTCGACGTACTCGCCGTCGAACGACGCGGTCGCATCGGCACTTTGTTTGTCGTCTGTCGAAGCCACCGAAGTCGTCGCAGAAGTCGTCGAGATCACAGCCAGTGAGGCGAAAATCCACTTCAAAGGCAATGTCGAAGGCTCCTACGAAGGCGTCCCAACGACGGTCCGAACGGTCGGGAAACTGACGTTCGATCGCCGAATCGGTGCCTGCACATGGTTGGCGATGGCCGTTCACGAGACTCGCGAAATTGGCAAAGCAGAACCTGGCTTTGACGTTTCAGCGACCGTGAAGATGCTTCGCAAACCGATGCCCAAACCGGTTGCCTTGACTGCCTCGGCTCAGAAGCTGAATCCGGGGAACCAGATTCCAGTGGAGCGTTTGTACGTCGATTTGACCAGTCGCGAAGTCGGGCTGGGCGTCTTGATGGACCGGCGCTGGCGGATGATGGCGGACGTACCGGGCGCGGCGATGATGCGGATGATCGACAATGATCGCAGCATCGCGCAGTGCGATTTCCGGCCACTGGCGACCTTGCCGGCGGGTTCCCAGTGGACGCTCGAGGCTTTCGAGCAGGACATCAAGAAGACGCTCGGCGAACAGCTTTCGGATATTGTTTCGGCCGAGGAACGGGTCAGTGAAACGGGACTGCGAGTGCTGCGGGTGACGGCATCCGGTGCAGTCGAGGACGTTCCGATCCAGTGGATTCTGATGCATTTTTCGGACGATTCAGGTCGTCGATTGCTTGCGACATTCACAATGGAAGCCAAGAATGCATCGACGTTTGCCGGTTCGGACCACCAACTTGGCGGTTCCCTACGGTTGATCGAGCGAAAGAAACCTGTGGCCGAGGCGATCAGTGCTCGATCGAGCAATGACGGTGAAACGCGAATCGCTCGCCTGAATAAGTCGAACGAATCGCCGAAACCTCAAGTACAATCGGCCAGTGACCTATAAAGATAGCGGCCTAGAATAATAGTTGACTCACGACGGTACCCCATGATGTTTCTCGGACGTAACGCCCTCATCGCCTTGACCGCCACGTTGATCACGTACGGTTTTGCCGGCTACGTGTCGGCCCAAGATGGCGGCAAACTGGATCCGTCGACCACTGAGGAAAGCCGTTTCGCGCCCGGCGTGCTGAGGGTGATCCCACCGGCGCCGGAACCGGACGAAACATTCGAGGGACCGCAAACGCTGCAGTCGTTGCTCGATGCGCATCCGGAAATTCAGTTTGGCGGTGCAGCACACCCCGAAGGCGAACCGCACTTTGATCCTCGCAGCCGAACATTGGTCGAGATGGCCAAGCAAGTGATCCTGCGGCGAGAAATCTACTCGTTCGAGTTTTCGTTCAAGCCACTCCGTCACATCTACATTGATATCCCCAACCAATCGGGTCGCATGCAGCGGAAACTGATTTGGTACATGGTTTACCGAGTCCGGTACCGTGGTGGCGATCTGCGACCAGCCGCCGATACGGTCGCGGGTGTGCCGATTTACAAACGGGTCGAAGAGGTCCATTACGAATCACGCCGGTTCTTTCCGATGTTGGTCCTGCGAAACCAGGCGACCGACAAGAATTACGTCGATCGGATTCTGCCCACGGCACAAGACAAGATCAAAGTCCGCGAACAGATCACCGCGCCGCTGTACAACTCGGTCGAGATCACTCGCGTGAAGGTGCCATACAGCGCTGACGATTCGGGCGACGGTGTCTGGGGCGTAGCAACTTGGGAAGACGTCGATCCCAACATCGACTTCATTTCGGTCGAAGTCTTTGGGCTGACCAACGCTTTCCAGCAGGACGGCGAGGGAGCGTCCGCCCCGTACCGCCGCAAGGCCCTGCAACTGAACTTCTATCGCCCAGGCGATACCGTCGACCAAACCGACGACGAGATCCGGTTCGGCGTCCCTGCTTATGCGGACGCCCAAGAACAAAAGTACATCTTGGACCAGTACGGCCTGAAAGAACGGCTCGATTACGGCTGGATCTTCCGCTAGGCCTTTAGTCGCGGTTGAACAGTTTCGTTGCGGCTCTTCGACTTGCCGACCTTTGTGGCTATGATGAAGCGAACTTTTGCGTTTGCTTCAACCACTAGGCCGCCCATCCATGTTCGTCGACCGTATCAAAATTGAACTGCAAGCGGGCAAAGGCGGCGACGGCTGTACCAGCATGCGGCGTGAAAAATACGTGCCTCGTGGCGGCCCGGACGGCGGCGATGGTGGCGACGGCGCCAGCATCATTCTGGAAGCCCGCTTGGGCGTCAATTCGCTGGCTGAACTTGCCAATCGTCAATTCTTTCGCGCCAAAAACGGCAGCAACGGCGAAGGCTCCAAACGTTACGGAAGAGGCGCCAAGGACCACACGCTTTACGTCCCGCCGGGAACCACGGTGATCGACGCGGCAGGCGGCTTCGTCATCAAAGACTTGAAGCAGCCTGGCGATTCCTTTGTCGTCGCTCGCGGAGGTCGTGGAGGCCGTGGCAACGCGCACTTCAAGACCCCCGAGGACCGTGCTCCCAAACACTGTGAACCCGGTGGAATGGGCGAAGTCCGAGCTGTGATTTTGGAACTGCGTTCGATCGCCGACGTCGGCTTGGTCGGCAAACCTAACGCTGGCAAAAGCACCCTGCTAAGCCGGATCAGTAGCGCTCGGCCAGAGATCGCCGACTATCCCTTCACGACCAAGCACCCCAACTTGGGCATCGTCGATTTGGGCGAGAAGTCGTTTGTATTGGCCGACATCCCAGGTCTGATCGAAGGTGCCAGCGAAGGACTCGGGCTCGGCCACGAATTCCTCCGTCACGTCGAACGCGCCGGCCTGCTTGTCCACTTGGTCGAACCGTCGCCCATGGACGAAACAGACCCGATCGAAAACTATCAAACGATCCGTGCGGAACTCGCCGAATACGATGCGTCGTTAGGCGAGCGAGAAGAAATCATCGTGGTCACCAAAAGCGAACTCGAGGGCGCCGAAGATGTCCGCGACGCGCTGCACAATCTGACCGGCAACGACGTGTTCTTGATCAGCGCGGTAGTCGGCAAGGGCTTACCCGAGTTGGTATCGGCGATCTTAGATCGCGTCGAAAAACGTCGCGCTGAAATGATTGCCGCTGGCGAAGAAGTCACGTTGCTACGCGAAAACGACATTCGTCCCGCCGTCGCACCCGAGAAGAAACGAGTTCCGCCGCACTTGGCGGGGCCCACATCAACGTTGTCCAACGAACACCAATCCAAGGACATGGATTCGTGAACCCGGCCGCGTGCATTGTCGCGGTCGACGTCGGCAACACGGCGGTAAAGTTGGCCGTCGAACAGTTCGGCGAAGTGATCGATCACTCGATCGTCATCAACCAAACCAACTGGGAACTCAGCGCAATCGAGTGGGTATGCGAGCGGCTCGGGTGCAAACAGATGCAATGGCGTGTTGCCAGCGTTCATCGTCGTGCGGCAACACGACTCGTCGACGCCGTTGAAAAAGCGGCACCCGATGCCACGATCGACTTGATCACTTTTCGCGATGTGCCCATGCCGGTCGCCGTCGATCACCCGGAACGACTTGGCATTGACCGATTGCTTAGCGCCTACGCAGCACACCGACTTGTATCGGACAGAGTATCCGGCCCCGCAAATTCCGGACTCGTAGATTCGAGTCCCTTGGTTGTGGTGGACGCTGGGTCCGCGGTGACGATCGACTGGGTGGATGAGTCAGGGACGTTTTGCGGCGGAGTGATCTTGCCGGGGCTAGCGTTACAGGCCAGCGTGCTGGCGACCGGCACCGACGCGTTGCCCCACATCGATTGGACCGAAAGCCGGGATGTCCAATTGCCCGCCACCAATACCGCAAATGCGATTCACGCCGGAATCCTGGTCGGCGTGGCGGCAGCCATCGATGGATTCGCGGATCGGTACATCGAAAACTGGCAAGTAACCCTGGCATCGAAGGCCGATTCAAAACCGGCTGCCTTGGCGAATCAATCGACGGTTAAACTGGTGCTGACCGGCGGTGACTCGGCCGCGTTGTCAGCTCATGTTCGGCGACCTCATTGTCAAAAAACAAATCTCGTTTGCCGAGGACTATTATGCTTGCCTCAAACGACAACTTCGACCCTTCCGACGCAGGATAGGTGATGGCATTCAAGAAACTATCCGAACTGCTGCCGATCGACGACGCTAATTCAGCGCCGCACGCGTATCAGATCTTTGGATTGGAAGACGGCGAACAAGACATCGCCCGGATCACCAAATCGGTCCAAGCCACCGTCGCTCGGCTGCGCAGCGTAAAAGCAGATTCAGCGCCAGCAGTCTGGAAAAAGGCTGCCCAATTGGTTCAGGCCGCACGCGTGACGCTCGCCGACCCGGCCAAGAAAGCAGAATTGGACGCCCGGTTCGGCATCTTTGCGATCGACGAAACACCACCAACAGCAAAAGCTCCAGCGGCAAACTCACCCTCCAAGGTCGACCCGCTGGCAGGTTTTCTGCCGCCCAGCAACCCTGTCGCGCCAATCGCTCCAGTAGCACCGACCACTCCCGTGACGCCAAGCATTCCCGCGGTGTCGGGCATCCCGGCAGGAATCGTTGTACCTAACACTGCTTCGCCGATTGCCCCGAGCAGCCCTGCGGCACCCGTTCTGCGTAATGTTCGTCCCGTTAAAACGCGGCGTCGTGGATCGAAACTGGGCACGCTGATGATGGCCACGTTCATCCTTAGCATGCTCGGCGCTATCGGAGCACTGTCGTACTTCTTGTTTTTTGGTCCCGGCACGTTGGCGATCACCAGCAAAGACGGCTCGTTGACGATTTCAACCAGCCCCGGAGCAAACACGGGTTCATCGACCGTTGCTCAGCCATTCCCCATTGAAGACAACCGAGCTCCCATCACCAAAAAGAAATTCGACCCCGTTATGGGGAACATGGCAGGCAACGTCGAACCACCGTTCCAATTGTCTCCGCCCGACATGAGCACAAGTGTCCAACCAATGATTGCACCGGAGCCGACCGAAATGGCGTCCAAACCGAGCCTGCAGCCAGAGATGACAACGCCATCCAAAACTCAGCCCATGACCGAGCAGCCGGCCGTCTCTGACGCGGCCGTTGCCCAAGCGGACGCCGCCATCGCAAAAGTTGTCGACGTGCTGCGATCCGCGAAATGGGGCGAGATGAAATCGCTAGCCGAGACGACCGCCGCGATGCCGATGAATAACGATCAACAGTCGCTCGCCGACGGACTCTACCAACTGGCCGACTTAGCAACATACTATCAAGGCGGCATCCAGCGGGGACTGGGCAGTTTGGCGGTTGGTAATGACTTTGAAGTGACTAGTGATTTCAGGGTCGTGATTGTCGAAGTCGGACCAGACTTCCTGGTCGTTCGATACAACGCCAAGAACCGCACGTTCAAGTTCGATGAGTTCCCATTTCCGCTGGCGGAAAAGCTTGCGACGTTTTCGATTGCCGAAGGTCCGCTTCGCCAAGCTTCGATGTCGGCCTTCCAAGCCATTGCTCCGATGAGCAACGAAGGCTACCGTGACAAAGCCATTGCAACGCTTGGCAGCCTTGACGGACAAGTCGAAGGTGCCGACACCACCCTCGTGATTGAGGCAATCAAGACCGTGACTAGGCCTTGACCTCTCTCGACCGCACGAGAGACCGGAAATAACAGGAGGCATGCGCACGGACGATGTGCAATCACCCATCTTGCCATTTGTCGGTCGCACGACGCTGTATCGCTTTGGTTTGCCGCAGCGGCGACACCCAAGGACGCGACATTTCAGAGAAGACGTGTGTAGAAACGTATGGAGCCATCGAAGCCGGCGAACGATTATCAACGACGACTTTCTCACATCGTCGAGGAGGGCAAGGATGTCTCGACAGTCGTTCTCAATCACCCATTGCCGCCGTACTCATGTGTCCTCTGTCTCGATCGAAGAAGCGAAACTACCATCCGTCGCTGGAAACGCTCGAGGCTCAGCGACTGTTGGCGGTGTCCTCGCTGCCCCCCGTTGCCGATACGTACAGCCGAGCGGGGGCAACAGCCGCCTCTGGCGCTGACCCGTTAGACGCGACCAAACAGCCATTGCGTCTGCCCGTAGGCGCTTGCATCATCGAAATGCGAGTTCGCCTCAGTCATCAGCTAGCGGGCCGATAGTTAATTGGCTGTTGAAATCTTCAATCGTTCCAAGGATCCGCAGATCTTCTCGTGAGTCGTTGACCCGAATGACTCCTCTGCCCGCTTGGATCGTGATGCCCGCTCCGATCGTCAGCGAATCAAATCCGGTGATGTAGTGAGAGCTAACCCCGATCCCGTCATTGGGGTCTGGGTCAAACTGAACCATGATGACGGTGCCGGTGCCATTCAAATAAGAAATCGCGTCCACGGATGGCACACCCGGATCGCTGAATGAGATGCCTGTTCCTTCGGCAAACAACCTCAACGTCGAGTTCAAAGTAAGATCGCCGTTTACCGAGATTCCAGAAACCGCGATACCATCATTGAGATCGATCTTTGTGACGACCAAGGGGATATCCACCGTCGCATCCACAAGCAACAGTTCCTCGGTGTACGCCACCGCTCCTTCGGTCCCTGTGATCGTGATATTTTCGGGAACTCGTGCGATGAACACACGTCCGTTTTGTGGCTCAAGCTTTAACTCGCCGGAACGAGTCACGACGTCGTAAAGCTTGATCACCGCATCGGCGTCGGTGACGATTGAACCTTGGTGTGTAATCTGTGCCGATCCAGTTGAGATCCGACCACTCTTTCCACCGAGCATGATTTCGGGACCGATCGTCAAGTTGTGAAAGTTGGACGAAACCAAACTGTGTTCGTCAGCCGTCGTGATCGCGTCACCAAACAAGATGCTGCCGGTTCCGTTTATCGTCGCTGCGTTGTCGGTGCTGTCTTGAACTATAATTTTCGAATTGAAACGTTGGTCAAGACGACTGACTTCATCCTCGCGGCCTTCCAGAACGATCGTCGAATTCACCGTCAGCGATTCGAGCACGAACAACGTACTTCCCAGCACGGTTAACGGCACGTTCAACGAAACGTTCGTGAACTTCGGAATGCTGACTTCATCAATTCCTGTGTTCGGACTCGTGAAGCCGAGGTCGGCGAACTGCTGGACCATCACATCGCCACTACCTGCGCTGTTGAGAATCGCATTGCTGATTTCATACAACAGAACTTTGCCGCCGGACGACCCGATCGTGATCGCCTCGCCACCGCCGTCGATCATCCCCACCGCAATTGTGCCTCCGTCATAAGCACTGATTCGCCCGTTGTAACGCGCCGAGCCACCAAAGATTCCGTTATAGCCGCCGACGCTAAGATTGGAATCAAGGGTCTCGCCACGCAAGTCAGCCTTGAAGTAGTTGCCGTACGGACGACTGGCGAGTCCGGCAAAGAAGACGCCCCCGTTGCCAGTGAACGGCTCGCCATCAGTCAGCTCCAGTACCGCTTGTTCCAGGTCGTTGCCTTCCAACGTGATCAGCCGATTGATCGTGGCCCCCCCCTTGAGTTCCAAATGAGCGCCCGCTTCGATGCGAACCGGCACAAAGAGCTGCATCGTCGTCCAGACTTGCGAGTCACTGATGCGTACAAAGCTATCTCCAACACCGAAAATCTTGGATGGCTGTATATCATCAAGTTTGACGGTGCCCCATGGCGAATCGATCTTGAATCCTTCGACCGAACCCACATCGTTGAGCACAAAGTTACTGTCGGGGCCGCCGATAATGGTCCCAGAAAAATCGAATGCGACGCCCGAGCGAGTGCGAAGTAGGCCCGCATTGCCGCGAATCGTGATTCCCGGTCCGATCGAAGCAGTTTGCGGCAACGGCTGACCCGTCACGCTTCCCGTTTCGATTCGTTGACTGAACTCATCGGTAGGCTGCCCATCAAACACGATGTCGCCGAACCCGTCGACGTTCACACTGCCAAGCAGATTGATTCTTGACAGAGCACCCGCAACACTGCGGATCGTCATGTCTGACTCGAGCGTCACCTGGTCTTGGAACGACAAATGACTCGTCACCAACGATGGTGACCGGAGGATAACTCGCTGCAGCGGCACCGATGAATTGAATTCTAGCGGTGATGTTCGCCGATTCAGGATGACATGGTCGGACGGTGCGTCGATTTGCACCAAGCCTTCGGGTGTATCAAGGTTCAATGCCAAAACGCTATCGCTCGAACCTAGATTCTTCAGCAGGATTTTCCGATCGCCATCACGTCCATCGTCAAAGACGCGAGCTTCCAAATCGATTCTGTTTGTCGTGCTGCCACTAATCGTTGCATCGGAGCCGACGATGGTCAGGGTATCGGCAAACTTCACGACACCCGATCCGGCCGCGGTAATCTTGTTCAAATCCGTTCCGCTTCCGGCGAAGACGATCTTGCCACGGCCTGTCACGTCTTGCCCGTCGACAAACGTGACCTCGGCAGGTACCGAGTTGGTGGGAACGCCGGCGATGCGAAGTTCATGGTTGATTTCCAAGCCACCGGTGACTCGCAAACTGTTTCCAGCATCCAGGCCAACCGGAAGATCGAAAACAACATTTTCGACATTCATTTGCACTGCCGATACCGCGCCCAAACCCGTTCGGCTTGTGTACAGCACGTCGCTGACGGAGCCGCCACTATTGATGCGAAGTACCCCGCGTTCGACCGAGATCGTACGGGCCTGAATGTTGCTGCGTGATTCAAGAATTCCATGAAGTGCTAAATGTTCGATCGTTGTCACAGCGGCCGCCGGTCCCTCGACGACGACACCTTCGGGAACATCAATCAGCACCGCATCGAACTCGCCGGGAACTCGCCCCAGTTTCCAATTTTCGGGATCATCCCAACTGCCACCCTCGGGATTGTCCCAAATCGCGGTTGCGCGCAGGAAACGCAACGGGGCACGAACAGTGTCAGATCCCACCGCGTTGCCGGCCGGTGTCGAGATACGTGCTTGGTCGACGACGAGTTCATAGTCACCGGCGGGAACGTCTTGGTCAAAGTTGAAACGCAGTGTCGACGATTCACTATGCGGCGTGATGCTGGAGGGACGAAACTGCTTTGACGAATCAGATGTATCGATCAACACAACTGCTTCGGAATCCAAAAACAACTCATCAACCGACGTTCCCATTTCGACTTCGACCGAACGATCGCCAACCAACACCGAACGCTTCGGGTAGACATCGACCAGTTCAGGAACTTCGCGATCAACGGTTAGCACAAACTCGAGTCGATTTGCCGGGTTGTCACCGAATTGAATGACAACAGGATGGTCACCATCAGAAAGCGGCCCGCCGAAAATTGCGTCGATGTTCTCTTTCGATAAATGAGCTCGATTGTCAGAGAACGCATCGGTGATGTCTTCGGCCTGTCCGCCATCAATGCTGATCGTAACGAGCGTATTCTCGACGCCACCGATACTGACATTCAAGTTGATCGCATAATCATTCGTTAGCAAATCAAATCCGAGATCAGCGTCACCAATCGGGGCGGAGTCGACGGGCAAGGTTGCGGCGATGATGGCCCCCTTTCGTCCAAGCGCATTGATCACCATCAAGGCATCCAAGGGTGTACCCGAGCCATCGTTGTTGACGTCAACAAAAGTACCGGGGTTGGCCGTGGGATCTGCGATGCCCGGCTGACTGGACCGCCCCAAAGCATTGATCACCTGCAATGCATCCAGAGCAGAGACCTGACCATCGCGAGAAACGTCGAGTGGTTGAAGCTGGTTTGTGCCAAACGGATCAGCGGCGAGCAGTCGCCGTTCTTCCAGAGGCTCGAATCTCGTTCGACGATTGCTTCGGCGGCTGGGGTGCTGACGCATCGATGGAATCCTCGGTTGTTGTCGGCCGTTTTTGTCTGCGAAGACAGCGTGTAAACAATTACGGACGTGGTGGTAAATGTTCCAGATGGAAACGTGCTTTGATTGCTCGGGGTCTGCAACTGGTCGATGTTAGTCACCCGGCGAAAGGGGGGGAACCAACAATTTTGGCAGCGAGCCAAAAGTTCAGTCACCCTCTCCTCCGTCGGGCCGGGGCGATTACGCCAACAATCGTTTGTTGCGTGTTATGTGTCGTGGCGGGTTTGAAAAACGCGGCTAAGAATGACGTTCATGCCCAATATCGGTCTCACGGCTACCTTTGCAGCTTTGAGTCGCCTTCCCACGGTTAGCGCCACTAGCAACGTCGCCGTATCGCCCCTTGTCCGTGGTTACCCCCGATAATTCGGCTTTGTCGTTGAGGCAACGGAGTATTTCAAAAGCGAAAAGGGGCAGACATCAACTCGCGTTGTTCTCGACCGTTCGCTTCTTCAAATTTTGGCCTTCCCAGCTCAATCGCATCCTTGCGGAAGGTCGCTCCCTACCCAGAGTTGCTCGTGGCGAAGTTCTATATCCTGCCAAAGTTCAGCTCCTCCATTGCGTCCAGCGATGTACTCGCCAGTGTTCTTGCCGTCGAACTGTCTGACCTACACGCTGAGGCACAACCATATCGAATGAGCCTTGCGGAACCGGCCGGATGTGCTGGTAATTTAGAGCGATGAAGTGGCGGGCCGGCGGCGGCCTGTTTGGCTAACGTTGGCTTGAATCCGATCTGGTCGACGATCGCCGAGACTTCCCAATCAAGCCGGTTTACCGGTGTGAAGGACCGCATCGATGACTTAGCTGAACGTGAAGATCGCACGCGGATGCCTCCTGCAATCCACTGCCGTCGGCTGGCTTAATCCAAACCGGCACCTACGGAGTCGCCGTCTCAAAAAACAGTGAGTTCCCGTTTCCGCTGGCGGAAAAACTTACAACGTTTTCAATTTCCGAAGAGCCGCTTCGCGAAGCTTCGTTTACAACAGCCTTCTTCCTCGCCGAGCCAGGTAACTTTGCCAAACCATCCTGGTCGCGACGCTACGGTAGGGTCGCCAAATCATGGCTCGCTGAATCAGTGACTGCGACGTGGGATAGGTTGTTTCGTCGAGTTCTTGCAACCCTTTGACAAGTGCTAGATCGCCAGTTGGTAAAAGGTCGGGGCGCAACAATGCCATCATCAGGAAGACATCCGCGGTCCAATGGCCCATGCCCAATCTCGCTGTGATTTCGGTGCGGACTTGGTCGTCGGATTTTCTTGCGAGACTGCTGACGTTGAAACGACCTTCAGCGACGTCTTGGGCAAGAGTGAAGGTGTAACGAGCTTTTTGACGAGTAAAGCCGAGGTCGGCGAGTTGGCTTTGACCAAGATTGACGAGCGATCCTTCAGTGACTTCGCCCTCGCAGGCGACCACCAGCCGATCAAACGTCGCTTTGGCGGACGCAAGCGATACTTGTTGTTCCAGGATGATTCGGACCAACGTGGACAGAGTCGCTGGACGTTTCCACAGCGGTGGTGGACCATGTTGGTCAAGGACGGACGCGAGGACCGGATCACGACGAGCCAATTCCGTTGCGACCGTCCTGATGGATTCTCGAGTGAGCTTATTGACGCACATGTTGGTGGGAAGGCTTAGCCAACCTGGCTTGGATTTGGTTGAGGCAATAGGGACAACTAAGCAGTCTATAGCAGAGTGTCAAAGCTAACCGCTCTCTCGTGGACGGCCGAGAACGGTTACGTTAACCGCGTTTGTTGCTCATGAAGTGTCGTGGCGGGTTTGAATCGTGCGGCTTAGAATGGGGCTCATGTCGAATATCTGTCTCACCGATGCTCTTGCTGATTTGATTCGCTTTCCTTCGGTTAGCGCCACTAGCAACGTGGACGTATCCAACCACGTCCGCGGTTACTTGGAAGAACTCGGCTTTGTCGTTGAGACAACGGAGTACCTTGACTCGGCCGGCATTCGCAAAATGAACTTGGTGGCGTGCCGCGATCCTATCGGGGGCAATCCGCGGGGCAACTCCGGACTGGCTTACTTTTGCCATACCGATGTTGTTCCCGTCACCCAGTGGAACGGACCTTCGGACGACGCCTTCGTCGCCACGATTGCCAACGAACGTTTGTATGGACGCGGTTCGTGTGACATGAAAGGGTCGCTCGTTGCGATGTTGGCCGCGGCCGATCGCGTGACTCGCGCCGAACAGACCTCACCGCTGTGGATCGTATGCACGGCCGACGAAGAAGTCGGTTTCGAAGGCGCCGCGCACTTGGTCAATCACTCGGCAGCCTATCGCGAAATCGTCGATGCCCAACCGCTTGCCATCATCGGCGAACCCACGGGACTGCGTGTCGTTCATGCTCACAAAGGGATCGCTGGTTTCTCGGTCACCAGCCACGGCAAAGCCGCCCACAGCAGTACCGACGCGGGCGTCAACGCGAACATCGCTATTGTGCCGATATTGGAATTACTGCGAGACATTGGCGACGAAACTCGATCCGACGAGTCTCTGATGGACCATCGTTTTGACCCGCCGCACTTGTCGTGGAACTTCGGTGTCAGCGACGGATGCACGGCAGTCAATATCACTCCAGAACGTTCGGTCGCGTGGTGCTGTCTTCGCACGATGCCGACAATCGACGGCGAAGGGTTGATCGCAAGAGTTGCCGAAGCGGCTAAATTACGGGGTCTCGAATTTAAACGATTCAAAGGTGGCAACCCGGTTTGGATCCAGCCCGATTCGCACTGCATTACTGACCTTTGCAAACTTGTCGGCAGTCCCTCCAACACAGTTTGCTACGGTACGGATGCGGGTGAGTTTTACGAACTGGAACAACGCGTCATCTTCGGCCCCGGTGATATCGCCCAAGCTCATACCACAAACGAGTGGATCAGCTTGGATCAACTCAGTCGCGGTGCCGACATCTATACCGACGTGGTTCGGCGTTGGTGCACGATGAAGCTATGACTGTTTACTCGCAAGCAACCGCTAGTCTTGCAGTGCCGGGTGCGGATGAATGGGCGTCAGTTCCAGAGACCATTTCAATCGCTTTGCGGATTCATCTTGACCGGCGGATTGAAACTTATCGACCAAGGTGACCGTGGGACCGACCTGCCAGACCATCGGCAGCTTCATTAGTTCTTGTTGCCAGCGTTGCGACGACGCTGCGACCTGTGGTGGAGTCGCCGTTCGCCAAGCCAAACACTTTGCTTGCCGCGCGATGTCGGTGCGATCGGTTTGCGTGGCAAGCGATTGCAGAACCGAAGTCGCCTCGCTGCGATCGGCAGACGACAACAACCAACTTGCCGCGACCAATTGAACGGCCAACGACGGATCCTGTAGGCGAGCCTTGGCGGCTTGAACCACCACAGCCGATTGCCCACCGTTCTTCCACGCCACCGGCAACCATGCGATCACCAACGGCGGCAGCGGGCGACGATCGAGCTGCGAAACCAATTCCAATGCGATATCGGCACGCGATGTTTTCCACGCGGCATTGGCCGCCATCATCGTCAACCATTGCTGTCGCCAAACCGGCGGCCGCTGTTTCAAGATCGCCGGCAAAGCCGAAAGGGCATTTGCATAATTCCCAGATTCATACTGCTCGATCGCGTCTGCTTGCTCAGACGAAACCGCCCCCGGTTCGATCCAGATCACTCGCCGCGCCGACACGATCGTTTCAGCTTCATCGCCCGCGGCAATCACACGAAGCTGTTGATGATCAAAATCAACGACGGCACCTTCGACGATCGTGATCGCGCGAGGATACCAGTCGCTTTCGGCGCGAGTCGGTGGCATCGGCTGCAACCAAATGCGCTCGGGCGTTTGCGCGGTTGCGATTGCCGTGACACAGACAAGGTATCCGGCGGTAAGAGTGCGAGTCCACGTCATGGTGTAGCAATGTTTCATTGCGTACCGGGCGACTTCAAGCCGCGAACGTCGACGTACTGATACTGGCCTTGGTTCATGGACGCTAGGTCTCGCAAAAAACTGTCGATCGGCGGGACCGGATCCGGCCCAAACTCGATCGCGTGAATCGTAGTCCCCACCTGCTGAGCCCTCGCTTGAATTTCGCGAAGGTCACCACTGGATAGTCTCGGAATGCGGGCATCGGTCAAAAAGAAGATGACGTCGGGCGACAACCGCAACGCCATCTTGATCGCCGATTCGTGTTCGGTGCCGCCAAACGCCGTGATGGAATTGACGTACTGAGTTGCCATCATGACGTTCGGATCATCGCCGGCCATCATCTGCAGCGGCACACCGGTCATTCGAAAGGGTGTCGGTTTATCGTTGTAAAAAATTAGTTGGAAACGTTGCTTGTCCGACAGCGACCCGAGGCTGCGAATCAGTTCCGCTTTGGCGGCCCGTAGCGGTTTTCCGCCAAAGCCATTCATGCTGTCGCTGCGGTCAAATACATAGACGAACCGCGATCCGCTTCCCGAGACGCCGAACAGCATTGCGGTCGAGTCGCTGGAGTCACCGGAAGTCGTTTTTCCGCCTGCCGATCCGAACGCGTCACCGTCCAAATTCGTCTCGCCGGCCATACCCGTGCCGGAAATTGGCGACGGAGTGGACTGAATTGCTTTTAAAATCCCATCAAGATCCAGCGGCGGCGAAAGGTCGGCCGGCGGGGCTGCGGGGCTAGCCGCGGCAGCCGCCGAGGCCGCTTCAGAAGTCGGCTGCTCGATGACTTGGGGAACGACCGGTTCGGTGTAAAGGTCTCGATCAGGCATCCGGTGGACAATCGCGATGCCAACCGGACGATCCGTGATTTCACCGCTACCAAGCGGGTTTTGGGTCCAGATCAGCCCGATCGTGGTTAGCAAAAGGATGTGAAAAACCAACGACATCACCAGCGCCGGCCAGGCTGGGGGCGACGGAGTCAGGTCAACGGGCTGGGCCGCCGGGGCGGAATGGTTCATGCGTTCCGGTCAATCAATTGGTAAAGGCGACCGCTGAAAAGTAGCAAATCTAGTGCGTATTGCAGGGGCGCCCATAATAGATTTCCTGCGCCGCTTCTCTTTTTGGCGTCGGGCAAGTAGCCTATGTCTGCGTTTATTTTAGACCTTACACGTCCCCGCGGGGACGGAAGCCCGGAGAAAGCCGTCGTGACAAGCTCTCGTTATCTGTTTACTAGCGAATCGGTCAGCATGGGACACCCTGATAAGCTGGCGGACCGAATTTCCGACGGCATCTTGGACGCTCTGTTGACCGAAGATCCCAACAGCCGCGTCGCTTGCGAAACGATGGTCACCACCGGCATCGCGATCATTGCCGGCGAAATCTCGACCAAGGCCAAGATCAACTATGCCGACGTCGTCCGTGGAGTGATCAACGAAGTCGGCTACACCGATGACCAAATGGGCATCAATGGCAGCACCTGCTCGGTCATGGTTTCGCTAGACACACAGAGCCCCGACATTGCCCAAGGCGTGAACTCGGACGACTCATCTGGCAAGGACATCGGCGCTGGTGACCAAGGTTTGATGTTCGGCTACGCGTGCAAAGACACTCCTGAAATGATGCCGTTGCCGATCGCATTGTCGCATCGCATCATCAACCGTCTGACCGAAGCCCGCTTCAACAAAGAAGTCGACTGGCTGCGTCCTGACAACAAAGCTCAAGTCACTGTCGAATACGAGGGCAACACGCCGGTTCGAATCGACACCGTCGTCGTCAGCGCTCAACACAGCCCCGATGTGACCAACGACGAAATCAAGAAATTCATCATCGACAAGATCATCGTCCCCGAATTACCGGCGAACTTGGTCAAGGGCGAAGTCAAGTATCACATCAACCCAACGGGCAAGTTCGTCGTTGGCGGACCGCACGGTGACTGTGGCTTGACCGGCCGTAAGATCATCGTTGACACCTATGGTGGTTGGGGTCGTCACGGCGGCGGCGCGTTCAGTGGCAAGGACAGCACCAAGGTTGACCGCAGTGCGGCCTACATGGCTCGCTACGTTGCCAAGAACATCGTTGCATCTGGCTTGGCCGAACGCTGCGAAGTCCAACTGGCTTACGCGATCGGTGTGACCGAACCCGTCAGCGTGAACGTGGACACCGAAGGCACTGGCAAGATCGATGATGCACAATTGTGCGAGCTGGTCCGAGCCCATTTCCCACTGACGCCTGCAGGCATCATCAATCACCTGCAACTGCGTCGTCCAGTGTTCAAAGAGACCAGCGCTGGCGGTCACTTCGGCCGCGAAGGCGACGGCTTCACATGGGAAAAGACTGACAAGGCAGAAACACTTGCCGCTGCCGCCGGTGCAACCGCATCGGCTTAGTCAGGGCATTGTCGCACGGCCACAGATCGAGCCACGTTGGTCAAGCTACGAAGGCCAGGACAAGTCCTGGCCGGAGGTAAGGGAATGTTGCGGTGAAATTCGTTTGGACGACTGACCCGCACTTCGATCATGTTCCCGAATCCGCCTGGCAAGACTGGGTCGCTGATGTTACGGCAACGTCGCCCGACGGGCTGTGGATCACTGGCGATATCTCCGAAGGCGAAGACGTCGTCATCCAACTTCGTCGCGTCGCCGATGCGTCCAACCTGCCTGTCTACTTTGTTCTTGGCAACCACGATTTCTACGATTCCTCAATCAGCCGCACACGGCGTGACGTTGTCTCGGCCACACGCGACGATCGCCGACTGGTCTATCTGACCGATTCTCAACCGATTGAACTGATCGACAATGTCTTCCTCGTCGGTGAAGACGGCTGGGGCGACGCCACCGTTGGCGACTTCGACCATTCACCGATCCGGTTGCGCGACTTCGAAAAGATCGAAGACCTCACCGGGCTGACGCACAAAAACCTGACAAAGAGACTCCGGCAACTGGGGCACGAATCCGCCGAACGTCTCGCCAACAAACTGGCGATACTGCCGGCAACGGCTCGGCAGATTACGGTACTGACCCACTTGCCGCCATTTCGCGAAGCATGCTGGTACGAGGGCCGAATCGCAGACGACAACTGGGCTCCCTCGTTTGTATGCGGCGCCTTGGGCCAGGTTCTGCTACAGTACAACCAGTCGCACCCGAGCGTCAGTATTAGCGTACTGTGTGGTCACACACATCACGAAGGCGTCGTGCAGATGGCCGAGAACTTGACGGTGCGAACCGGATCAGCCGTCTATGGGAAACCCGGAATCGAAGCTGTGATTGAGATCACTTGAATCCAGAAAAATCGCCAGTGATCTCGTCCCCGCTGGGTCGGCAAACTCGATCGCTGCGGGAAGCAGATCAAGTTCACCCAGGGACGTGAACACTGGCGATTGACTCGTAAGAAACTGTCTCGAAAAGAACCAACTCTAGCGATGTGAGCTTCGGGCCGGTTGGGCGGCGAGTTGCAGATGACCGAACAACGTCTGCTCTTTGCGAACCAGATAGAATTTTGCTCGCGGACCACGTTGCATGTCGGGATGTTCCAAGATGCCAGCCAAGTCCTTCATCGTTGACGTTTGCCAGCCGTGAATCCCAAGCAACACGTCACCACTGACGATGCCCTGTTGATCGGCAGCCGACCCAGGACGAACGCGAGTGATGTAGAGGCCACCGCGGTACGGTGTCTTCATCCGCTGGTTCAACCGGCGCATCGTCGACTCAGCGACCGGCTTAGCTTGGATACCGAGCACGTTCCAAGCCATGTCTGCGACCGATTGTGAATCAGCAACCGCTGACTCGCCGACGACGGCCAAATCGATTCTTTTTCCAGATCGCTCGATACCGAACTGCAGTGGAGTTCCGGGTGCCGAGTCGATCATCGCCAATGCGAAGTCCAAACGACTGTTGATCGGTTGCGATCCGATGCGGACGACACGATCACCAGCCTGCAACCCTTCACGGGCGGCGGGGCTGCTAGCGGATACGTTGGCGATGGTGACGCCATCATTATCGAGCGGCCCACCGCTGGCTCGCATGCCGGTCATCAAACGAGACTCATTGTGCTGTTCGATCATGTCGGTGACGACTTCGATCACTTGGTCGATTGGAATCGCGAACGCGATTTGTTGGGCACCGACTCGGACCGCAACATTCACACCAATCATCTCGCCAGCAATGTTCAGTAGCGGTCCGCCGGAGTTACCAGGGTTGATGCCAGCACTGATCTGAATCAGATCACGATACTCTTGGGTATCATTGACCGGCACATCGCGATGCAGTGCACTGATGATGCCTTGCGTGCTGGTATGAACATATCCATAAGCATTGCCGATCGCGATCACACTCTCACCAATCATCAGATCGCTACTTGTGCCTCGCGGAATCGTCGGAAGCGGCTCATCGATGTTGACTTTGATCAACGCCAGGTCATTCCGAATGCGGGCTGAAACGAGTTCAGCGGTCGTGTTTTGGCCGTTGGACAACGTGACCTGAATGTTATCGACGTCTTCAACGACGTGATAATTCGTGATCACGTAACCGCGTGGATCGATGACCACGCCGGTTCCCATGCCGTTGACTTGTCGGAAAGAATCAGGCCCCTCTGCACCAGCCATACCGGCGGCAGTGGAACGGACTGTTTTCTGTCCATGAATATTGACGACGGCCGGTGAGACTCGTCGAATGGCCAAGACGGTCGGTGTTTCACGTATGTCGGAAACTCGACGCGATGGCGATTGTCCGGCCGACGAATCTGCGTTGATGAGCGTGCCGACAAGAGCGGCGGCGATCATCACACAGGACGCAGCGCGGGATGCTGTATTTTTCAGTCGCATTAGTTCCCGTACCCGAATCATTCGGATGCAAACATTCAGGCGGACTTAACAATCCATCCGCCTTCATTTCCACCGGCATGACCGGTATGAATGTTTGCATCGGAACATTCGACTGCGAACCTTGACCAGCGAGAGATCACGCCGCAAGGTTTACCAACCTTAACACCGGCATCCCCCAAACGAGCCCAACCGCGGGACCACATGCCAAGCGTGGCAAAAGAACAGACGAATTTTCAGACTGTTTTAGTAGCCAACGTCGGCCGCCGGCGTACCAAAAACAGGCCGCGTCGGAACGGGATGAAACCGAGGCCACGGCACTTCGGGTGGTTTCGGTTCAGTGCTGTCGGACCCGAATGCAGACCCGAACGGATCGACCTCAAGTGAACCGCCATCGATGCACTCGCCGTCGTATCCGGCCGGCAAGCCGCTTCCGGTTCCATAGCCGCCAGCCAAATGGTGGCAACCGCCGATGGAATCGCTCTTCCAGTCGCCTAGAATGCCGCCCGCGTCAGTCGGATCGTGTAGTCGCTCGCTCGGCACATTCAAGGCCAAGCACCCCGATTGGCTAATCAAGACAGACGACACGAGTAAGCGAACTGATAGAGACTGAGGGTAGCAGTGGCGCATGGAACGACGACGCGAAGTTTCGCGGTGCCTGTACGAGTATCCCCCCAAGACAGATCTATATTTCAGCATCGGCCACCGAAGCAGGTTACTTTAGAAAAAACATCGCAACCGTCAAATCCGATCGCCAAGATCGAGCAAGAAGCGACGAATCCATCCTCGTCGCGACAAACTGGGATACTTATTTGTGAACCAAGCCACCACTGCCGATGAGCTGATCTCCGCTGAACTGATCGTCACCGATCCAGTTGCGGACAGCATCGATGCAGATGTACACACCGTCTTCGCGACGCTCCCCCGGCCAGGCCGAGTGCGGCGATTGCAAAACTGGGTCGTTTGGGCGGTCCGGGGTTCTTTCAGCATTGCGTCCTTGATTCTGCTGCTAGCCCTACTGACCGCGATTCCGATCGTTCAACTGATCGCGTTCGGGTACCTGTTGTCGGTCAGTGGCGAACTGGCATCGGGTGCGAAGTTTCGAGACTCGCTGCCCAAACTGCGACAGGCGGGCCAGATCGGAATGACGCTAGCGGCGGTGTTCATCGCAGCACTGCCGACTCAATTGTTGACGCACTGGGAATCGGTCGCGTCACTGATCAACCCCGGTTCGGACCAAGCCACAGCGCTGCGAGTCGGCGCAATCGCGGCAGCCCTATTCGCGACGGGGTATTTGTTGTGGGCGTGGGTCCGTGGAGGACGACTCGGGCACTACCTTTGGCCGCAACCGAAACGTTTTTTCCGCGAGGCTTGGCGACTATCCACATGGACCTCGATGCCCGACCGACTTTGGGAATTTACGGTTTCGCTGGAACTGCCACGATATTTCTGGTTGGGTCTTCGCGGCGCGGCCGGAACACTCGTCTGGCTGATTCCCGCAATGATCATCATTGCCGCGTTTCGAAATGGCGAAACCGGATTGGCTGGCCTGGTTGGGTTCGTGTCGTTGATCATGCTTGGTGTCGCGCTGATGTACTTACCGATGCTGCAAGCAAACTTTGCCTCCGAAAATCGAATCCGGGCTCTTTTCGAAGTTCGTCGCATTCGCCGTGACTTTCGATGCGCACCGTGGGCATGGCTGGGCGCGATGGTTTGCGGATTAGTGATTCTTCCGATACCGCTGTACCTGTTAAAAATCGAAGCGACTCCGCGTGAAGTCGTTTGGTTGCCCTGTCTCGTCTTTGTCGCCTTCATCCTACCGGCGAGAATCGCCGAAGGACTGGCACTTCGCCGTGCAAGATCGCGTCCCGAACCCACCGGTCGATGGGCGACAACTTCACAGTGGACCGCCCGGTTCCTGCTGGTTCCGGTTGTGGCGGTGTACCTGGTGTTCGTTTATGTGTCCCAGTACACCAGCTGGGATGGGCTGCAGACCTGGGTTCAACAGCACGCAATCCTTATTCCGGTACCCTTTTTAGGTGGCACCTAAGTTCAGCCGTTCTGGAGAGCCCAAACATTGGCCAGGCTGGTTCCCAGCCCATGGCTACGTGAGGTTGCATCGAGCGGGTAAAATGCGGCCGTTCGAACCTCACTCGCTTTGACGACTTGGCTTTCAATGTCACCACGCAATCTGAACATCATCATCATCGCCGCGGCGATCAGCCTGCTTTGCTACGCCACTCACCGGCGCACTCGGACAGCATTGATCATTGGCGAAGCGATGAATTTGGTTGATGCTTACTACGTCGATCCGGTCGACAGCGACCAGCTTTTGCTTGCTGCGATGAACGGGATGACGTCAACACTGGACGAAAACAGCGAGTACATTCCCGGCGCGGCGTACGAATCGTTCCAAGACAGCATCAATCAAGAATTCGCGGGAATCGGGATTTTCGTCGAAGCGTCCGAAGACAACGGCCCTGTGCGAGTGCGAACGCCGCTGGTTGGATCACCGGCGCTCGCAGCCGGTTTTCGTCCCGGCGATCTGATCATTCGAGTCGATGGTGAAGACGTTTCAAAGATGCCCCTGCCCGATGTCAGCACACGGCTGCGTGGCCCGATCGGGACTTCGGTATTGGTAGTCGTCAAACGAGCAACCAAGTCGAACACGAAACCCAAAATCGCTGTAGAAGATGAAAATATCGCGCCATTGGAAAAAACGGAATCGGCGGAACCTGACGAACCAGTTGAATATGTCGAAGCGACGCTGCAGGTTCAACGGGCACGCATCGAGCTTGAATCCGTCGTCGGCGATTATCGCAATGATGATGATCAATGGGTTTATCGCCTCCGTGAAGATCCCACCATTGCCTATGTTCGCTTGACTAGCTTTGGCGACAAATCGACCGACGAAATGGCGGCGGCATTAAAAGGACTGGACAACAACTTTCGCGCGATTGTGTTGGACTTGCGCGGCAACGGAGGCGGACTTCTGCATACGGCCGCCGACATCAGTGACATGTTTTTGAATTCGGGGAACATCGTTTCAACGCGAACTCGCGGCGGCGTCATCGAATCAGAATTCGACGCCACACCAGGAACGTTGGTCGACACCAAGATTCCGTTCGCGATTCTGATCGATGGCAATTCTGCCAGTGCCAGCGAGATCGTGTCGGCCTGCATGCAGGACAACGGGCGCGCCACCATCGTCGGCACTCGCAGCTATGGCAAAGGCACGGTCCAGAATATTCTGCCGCTGCAATTCGGACGCAGCGCCCTGCGATTGACCGTGGCCCGGTACTATCGCCCCAGCGGCAAGAACATCCACCGCGTCAAAGATGCCACTGACGAAGACGAATGGGGAGTAACGCCGGATGAATCCATGGTCGTCGAATTGGACGAAGAAAGCCTAAAGAAAGTGGCTCGCCGATGGACCGAATCCGCCTATCCGGCTCTGGCAACGGAGTCTTTGTCCGTTGAAGCCCCCAAAACCATGAGCTCCAGCACGATGATCGACCCGCAATTGCGGCGAGCCGTCGAAACGCTGAAGAAGCAAATCTCAGCCAAAACCCCGGCCAGCGAAGCCGCGTGAAAATAGTAGCGAAGCCGCGTGAAAAAAGTAGCGAAGCCGCGTGAAAGAAGCGGCGTAGCTGCCGGAAAAGCAGCCTTCACGTACAGTCGCCCCGGACCGACCTACGAGCCCCGGCCGATCACTGGTAACATCTGGTCATTGCCTTTCGCTGGACTTCTCTTATTCGCAGGATTTTGATGGGGCTTTACGACCGCGACTACGGACGCGACGAACGAACCGCATGGGATCGAATCGAGAACCCTCGCAGCATGACAATCATTTTGATCGTCGTGACGGTGGCAGTGTTCTTTGCCGAAGTCCTGTTTCAAAACACGACGCCGATACGGCTCTCCGACGGCAGCGAGGCGATGGTCAAATCCAGCCCGATCGCCGATTGGTTGTCCGTCAAGAGCGACACGCTGTACAAGCCATGGATGTGGTGGCAGTTGCTGTCGTATGGTTTCGTCCACGATTACCAAAAAATCTTTCACGTCCTGTTCAACATGATGGGGCTGTTCTTCTTTGGCCGAATCATCGAGCAACGTCTCGGCCAAATGGAGTTCCTGCGATTCTATTTGGTTGCGATCGTGTTCGGCGGCATCGTGGCGGCGGTCACCAACATCGTGATGTTCCAGGCAACCGGTGTTCAAGCATCGACGATCGGTGCCAGCGGAGCGGTGGTGGCGACAGTCATTCTGTTTGCCTGTTATTACCCCCATCAACAGATCTATTTGATGATGGTCATTCCCGTCAAAGCGTGGATCGCGGCAGTCTTGTTTGTCGCCATGGATGTGCTCGGTGCCATCGGATTGATGTCTAGCATGGGTTCCTCGGGCAACACCGCGTTCACGGTCCACTTGGCGGGCGCCGGATTTGCCTTGGCATACTTCTATCAACGATGGAATCTGAAATGGATGGCGCCGAATTCATTGATGGATCTGCCGTCGAAGATGCGAGATCGATCTCGACGGATGAAAATCAAACTCCACGACCCGGACAAGAAACTTGCTCAGGAAGCCGACGACGCCGATCGGATTCTGGCCAAGATTCACCAGCAAGGCGAATCAAGTCTGACGGCGGGCGAACGCAAAATCCTAGAACGATACAGTCGTCGGCAACGCGAAAAACGAAACCAATAACTCTGTACTGAAACGGCTCTCCCATGACAAATGCACTGCGACTGGCCGCGTTCTTGATTCTGGTTGCCCCCACCTGCACCAGCGCTGCTAAAGAAACGGCTCCAGCGTCGCCAGCGGTTGGCGATTCAGCGCCCGATTTCAAACTGCCCGTCGTTGGCAGCGACGAGATGTTTTCGCTTAGCAAACAATGCGACAGTGGGCCCGTTGTCGTTGTTGTGCTGCGCGGCTTTCCTGGCTATCAGTGCCCGCTGTGCAGCAAACAGGTCGGAGCGCTGGCGAACCGAGCCAAGGCAATCGGCGAAAGAGCATCTCGAATCGTTTTGGTGTACCCCGGCCCATCCGAATCGCTGGAAGATCATGCTGCCGAGTTCATGGGACCGCGGACGTTGCCCAGCCCGATCGTGATGGTCCGCGATCCGGATATGAAAATGGTCGACAAGTGGGGCCTGCGTTGGAATGCACCTCGCGAAACAGCCTATCCAGCGACGTTTGTGATCAACGGTCAAGGCAACGTTGCCTGGAAGTTGGTCAGTGATAATCACGCCGGTCGCAGCACCGCTGACGATGTGGTCAAAGCGTTGAAAAAGTTATAGGACCAATGAACCGGTCTTCTAGACGTTTTACGGGGTGCATGCACCCCCAACAGAAATTCTCGGACTTTCGTTCGCGAAATAACCAGGGTTAGATAAAATCGTGAGCCTTCGTAGGGCCGCGCGTTTGCGCCGCTCCCATTGATCCAGCACAGGTTTTGATCTTGTCCAACGTATCGCGACATCGACGCGTCAAAAAACACTGCAGCACAATCAAGCGGCACAGCATCCGGTTAGAAAAACTGGAAGACCGTCGCTTGCTAGCGATCGATTCGTTCGCCGGGTCCGGCATCACGGCCCAGTATTTCGCGGACATCGACCTACAGCAAATCGTTGCAACTAACGTCGAATCTTCGATCACTCAAGACTGGGCGGCGTCAGCGCCCGTCGCGGGTTTAAACGTCGACGCGTTTTCAGTCCGCATGACGGGCCAAGTCGAAGCCTCCTTCACCGAACCTCACGCGTTTGCGTTGTCCGCCGATGGCGGTGCACGATTGTGGATCAATGGCGTCGCGGTCATCGACAACTGGGATTCATCAACGACCAATGAAACGTCGACGGTGAATTTAATTTCAGGACGACGTTACGAAATCAAATTGGAGTATCGCGAAACCGGCGGCGATGCCAACGTCTCACTGAATTGGTCAAGCCCCTCGCTTCCATTACAACCCATTGCACCGGCGCAGTTGTTCGCCACGGAACTCGGGTCGATCCAAAATCGCGTTTGGGATGTCGATCCTGCTGTGCCCGCATCGAACTGGTTGACAGGCTATCCCAGCGACCCCGATGACCTTGGCCAAATACCCTCGCTACAAGTCACATCATCGTCGACTTCGGCAACGATCGGATCCTCGTCGGCTCTGTTGCACGTTCCCGTCACGGGCGATTACCAGTTCTTTGTTGCCGGCGATGGCCTCGCACAAGTTTGGCTTAGCAACACAGAATCGCCGGATGCAAAACAACTGATCGCGTCGCTTCCAGCGTCCTCTGCCGCCCAACAGTGGACACTGACGCCGCAACAACAATCCGATCCGGTGCAATTGGTTGCTGGCCAGGCGTACGCGATCGAACTGGTTTATCAGAGCGGTCAATCGTCGGGCCCAATCGCTGTGGGCTGGACGCAGCCTGGTTCCGAAACCGTTGAAGTGCTCGACGGCCAGTTCTTATCGCCACCACTTCCGACGGTCCGAGTTTTTGCGAGCGGCGGACAAGTGTCCGAGGGTGCAGTCGCCCCAGTCGAATTTGTCGTTCACCGCACGGGGCAACCTACCAACGATCCGATCGTGGTTTCGTATTCACTGCGCGGGGATGCGACACCCGGCGTTGACTATGCCGGAACCGCGTCCGGTTTAGTCACGATTCCCGCCGGTGCGACATCGGCAACTGTCTCGATCAACCCGGTGTCAGACTCACTTAGCGAAGGAACGGAATCGATCATCTTTGAAGTCGTCGACTCCGCTGGCTATGACGTTGGATTCATCAGCGAGCGTCGGGCCGAAGCGATCATCAGTGACGACGTCGAACCGCCCACCGGAACACTTGTAGTCAGCCCCGCGGTTCCACTAACCAACTACGCGAAATTCGGCGGCAACTTCACTTCGATAACACCAACCGCTCCCTTCACCAATGTGATTGAGGCCGCGATACCGACCGTGACCGGCAGCCAATTTGATTCGCAGCTGAGGTTTGGGAACCTGCAGGGTTTTCAAACCGGCGACGTCATGCTGGCTGATTTCTATGTTCGTTCGATCGGCGGCGTAGGCAAGATCACGGCTATCGCGGAAACCGATGGTCAGCCCTATGACCACAGCCTTGATCACTCGATCGATGTGCCGACACAATGGACACGAATCCAAGTGCCTTTCACGATCGCACGGCCGTATGACAGCACAACGACGCCGATGGCCTTTGGTTTCATCCTGGGTTCAAAACCACAGACAATTCAGTTCGCCGACATTCACTTGTACGCGTACGGAGCGCCACGCGACGTCACTCCGGCGAACGTGCAATTGGTCAACGGCGGCAGTGGATTTGGATCAACAACATCGGTTTCCGTTACCAACCAACCATTTGAAACGGCCAAACAGATCCAAACGGTGACGACGCCCACGGGCGGAGATCCACCGAGCGCCGAACCGTGGCGTTTCCAATATGGCGGCCGAAATTCGGGACCCGTCGGATCAGGTGACAACCTTGAATTTGACTTCTATGCTCGCAGTGTTGCCGGCGCGAATCCGCGGATCAACGCTGTGATCCAAACGACCACCGACTTTGCCACGCTTAGTAGCCAGCTAATTCAGCCCACCTCGTCCTGGCAGAAATACACAATCATGGCAACTGCTACAGCAGACTTCGCGATCGAAGGTTTGCAGGCAATGCTGAACTTGGGTTTCGATCCCCAAACCGTGGAAGTTGCCGATCTTCGTTGGACCAACGTATCAGCAACGGCCAACCTGAACGAATTGCCAAGCATGTCACCGTCGATCAGCTACGTTGGCCGAGATGCCGAAGATTCGTGGCGAGATTCGGCAGTCGACGACATCGTAGCAAACCGCCAATCTGAACTGACCGTTCATGTGATTGATGCGTTGGGCAATCCCGTCGAGGGAGCCGTGGTTTCGATCCAACAAGCATCACACGCGTTTCGGTTTGGATCGGCAATTGACAGCCTCGGCGGCCAACTTGATCCCAATACCGTAAACGCGGATTTCCAAACCTATCAAAGCGAAATCACTCGGCTGTTTAATACTGCGGTGATCGAGAACAGCTTGAAGTGGCCGCAACTCGAATCCAATCGGGCTCGCGCGATTGAAGTCGCAAACTGGGCTGTGAATAGCGGCTTGTATCTGCGAGGCCACAACGCAGTTTGGCCAGGCGCTGACAACCTGCCCGCGTCCGTCTGGAACACATACCAAACAACTCTTGCAGCTGGTGATTCGGCCAACGCCGAAAACTACTTGCGGCAAGCCATTGCGACACACATTGAAGACGTCGCGACAACCTTCGCTAGCGTCACGGGCGAATGGGATGTCGTCAACGAACCCTTCACCAACACCGACGCCATTGAAGCGTTGGGCGCAGGCGTCGTTTTGGATTGGTTCAATTTGTTTCGCCAATATGATCCGACGGGCGACCGAGTCCTCAACGACTATGACATCTTTGCCAACAACGGCAACAACGCTGCCCACCGTGCCAACTTTGATTCGTGGTTGCAAACACTAACTGCCGCAAACGCGATCGAACGGATTGGCGAACAGAGCCACTATACCGACGGAAACTTGACCGACATCGCGGTCTTTGGTGCGTTGATCGACACCTATCACACGACGTTCAATCTGCCGATCGCGATCACCGAATTTGACATCACCAGCCAGGACCGGCAACTGCAAGCTGATTATTTGCGTGACTACATGACGATCGCATTCAGCAAATCGGCGATCGACGAGTTCATTCATTGGGGATTCTGGTCCGAAGCGCACTGGCGTCCAGACGGAGCAATGTACAACGCTGATTTCTCGATCCGACCGCACGGCCAGGTCTACGAAGACCTCGTGTTTGGATCCTGGTGGACCGACACGCGTGGGACCACGCGTGGTGACGGCAATGTGGCGGCCGATGTGTTTCGCGGCGACTATGAGATCACAGTCACGTACAACAACCAGACGGTGACTCGTTCACTTTCTGATTTCAGCACCGACGGCACGCTTGTATTCGCCTTGCCGGGCGTCGTTTGGTCGACCCCGGTTTTGTCGGGATCCGAAGGCAATGCATCGAACGTGACTGCGGTTCTGACGCACGCACCCACCAGCGACGTCACGGTTACGATCGCCCCGTCAACTCAAGTCACAACGTCACCATCCACACTAACGTTCACATTCCAGAACTGGGACACTCCTCAGCCCGTGACCATCACACCGATCGAAGATTACTCGATCGAAGGCAACCAATCCGAAACACTATCCGTCACGGTGGTCAGCGATGACTCGGAATTCGACGGTTCGTCGACCCTATCGCCACGCATCGACTTCACCGACGGACAGTCGCCGCTTGGTGTGCAGTCAGTGACCATTGGTGCCGACAACACCTCGCGTTCGGTTGTTCGCCAAGTCGAGGTTGACTTTGATGGGCTTGCCACGGTTGACCCAAGTGCGTTTACCGTTGATCGAATCTCCGATGGCCAGTCGACGTCAAGCGTTCCGTTGCAAGTCAACACGGTCGACGTCTTGGATCAAGGTGTCCCACAGCGAACACGTGTCGTGTTGACATTCCTTAGCGCGATCACTGGAACAACGACCGTCAATCAATACGGTGGCCTGGAAAATGGTGACTATCGCATCACGATTGATTCAAGCCTCGTTACCAAACGAAACACCGTCGCGATGCTAGATGGCGATGGAAACGGATCGTCCGGCGGTAACTATTCACTGGGCGACAATCCTCTTGATCGTTTTTACTCGCTCTATGGCGACGTCGATGGAGATGGAATCGTTGGCGTGACCGACTTTATCCAATTCAGGAACAGCTACGCAAAATCGCCAGGTCAAAATGGATACAACGCCGGGTTTTCATACGACCTCGACGGATTGATTGGCGTTGCCGAATACATTCGATTCCGATCAACCTACGGAAAGTCGCGATAACACTGGCTACTGACAAGTTCTATGAATAAACACCATCTATCCATCATCGCCATCGCGTTACCTTTGCTGTGGTCATCAGCAAGCGAATCGAGAGCCGACTTTCTTTTCCAATTCGGCCAAGGAACCAACGTAGATTTAACGAACTTTACGGTGGTCGCGGGTGAGTCCCTGACGCTGGATATTTATTTGACCGCATCGCAATCGGAAATGAGGTTACAGACTCTAGGCGTTGGTACGGGAAAATTCAATTTTGGAATTTCGGGAGACACAAACGTGACGCACGCAGACGCTAGCTCCGTTGTCGTTTCATCGGACTTTCCCAACACCCCGATTGTCGCACTCGACGATCCCCAATCACTGGACGTACAATTGACCCGTCCGACGGCCCCGGGCGGTGTAACCGTAGTCCCAATCACGAGCAACACATCGCTTTTTCTGGTTCAGACGACCATCGACACAAACTTGCTGGCATCTGGCCAATACGCGATCAACCTTGCTGCGGATTCTGACTTCGGATTTGTGCTTGGCCCTCAGGTGCTATCGATTCCGAACACCATCTTTCCAACCACCCTGACGGGCACGTTAACCGTCGTCAGCGTCCCCGAAGCTAGTTCGTTGGCGATGGTGGCCGCCGTTGCCTGGGTCGGAATGTTGCGGTTTTGGCGATTAAAACGGCATTTGCGTATAGTTTCGCCCAGTGGTGGACAGATTTGAGCCACCGCCGTGCGAACGGGGTTTCATAAACTATGCTAGGCGACATTATAGGACGAGCGATTGGCTCGCCCACACTTCTCGCCCGATAGTGAATGAAATGCAGGTCCTTAAAGCCGTCATCACGGCCGCCGCTCCGAACCAGAATCGACTGCCACTTCAGCAATTGGTAGACGCCCACGGCGAAGAAAAAACGGCGCTTCAACTGATCATCGAAGAGACCGTCGCAGCCGGCGTCGAAGAAATCTGCTTGGTCATCAAACCGGGCGATCACGCTGCCTACCAGTCTGCCGCCGGGTCGCATTTGGGAAGCGTAAAATTTGTCGAGCAGCCCGAACCACTCGGTTATGCCGACGCGATTCTGCGAGCCAAAGACTTCGTCGGTGACGAACCTTTCTTGCACTTGGTCGGTGACCACTTGTACGTCAGCGGAAACCTGACCCCCTGCGCGAAACAGTTGGTGGAAATCGCCGGCGAGTTTGATTGCTCGGTTTCTGCGGTCCAGTCGACACGCGAGAACAACTTGCCGTACTTTGGAATCGTCAGCGGACCGAACGTGCCGCGGCGCGAACGACTTTACGAGATTGAACGAGTCGTAGAAAAACCAACGCCAACGTTTGCTGAACAAGAATTAGTGACGCCCGGTCTTCGCGTCGGCCACTACCTCGGCTTTTTCGGCATGCACGTGCTGACCAGCGAAGTGATGCCGCTGATCGATCGCTTGATCGCTGATTTCAAACAATCAGGTTCGTTCGATAAGAAGCCAACTCTTTCCGATGCGGCCGATTTGCTGCCGTCGCGTGGACGATACTTGGCCTACGAAATTCATGGTTCTCGATATAACTTGGGTATCAAATACGGATTGTTGAAAGCTCAATTAGCGATCGGACTTTCCGGCATCGACAAAGAACAGATCCTGGCCGAAATGGTGGATTTGTTGTCGCACCGGTTGGAGGCCCAGTCGGCATCATGATTTCGCCTGCTCAATCGAACCCGCTAATCGAAATCATCCTGTCGGATGACGACAACGTTCGCAACCGATCGCTCGAATCCGTATGCGATGGAGCGTCGTTGGACGATTTGCTCGCTCACGTCAACGCACTCGATCAGTTTCGCCGAGTCGAAAAGAACCTCTATCATCGTGTGCGAGCGTTGTTCTTCTTGGCGGCGATCTATCGATACCACTTGCCGACTCGGTTGTCGCCCAAGCAAACGGGTGTGATTCCGTACGGCGGCTATGACCATCTGTTGTCACGTCGATTCATCGAAGCGATTGACACGTTCTTGGAAGTCCAAGCGGTCGAAGGCCCTAGCGATGCGATTGCCAGTTCGCTTGCGCAAGCTTATCACCAACTTGGTTTCCAAACGCTTGCTGATCAAGTCCGCCGCAGTGTCCGAAGTGTCCGCGGCAACCAGTGGATGTTTCGCTTGGGACACCCAGCCGATCACCCGCTGCGGATCCGTCCGGAACTAACAGCAATTGATCCGGCAACGGGAACATCGCCGTTGATGCGAGAAACGACCGCGGTGCGAATGGACTTTTCGCATTCGGCGTGGAGCGACATTTTCTTTCTGGGAATGGACTTTCCCGAAGGGGCCCGCGTTCTGAACGTATCGGTCGACTTGGCCGTTCGCGGTCGCGACGATCATCCTAAACCACCGATTGAAACGTACCTGCGAGTCATTGATCGCCCCGTGATTCGTTTGACGAGTGTCGATTTAGGCGCGTCAACCGAAGTCGAATCCATTTCTGAAATGTTCGACTTTGCTCGCGACTATCTGGGACTACTCAAAGCCGCCGTCATCGCGTCAGGCGTCGTTCCGCCGGGCCTCGAAGGTTGTCGTCAAACGATCCCTGAATTGCTGGCGCGTATTGTCGGTCCCGGTCGCGGTATCGAACTGGTCAGCAAGATCAACGACATCCCCAAGGGATCGCGTTTAGCAGTATCAACAAATCTGCTCGGTTCGTTGATTTCGATTTTAATGCGAGCGACGGGCCAGATTCAGTCGTTAACTGGCAAATTGACCGAAGCCGATCGCCGACTCGTCGCCGCCCGTGCAATTTTGGGCGAATGGATCGGCGGCAGCGGCGGCGGATGGCAGGATTCAGGCGGCGTTTGGCCAGGCATCAAGCTGATCTGCGGCACGACCGCTGGCGAAGGCGATCCGGAATTCGGTATCAGCCGTGGCCGGTTGATGCCGGTCCATCACGTGATGGGCGACGATGAAGCGTCGCCGGAAACACGTCAAAAAATCCAAGACAGCTTAGTGCTAGTCCACGGTGGGATGGCCCAAAACGTTGGTCCGATTTTAGAGATGGTGACTGAGCACTATTTGCTGCGCAGCGAGCACGAGTGGGTCGGTCGCGGCGAAGCGATGAAGATCCTGGACGAAGTCACTGACGCGATCCGCACGGGCGATGTCAAACGCATTGGCGAAGTCACCACTCGCAACTTCGAAGGTCCGCTGCAGACCATCATTCCTTGGGCCACAAACCGGTTTACGGATTCGTTAATCGAGCAGTGTCGCGATCGATACGGCGACAAGTTCTGGGGCTTCTGGATGCTCGGCGGGATGGCCGGCGGTGGGATGGGATTCATCTTTGATCCCGCGATCAAAAGCGAAGCCCAAGATTGGTTGTCCGTCGCGATGGTCGATACCAAACGCGAGATGCAAACATCATTGCCGTTTGCAATGGATCCGGTGGTCTACGATTTTTCGATCAACGACAATGGCTCGTTCGCCGACTTGATGACCGGCGATCAAGCGGTCATGCCGGATCGATACTACTCGCTGGTGTTGCCGCAATTGCTGCGCACGCCGATGCGAGACCTGCCGATGGGACGCCGCATCGAGCTGCAGCAAATCAGCCGGCGGTGCCAAGATTCAGCCGATTCCGAAACCGCACGACTGCTGCTCGGCAGTGTCTTGCCGCAAAGCAGCACAGACGACATCAAGGCTCAGTCGCTGAACCAAGTCCTAGCCGCATCGGGTTTCGATCGCCAACAACACGAACAAATTCGTGAAGACCTACGCAGCGGCCGAATCGGCTTGTCGCAAAACCGACTGGCGTCCAATACCACCATCCGCGACGTCGGGCCTCAGCACGTCACCGATGTTCGCGAAGGCATCGACAAAAAGTACGTCGACTTGGGCGCCCGAGCCATTCGCGATGGGCAAGTCGCCGTCGTCACACTAGCCGCAGGCGTGGGTAGTCGCTGGACCGAGGGTGCGGGCGTTTGTAAAGCACTACACCCGTTCAATCGATTTGCCGGTCGCCACCGCACGTTTTTGGAAGTTCACTTAGCAAAGAACCGTAAAACTCGATCCACCTATGGCGGAAAAATCCCGCACGTCTTCACGACCAGCCATCTGACCGACGAACCGATTCGCGATCACTTGGCCCGACAAAACTACTTTGGTTTTGATCCCAAGGAAGTTCACGTTTCAACCGGTCGCAGTGTGGGTTTGCGAATGATTCCGACAGTTCGCGATTTACGCTTTCTGTGGGAAGAAACCGCGCAGCAGGTCCTGGACGAACAGCAACAGAAGGTTCGCGAAAGCGTCCGGCAAGCACTTGTGGGTTGGGCGACGTCGGCGGGTCAATGCAATGACTATACCGACAATGTCCCAAGCCAATGTATCCATCCGGTCGGGCACTGGTACGAAGTTCCAAACCTGCTTCGCAGCGGTGTCCTGCGACAAATGCTGGCCGACCAAAGTGAACTGAAGTACCTGCTTCTTCACAACATCGACACGCTCGGTGCGAGCGTTGATCCAGGATTACTAGGATTGCACATCGACGGCAAACAAACACTGTCGTTCGAAGTGATTGGCCGCCGACTGGAAGATCGCGGTGGTGGACTCGCCTTGGTCGGCGGCCGGCCTCGATTGGTCGAAGGCCTTGCGATGCCGAATGAAAAGACCGAGTTCGCGCTGACGTACTACAACTCGATGACAACGTGGATTGAAATCGACAGACTGTTGTCGTCGTTCGAATTGACTCGCGAAGACTTGGCTAACGAGGCAAAAGTCGACGCTGCCGTTCGTAAGATGGGAATGAGACTTCCGACGTACGTGACGCTCAAAGACGTCAAGAAACGTTGGGGGCACGCTCAAGAAGACGTCTATCCCGTCGCGCAGTTCGAAAAACTTTGGGGCGACATGACGGCACTTCCCGAAATCGATACGCGATTCTTTGTGACGGCAATGCGACGTGGGCAACAGCTCAAGGCGCAAGCCCAACTCGATCCGTGGAAGCGAGACGGCAGTGCCGACTACATTGATTCACTTTGCCAGTGGTAGCGAACCGAGCCGCTCGCGCGGTTCGAGCGGCTTAGCTTTCGAGCTCGGCGATTCGTTTTTCAAGTGCATCGATCCGTTCGCTAACCGTTTCAAGTCGAGCCAAGAGTGCATCGACGGGATTACCCGATGATTTCGGCTCGCGTGCTAGCGTGGCGGTTGATTGCTCGGCCGCCGCATGCTTTTCAATGCGAGCGACCAAGTACTGGCGGTCTTGCGGTGTGTACAGTTTGTGCGCGAACATCTGACCGCGTCCCGCTGGCGTGATCGCTTCGACCAATCCTTTCTCGATCAGGTCGTCGACCGTCGTTTGAATGACGGACAGATCACTAAACGGGTGCATCCGCGAAGCTCGCGTGCGCAATTCACCAAGCGTCTGGGCGCCACGCAACAACAACTCCGTCATCACCGCTGACCCAGGCCCGTCGACGTCCAACCATTCGTAGCCCACGTGACGGTACTTGACCGCACGACCGCTGCCTTGAACTTCGCGTGCGGCGCCAGCGGCTTTCAATTCATCGAGCGCCAACAGTGCATCTTCGTCATCCATGTCCATCTTGGGATCGCGGTTGGATTTTTGGTTGCAGCCGCTGATCAACGACGCCAACGTCAACGGATAATTGTCCGGTGTCGTCTTGGCTTTCTCGATCAGCACGCCCAGCACTCGCCGCGCACCTGCCGACAAAGGCCCCGCAGTCTTCTTATCTTCGCCTGTTTCGTCACTCATTTGATTGCTTCCGTGTTTCGGTGATTCGAATTCCCATTTTCGCAGGCCGGGGTACGGCGACGCAACCGCCCAACCGTTATCGTAAACAGCGTCCCTGCCGCCTCTCTCAACAAATCCATCACAATGAATACAGAAACGATTCGCCAACTGACCCTGGCCGTGGTCGCGGTTTATTGCGCCGTCACTTCGGGTTCGAACCTGATTGCCGCCGACAAACCCAACATCGTGATGGCGTTTGCCGACGATTGGGGCAAGTACGCTAGCGTTTACGCATCAATGGAACCGGACAGCATTCACGAAGTCGTTTCGACACCCAACTTTGATTCCGTCGCCAACGAAGGCGTCCTGTTCAATCGCGCATTCGTCAGTGCTCCATCATGCACGCCATGCCGCAGTTCGTTGTTATCCGGGCAACCATTTTGGCGATGCGAACGAGCATCGATTCTGCAGGGTGCGATCTGGGATTTTTCGATTCCCGCCTATCCGCTGCTGTTGCAAGAAAAAGGTTACCGAATCGGTCACACCTACAAGGTATGGAGCCCCGGGTCGCCCGCCGATGCACCGCATGGCGGCGCTAAGACAGCATTCAATTCGCACGGTCGCGCATTCAATGGGTTTTCTCAGAACGCGATGAAAAACTCCGATCACGAAGCGGGCAAGAAACAGCTACTCGACGAGGTACGCAAGAATGTGCGTTCGTTTTTGGATTCCGATGATGACGCCAAACTAGATGGCGACTCACCATTTTGTTATTGGTTCGGACCAACCAACACGCACCGTAAATGGGTTGCCGGCAGTGGCAAAGAACTATGGAACATCGACCCCGATGATTTGAAAGGCAAGTTGCCAGCCTACTTGCCCGACGTCGAAACCGTTCGCGAAGACTTTGCTGACTACCTTGGTGAAGTGCAAGCCTTTGATGCAGGCTTGGGTGTCTTGATCGAAGAACTCAAACGCATCGGTGCTTACGACAACACCATTTTGGTAGTCAGCGGCGACCATGGTATCCCGGGCGTGTCACGCGGAAAATGCAATCTGTACGATCTCGGAACCCAAGTTCCCCTAGCGATCCGTTGGCCCGCTGGTATCAAGAATCACGGCCGAGTGGTGGACGACTTTGTGTCGCTTCCCGATTTGGCGCCAACGTTTTTGGAAGCCGCGGAAGTTGCCGCTCCGAAAACGATGATCGCCCGATCGCTGATGCCAATTCTGCAGAGCGAAAAGTCGGGGCAAGTTGACCCTGATCGCGATGTGGTATTCACCGGTCGTGAACGTCACGTCGCAGCGGCGCGCACGGACAACATGCCGTACCCTCAACGTGCGATCCGAACGGACCAGTACTTGTACATCATCAACTACAAGCCGGATCGCTGGCCGATGGGAACCGGCCCTGGTTTTGGCGCGCCGGGCAGCTTGCCCGATGAAACACTCCTACGCGAAAACACGTTCGCCGCCTTTGGCGACATGGACGCCAGCCCGACAAAGGCATGGATCGTGTTGCACAAAGAACAAGATCCCCAGTCGTTCGAGTACGCGTTCAGCCTTCGGCCGAACCGAGAGCTTTACGACATCAAAGCTGACCCACACTGCATGACAAACTTGGCCGAAGATCGAAAACTAGCTGACGTCGTCCTAGGACTCGATCATCGGCTGATGAACTATCTGCAATCAACCGGTGACCCCCGAGTCAGCGACGATCCGATTTTTGAACACGCCCCATACACCGACCCGAATAGCAAGCCCAAACCAAAAACTAAGCGAGTCAAGGCGAAACGCTAAGGCGAAAGCCGATGCATGGCAGCACCGCAACAAGGTGGCAGAGGGAACTCTGCCGTGCTGTTCTATTTTTGGTCTGCAATCCAATCGTTAACACGTGTTTCCAACAACGGCAACGGGATCGATCCGGCCTCGAGCACTCGATCATGAAACGCGCGAACGTCGAACCGTTCGCCCAACTGGGCTTCGGCTGAACGGCGCAATCGCGAGATCGCCAACTCGCCCGTCTTGTAGGCCAGTGCTTGACCCGGCCAGCCGATGTAGCGATCGACTTCCGCGACAATATTATGCTCGCTCAACGCCGTATTTGCTTTCATGTACTCGATCGCTCGTTCACGTGACCATCCCATCGCGTGGATCCCCGTGTCGACGACCAACCGACTGGCCCGCCATGCCTCCATACTTAAGCGTCCAAAGTCTTGGTACGGATCTTGATAAAAGCCGATTTCCTTGCCAAGTCGCTCGCTGTACAACGCCCAACCTTCGATAAAGGCAGTGAAGTTGCTCTCGCGGCTGATCGGATGCAAGTCCGTCAGTTCTGCTTGCAGCGCCAGTTGCAGGTGGTGACCTGGAACCGCTTCATGCATCGACAACGATTCCAATTCAAATAGCGGACGCGACGACAAATTGTACGTGTTAACGTAGTAATACCCGGCACGTTTTCCGTCGGTCGACGGCGGCCAGTAATAGGCCGCTGTGGTTTGCGGCGCGATGTAAGCAGGGATTTCGCGGATGCCGTAGGGAATCCGTGGCAAGCGACCAAACAGCTCTGGCAGGCGGCCATCAACCGTCTTCAAGATCATCGCGACTTCCTTCAACAACTCCTCGGGTGTCTTCGCATAAAACTTTGGATCGGTGCGCAGATACTGAACGAACGCCTCGAGATCGCCATCAAATTTCTCGGCTTTGACGATCGCTTCCATCTCGCCACGGATCCTTGCGTTCTCGCTGATCCCCGTCTGATGCAACTCCTCGGGTGTCAGTTCCAAGGTGGTGAACCGGAGAATCCGATCCCGATAAAACTCGCTGCCGTGCGGCAATGCCGATGCTCCCAACGATCCGCGACAAGCCGGCACATATTCGTCTTTCAAGAAATCCGCAAATCGTTGATACCCAGGAATCACGCTTGTTTTGATCGCGTCGCGAATCTGATCCGCGATGGGTTCCCAAACCTCTCGCCCGAGCGTCGTTTGGCTATCGGTCGATAGATTCGTCATCAACAAGGATTCGTTCGGATCATCCACGACGTGTGACATCGCTTGATCAACCGAGTCTCGCATCACGATGGACGGTTGGGTCAGACCGGCTTCGATCCCCATCCGCAGCAACGCAATTTGCTGATCCGCATAACGGCTAAAGTCACGAAGTCGGGCGATGTAGTTCTTGTAGTCGGCCGGCGTCTTAGGATTCATTTCGTGGGGTAGCTCAGGAAACCCGACGTGAAAACCTTCGCGATTGTTGATCGACATCAAATGCGTTTGAAAACGATGGTCGGCGATTTGCCCCTCCAGTCGTAGTCGCAGCAGTTCTTGGTCGATGCGGCTAAACTCGGTCAACGAGGCAGGCTCAATTTCCGTCAATCGCTTCAGAAAATCTTTCCTTGCAACATTGCGTCGATTGATCGAATCGATGCTGTCATCGGCCAACCGATCTTGGCCACGAGGGTCACCTGAATTTGTGGCCAGCATTGGGTTTTCGTTCAATTCGAAATCCCATACTTCGTCCATCACTTCGCGCAACTTTGCATCGACGGCTGTCGACGTCGCTGGCGCGGCATCCTGGGCAAACGTGAAGGCGATAGGGATCAAAAAGCAGATCAGACAGGCAAAGATGATTCGCACGGCAGTTTTCTTCAAATTTTTGGCAAGTCGAAGTCATGGCGAAAACAACCGAAAGACTTGTTCCCGCTACGATCGCAATCATAGTCTTTAACAGTTGTCGCGATGGTTCGCGACGCGATCGAAAGCCTCCTCGGAGCAGAAAAGCATGAGATTGCGAGTCGGATTCATCGTTGCAAGCGTGTTGTTTTCCTTGCCAGCGATTGCTCAAGAGATCGTCGCACCCGCACCGTTCCAGGTGGAATCAGAGATCCGCGACAAAGCGATCGACAAATGGGAGAAAGCAATTCAAGAACTCGAAGCCCTCGACTTGTCAGAGTCGCACAGTCCAGACGAGATCCTGATGGTTGGCAGCAGCAGCGTTCGGCGGTGGTCCCAAATCGACGTCGACATGTCGCCCTACCGAGTCATCCGCCGGGGCTATGGTGGTGCCAAATACAGCGACTTGGCGGTCTTTGCCGATCGCCTAATCCAACCGCATCACTATCGTGCCATGGTGGTGTTTGTGGGCAACGACATCGCGGGCAGCGACGACGACCACAGCGTCGAACAGGTGGACCGGTGGGTCCGGCATATCATCGATGTCTCGCGTCGCCATCAACCCGATGCTCCCGTCATGATCATCGAAGTCACGCCAACGATGAAACGATGGAAACAGTGGCCAGAGATTCGAGAACTGAACGCCCAACTAAGAGAGATCGCCTTGTCGACACCTAAGGTCTACTGCATCGACACCGCCGAGCACTTCCTAGATTCGGCCGGCCAACCACGGACTGAATTATTTGCCGACGACAATCTGCACCTAAGCGACCAGGGATACGACATTTGGGCCAACCTGATCCGGTCTGATTTGGACGACGTGTTTCGGCTGCTGGCATCCGAATCGGCGCGTCACTGAAAACAAATTGAAAGTTTCACGATCCTGGCCGCGTTTCACGCCCCCGTGCTTTACGCAAACAACCTATACCACGCGAAACCGGTGTTTTTCGGAGTTGTGATCAGGCGTTTTTAATTCGTACACTCCGCCCGTCACCGGTCCGTTGATCGGCACGAAGAATCTTAAGGAATCGACACTTTTGGTCGGCAAGGAAGCCACGACTGAAACGCTCATTTACAGATTTTGGCGCGACCCGTCATCGTCTGTGATTGCGGCTGCGCTGATATTTCCTGTTCTGCTAGCCATCCAGCTGGGCCGATCGACGATATCGGCTGAAGATCCGTCCGTTGCGATTGCCAGTTTCGAAGAACCGGCAACTGCGCCGACTTCACCATTGATCAGTCCTGATCCAGTCCAGGTCAGTGGCAATACAATCTATCGTTGGCAAATTGGCGACGCCGACGCATCGTTGCTCGAAGGTGACTGCTTACTGCAACACGATGGACGACGGATCGCAGCCGAGTCGATCTTGCTGGTGACTGACGGCAACGCTGGAAACGTGAATTGTCGCTTGGTACTCGGTGGTGCGATCCTGCCTGAAGGCAAATCGAACGATCCGATCTCACTGTCGATCCGAACGCTGATCGACCCGCAAATCCAAGCTCCCGTTTACCGTGGCAAACCGAACCGACCGCCTTCCTTGCTGCAGTACTTGCCAAATCAGACAAGCAGTGACGTTGCCCAAGCGGACGGCGGGGCGTCCGGTAACGTTGCAACCACCATCCAACAGGCCCAGTTTACCGATTCGCTGATACCGCCACCGCAGGCTGGATCGGAACCGATCACATTCTCGGACGGTGCAACCACCAAGGGGATGCAATTCATCGTCGGTGGCGGCACCCGCAGTATGCAGATCCTTGCGCGAGGCGCTTCGACGCCACCGGACTTTGAAACCATCAACCGCCCTGAATCGAACGAGAGTGCATTTGTTTTCCGTGGCGGCGTCACCGTCTTGATTCGCGACGTGTCGGCTCGATTGCCCAACGGCGAGTTCATGGAGCTGGGTACGATTTCACTGTCGGCCGATCGGATCGTCGGTTGGTTCCCGTACGTGCCAAACCTGCTGAACGGAATGTCGAACATCTCGGATTCCGAAGGCGAAATGTATCTGGAAGGCGACATTGTTTTCCGCCAAGGCGAACGAATCATCTATGCCGAATCGATGTACTTCAATGCCGCTCGCGAAGTTGGCATGATCCTAGATGCCGAAGCCATCACGACGGTGCCGAACTACCAAGGCGTGGTCCGCTTAAAGTCGAAAGTGTTGCAACAGATTAATCGTGGAAACTTCCGCGCCTTCGATGCGGCGGTCACGACTAGCCGAATCGGTGTGCCGCGTTATTGGATCCAGAGCGAAGAGTTGAAATTGACCGATCGCCAGCGTTTGGAGGTCGACCCCGCTACAGGCATCCAACGCACCGTTCGCGATCCGACGATCGAAAGCAACAACAATTTTGTCTACGTCGCGGGCGTTCCCGTTTTGTACTGGCCAACTTTCTCGGCAAGTCTTGATCAACCGGGCTACTACATCACCGGTGCAAGCGTTGGAAACGACAGCAACTTTGGGACACGAGTCGAATTAGACTTTGACCTCTTCCAATTGTTCGGCATCGACAATGTGCCGAAAGGTGTGGAATGGGAATTATCGACGGACTACTTAAGCGACCGCGGGCCAGCAATCGGGACGTCGCTCGACTACACGCTGCCTGGACTGATGGGCGTTGCCGGACCAGCCAAAGGGATGTTTGACGCGTGGGGAATTTACGACACTGGCCTCGACAATCTGGGAAGTGACCGACGAAATCTAACGCCCGAAAGCACCACGCGCGGCCGAGCTTTGCTGAGACATCGTCACTACTTGCCAAACGACTATGAATTCATCGCCGAACTGGGATACCTCAGCGATCGAAACTTCTTGGAACAGTATCTCGAGAACGAATGGGACCAAGACCTCGATCACCGCACCGCATTGCGGTTTCGAAAGTACTATTACAACAACTTGATCGACCTGTCTGCCAACGCGCAAGTCAATGATTTCTATACCGAAACCGAAGACCTTCCGAAGCTAGATCATTACCTGCTTGGCGGCTCGCTGCTAGGCGATCGGCTTACCTATTCGGCTCACAACGCCGTCAGCTATTCGCGACTGAACGTTGCCGACTTGCCGACCGACGCAGCCGAAGCGGCGCAGTATTCGGCTATCCCCGGCGAGACCCAATCGCAAGGCGTCGTCGCGACTACTCGTCAGGGAATCGCTCTGCCGGTTCAGTTGGGTCCAGTCAAGATCGTGCCCAATCTGATGGGCGAAGCAACCCATTATGGCGAGGCAGTCGATGGCGATTCATTGACTCGGCTGGTCGGACAAGCCGGCATTCGTTTTAGCTTGCCGATGTGGAATGTGGACCCATCGGTGCAAAGTAGCCTGCTGAATGTTCGTGGCTTGGCCCACAAACTGGAATGGACGGCCGAGTACTTGTACGCCGACAGCGACACAAACCTTGATGAAGTTCCGTATTACGATCCACTCGACGACAACGCGCAAGAGCAGTTCCGACGTCGGTTCATTCAAGACACCTACGGCGGCATCCTGCCCGACCAATTCGATCCTCGCAACTACGCGTTTCGACAAGGCTTTCAAGGCTTGATCGCAAGTCCCAGCGATGTTGTTGCCGACGACTTACAACAACTTCGCTTCGGACTGCATCAACGATGGCAAACCAAACGAGGTCTACCGGGTGCCGAACGCATCGTGGATCTGTTCCAGTTTGATGTCGACACCATGATCTTCCCGGATGCGGATCGAGACAACTTTGGGCAAACGATCGGACCAACACTGTACGACATGCGTTACCACGTCGGTGATCGAGTGACCTTGTTGAGCGATGGGTACTTTGACTTTTTTGATGAGGGACTGCGATCCATCAGCGGGGGTGTTCGCACCAGTCGCCCCGGCGTTGGTGACATTTACGTCGGACTGCTGTCGATCGAAGGACCGATCAGCAGTACGGTCCTGCGTAGCACGCTGGACTATCGATTAAACGAAAAATGGATCGCGTCGGCTGGCACCACCTACGACTTTGGCCCCACAGGAAACGTGGGTCAGTCACTTGGCGTGACTCGGATTGGCGAATCGATGCTGTTGAGATTAGGCGTGAATGTTGACGCCGGCCGTGACAACGTCGGATTCCGGTTTGCGATCGAACCGCGATTCTGGCCTCGACCAAAACTGGGGCGTTTGGGCGGTCAATTGATTCCGCCTCCGGGCGTCGAGGGACTCGAATGACCAAGCCTTCGAGTACGATTCGCTGTTACCAAAAGTTTGCTTTTGCGGTCACTGGACTCATCCACGCAGTCAAAACTCAGAACAGTTTCTGGGTTCATCTTCCGGTCGCGTTGGCAGCGATGGGAATCGGATATTGGCTAGAACTAGAACCGTGGCGATGGGTGTCAATTGTCGTTGCAATCGCCATGGTGTTATCCTCCGAACTGCTCAACACCGCGATCGAAGAAATGGTCCGCGTCGTCCATCCAAGCCACGACGTTCAAATCGGACGTGCACTCGATGCGGCCGCAGCAGCAGTCCTGGTGGCGGCGATCGCAGCGGCCGTCATCGGTGTGATTGCGATCGGCCCGCCGCTTTGGGATACCGTCTTCGACCTGGCTACGTCGTCTGATCAATGACCCAGTTTCGATAACCCTCACTCGAATCATCGATGAATGTCATGATGATTTCGGGTTCGTCATAGGGATGCAGTTTGGCGATTTGGTCTCGCAGTTCCGGCCAAGCCGACAACGACGACTTGATCATCAAACGAAACTCGGACGACTGCTGAACTTCGCCCGCCCAGCGATAGTGGCTGGTGATCGGTCCATCAATCTGGACACACGCAGCCAAGGACAAGCCGACCAAGGCGCGGGAAAGAACGCCCGCATCACTGGCTGTTTCTACGGTTGTGATGACCAAAACCAGCGATTGAGTTTGTTCCATTGCTATGACTCCTTGAACCTTAGTCACAGAGTGCAGGCGGTACTTCGCGTCGCTCTGGATGGCCTAATTGATCTTGACACTCAAAATCTATCTTTCCAAACGGGTGTGGCTTTAGTCTATTGGCAACCACACCTTCATTCCATACGCTTGCCGCCAAAGTCTGATTTATGAGTTTTCGATTCCCACCACCTTGGACTACCGCATCGTGCTTGGCGGCAATTTCGCTGTTTGTAGGGAATGTTGGATCAGCACGCGCCCAATCATCCGCCGCACCAGCGGAAACAATCATGATTGCCGACGCTCAGTTGTCACTGATTCAAAACACGTTCATTGCCGCGCCGATTGCTGGCGTTGTCGCGGAAGTGTTAGTGGCCGAAGGTGACATCGTGTCGGTCGGTCAACGCATGGTCCAGTTGGACAACGAACAAGTTCGAACAGAATACGAAGCAGCACAAGCCTCTTACGAAGCCGCGCGACTCGAAGCATCAAACGACGTCGACACTCGCTATGCCAAACGAACTTTAGAAGTCCGAATTCGCGAGCTCGAACAGAGCATCGATGCAAACCGTGGCTTTGCCGGTGCAATCAGTGAAACCGAAATTGCCAAATTGCAGTTGGTGGTCGATCAGTCTGAATTGGCAATCGAACAAGCGGATCACGATTTAGCGGTTGCTCGCGCTAAGGCCAACGAAAAGCAAGCCGCAGCCAAAATTGTCCAAGCTCGCTTGGACAAACATGGCATCGCGGCGCCCGTCACCGGCCAGGTCGTGGAAGTCGCCGTCGAGGCGGGCGAATGGGTCGAACCGGGCAAGCCAGTGGTCCGCTTGGTGACGGTTGACCCGATCCGGGTCGAATGCTTTGTCGACGGACAACAGCACGGTCCGGAGTTAATTGGTCGATCGATCAAGTTCTTTCCCAAAGGCAGCGATGGGGATGATTCAGCTCAACCGCTTGTTGGAAAAATCACGTATGTGTCTCCCGAGCTTCATCCGGTCACCGGAGAAGCCCGTCTGTGGGCAACGGTTGGCAACACCGACAAAAAGGCGCGAGCTGGCCTGCATGGCCGCATCGAAATTTCGGGACAATGAGAACCAGCGGCTCCGAGTCCAGGCCTGAGCACCGAGCCAAAAAAACTTTCCAGGACTGATTTCAGTCCCGTGACCAGACGTGTCACATTGCCCAACAACACTGCTTTCTGTCTTCAAGTGCCAGTCATCAAATGACTGGTAAACACGAACCAGGGAGCGATGGATTGATCAACAACTTGGACCAATCGGTGTCGACAAGTGCCACGGCATTTGATCCACGGCCGATACAGACGATGGCCGACGGAGTCAGCGGCACGCTAGCGGGACTGTGGGCTTCCAGCGGCCTGCAACCGCGGCCCTATCAAAGCCGAATCATCGCGTCGGTGATCCGAATGTTCGCAGGCCGTTTCCAGGTAGGTGATCGGACCAGCCCAGCGGCAGCCAGCGTCTTGATCGAGAGTCCGACCGGCAGCGGTAAAACCGTGATGGGGTTGGCCGCAGCTGCTTTCATCCAGCGAACGACGGGCGCCCGAGTTGGATGGGTCGCCATGCGACGGAACTTGTTGACGCAAGCCGAAGCTGAAAATGCTCGTCGCCGATTTGGGGTGAAGATGCACCTGATCAGCATGTTCGACAAGAACCCGCCGCCATGTGACTTGTTGATCGTCGACGAAGCTCAACACGATGCGGCAACCAGCATGGCGAACCTGCACAGCAAGGTCCGTCCGACTTGGACGCTGGGGCTTTCCGCAACGCCCTATCGCACCGATCGGATCAAACTGTGCTTTGATCAAGTGATTCGCGACGCAGGCATTGCAGCACTGATCGCTGACGGATATCTGAGCCAGTATCACCACTACACCATCCCTGACTACACGCCATCGGCGGTCGCCAACTTGCTAGCCACCGACGCCGACCGCTGGGGAAAATCGCTGGTGTTCTTTCACCGCCGAACCGAGTGCAACGAACTCGAATCAATGCTTCGTGCTCGCGGCATTCGGTCAGACGTGGTCACCGCGACCAGCAATCGGGAACAGCAACTCAGTGATTTTGTCGCTGGTCGATTCGACGTGTTGATCAACATGGCGATCCTAACCGAAGGCTTCGATTGTCCCGAATTGAAGACGGTGTTTTGTCGACCGAGTGGCAAAGGACCTACGATTCAAATGGCCGGACGCGTGCTTCGCACATCGCATCGCGTTCCTCACAAGCAAGTCGTTCAGTGCCGGCTCACCAAGCATCCGATGATGCGAACAGCGATGCCTCAGGAACAATATCTGTGGAGCGAGGATGGTTGGCGGAGCATCCGTGCCAACGCTCGCTTGGACCAAATGGCGATGACGGCGCGCCGCCGAGTCGCCAAGGCAGATGTGAAGTTGCCACCTCTGATTTCAATGCACCGTTCGCGAAATCGAATGGCTTGGCTATCGCAGGCCGAATGAACATCAACGAATCATCAACACAACGCTACCAGTCCAAACGACCAACCCACCGAATTTAGGGAACCATTCGCATGACTACGACAACCACCGAAACAGAAAAAGCAACCGACAAGCCACGTTTCAGCTACGGAATCGCCACGGTCGCCGACTTACAGGTCGATCGAGTGCAGCCGACCGAAGCCGGTAAGGTGTCGCTAAAGGATCTGCGGATCGATGGTCAGCCCGTTGTGGCGACACGGCGATTCTGGCGATCGTTCTTCAGCCGGTTCGGAATCGCCGAAAATGTATTTCGCTACTTCACGCCTGCCGAAGTCTTCAACCGCATTGAGGAAGTCAACGCTGACACGGCGTTTCGTTTCTGCATCGCCAATCACACCGACACCGATGGCCGCACGAAACGCGATCTGTTGGCAGTAACCAGCCCCAAAAAACCTGTCATCCGTCACGATGAAGTGGTTGACCTGATCACGCGATACGGCGGGTCCGACGTGCGTTATCACAACGGCCTCGTCCTCAGCACGCATGCCCCACGCGGCGGTTCACGCCAATTCGCAATCGGCGGCGATCAGTTTCGTGATCGTTTCTGTTTGGAAACACCCATCGACGGTTACGGGCACCCTCGGTTGTTCTTGTCGATGATGCGAATGGTATGCAGCAACGGCATGATCGGTTACGCCCGTGCCTTTCGCAGCGACGTGCCGGTCGGCAAACACATGGATCACTGCATTTCACGTGCGATCGAATCGTTCGATAACGGCGATGGCTACGTCGCCCTGCGTCAACGATTCGAATCAAGCCAAAGTTCGTGGGCTTCGGTCCACGAATGCCTCACGCTGGCGACGACTCTCGAAAAAGCCAAACGCGAGAAACAACTTTTGTGCGAAGGTGTGCTTGGACGCTTGCGAGGGATCGCAGGCAACCTAAGCGAACTGTACGGGCTGTCGAATATCGAAGCGTTAAGCGACAAACGCCAACGCATCCTGCCCAGCAAGGCTCGCGTGTACGACTTGATCAACTTTGCCAGCGAGATCGCCACGCACCACGCGACGCCCGACGGGGCCAACCGGATCCAGGCGTACATCGGGACCCTCGTGTCGGACGAATACGACTTAGAAGGAACGGCCGAGAAGTCCGCCGACTTTGACGACTTCTTCATCGAAGATAGCGAAGCAGTCGTGCGGCAAAGTGTGAACTGAGACAGCCGTTTTGGTATGTTCTGTTGATGAATTCACCCTCCAAATCGATCGAAATTCTCGGCATCGGCGTTTCCGTTTTGGATGTGTTGATGGTGGTCGACGAACTGCCGACCGATGAATCAGTCGTCCGCGCCAAGGACCGACGAATCAGCTTGGGCGGTGGCGTCGCAGTTGCCACCGCAACAGCGGCGATGATGGGCGGCCAAGTGTCGTTTGCCGATCGGCTTGGCAACGATGTCGCCTCGCAAACGATCCTGGCGGAACTGAAATCTGCGGGGGTGAATGTCGATCACATCGAAGTCGTCAAAGAGCAATCGGCTTCGGTCGCGACCGTCTGGGTTCGGCAAAACTCGGGATCACGAACGATCGTCTTTTCACCCGGCAGCGACATCCCCTTGTCATGGAACGACGAATTGGCCGCCGCCGTTGCCAACGCCAAAATCCTTCACTGCAACGGGCGTCACGTCGAAACGTGTCTGCGAGCCATCGAGATTGCCAAACGCAGCGACACGCTGGTCTCGTTCGATGGCGGCGCCCATCGCTATCGCGATGAAGTGCTGCCGCTGGTCCGGGCAAGCGACATTTTGATCGTATCGGAACACTTCGCCGCCGCGCACGTGAATGGAGATGACGTCCACGGCAACTCAGATCCGGCAACGCTGGCGGAACAGCTTGCTGCTGATTTCGATGCTCGCATCGTCGGCGTTACCGCAGGTGATCGCGGCAGTTGGTTTGTCTGTCGCAATAATGGTCGTTGGCATGAACCGGCGGTGAACGTTGATCGAGTGGTCGACACAACCGGATGCGGTGATACCTTCCACGGCGCATTTCTCTACGGAATCGCGAAAGGCTTTTCCGTCCGCCGCAGTTCGCACCTAGCATCGATCGTCGCAGCGAACAATGCGTGTGGGTTGGGCGCATTGGCCGTCGATCTCAATTCGATCGAATTGAAAATAAACCGCAACACCTCAAGTTTCTCAAATCATTGAAACTCAATCAGAGTCCGAGTTGGTGCCATTCGACTTCAAGATTGCAAGAAGCCGCATCAGTCGATCGATTTCACGTTCAGTCTCAATCTTTTCGCGGTCAGATCGATCCCCCTCAAGGAGCGGCTCTAACCGGGCAACATCACGTTCAACTTCGCCTTTGATCCACTTCAATTCTCGCTCGTCGACTTCGAGTTGCTGGCGCAGTCCAACGACTTCGGCCTGCAGAGCGTCGAGTTCGCTTTTCGGCAACGCCCCCTTTTGATTCAATTCCACTGCTTGTTCGAATTGCTTCACAGTCGCTTCTAGCTTGGCTCGCCGAGAGGCCAAGTCTCGCAATACATCGAAGACTCGTTGGTCGGAACTGACAGTCGACGGAGCAGGAGCAGGAGCAGGTGAACTTGGCAACTCTGGGACAAGTTGCGGTGGACTGCTCCGTAGGACAGGACTCGGTTGGGACGGTCTCGGTTGGTTGTATGGTGAGGGCGGGTTCCCCCAAGGAACATTCGATGGCGGTTGGGGGGCGACATATCTTGTCGGTGGTTGAGGTGTCGGTGTCCGCAGATCGTTATTGCGTTGATCAGCATAGGGTCGAAAGCTGTCGTTCGCCCACGCTGATATCGGAGCATGGCTAGTCGAAGGGAGTTGCCTATGCGGCGGAAAATCGGCCGTCACAGGGGGAGTCCATCGCAAATGGTCGGGCATCCCTAGCAAATCCTCAATTCGCCGCTGCACGATGGCCTCACGATTTTGCATTCGTCTTTCGTGCAGCGACTCAACTCGCTGCAGACGCTCCTTCATGCTTTGAATCGAAGCTGCTTGATCAATATGCATTGATTCGAATTGTGCTTCGATCAGTGCGGTGAGTTCTGCTTTGATTTGATCACGGTGAGCATCATCTTTAGTCTGCAAGTACTTCGTTCGTAGCGTTTCGGCTTCGTCCGAACGCGAATCGTAACTTTGTACCATTGGGCTATGAAAACCACCGGCCGCAGCGTGCGATTGCCACGCCGACATCGGAATGCGACGCACTTCACCCGTCTCCCGATCATGAACCGTGTGGTAAGTGGGCGTGAACGTGGGCTGAGGCACCGTAGCATCAGTTCGTGACGGCGCCGGCGCATCCGAATAGCCACCGGCTGAGCGACCAAATTGATTCGGATCATCGGCGCGCAGCCATGTCCATCCGACGGGGACAACAAAGACGGTTGCCGTGGCAATTCGGAACGCGGTTTTTCGATAGGATTTCATTTTTTGCTGCCTAGGGTTTGCGCCGAGAAGTTGAGTTGGGTTTCGAGAATTTCGATTTCGCTGGCGAGTTGCCGGAGACTCAAATCAAGTTGTCCGTTGTTCCATCGAACATCTTCCGCTGTTGGTGGTGTCACTGTGACCAGACGCCGATGCAATGTCGTCGTAGGAGACTCCCGAACTTGCTCCGGACGAAAAGCCCAAATCATCGTGCCGATCAACAACGCAGCGGCAACGATCGCGATCCATCGCATGCGGTGTGCGGGCCAATCGACTTCAACGGGCAACCGATGGGCGGATGGATTTTGCACGTGCGCGAGTGCGGCTCGCAGCAACTCACCGGCCTGATCCGCCGTTGCAATTCGCTGGCTCGGCTGAATCGCCATCAAGCGGCCAACCAATCGATCAAACCACACCGGCATCCGTTCATTGACCCGGTGGATCGGAGTCGGACGTGATTCCGTGATCATTTTCAAGACGGCGATGGGGTTACCGGCGCGAAACGGTGGTCGGCCGGTGGCGAGCGCGTACATCAGACTGCCCAACGAAAACAGATCGCTTTGCGCGTCGGCGACGTCACCACGTGCTTGCTCGGGGCTCATGTACTGTGGCGTCCCCGCAATCATTCCGCTGCAGGTCAACGATGCGTCGTTCAGGGCGCGGGCAAGACCAAAGTCGCTGATCAAATAACGGATGCCGCCTTCTTCGACCAAGATGTTTGCCGGTTTGATGTCGCGATGAATCACGCCCATTCGGTGCGCGGCGGCCAAACCATCGGCCAATTGAACGGCGATACGAAGCACTTCGATCAGATCAAGCGGACCTTCGCGATCGATACGCTGCTGCAAATTGCCGCCCGTTACCAGCGGCATTACCAAGTAGGGCAACCGCGCCGACGTCACAACGCTATAGATCGGCACAATCGCAGGATGCACAACCGCAGCCGCCGCTTGAGCTTCTCGCATGAACCTCGCTCGCGCCGCCCCCACGCCCGCCAAGTGCGGTGACAAAACTTTCACGGCAACGGGACGGTTCAGTTCGTTGTCATACGCTCGCAAAACAACCCCCATTCCGCCTTGCCCGATCACTTCAGTCACAGGATAGCGATCCAGCATTCCGATCCCCGACTCGGACGGTTCCAGGATTGGCAACAACCATTCGACCACCATTGCTGTTTCCACAGCGGTCGGATGATCGTCGCCAGGGATCGTCACGCTCTTTCCGAGCACTTCAATGGTTTCATCCCACCACGGCTCGCTCGCCGCGAGCCGCGCGAGCGATTGACGACAACGGGTGCAACTTGAAAGATGCAGTTCAACTTGCTCGGTACGACCGACAGGCAACGAATCATCCAGCAACTGAATCAGAATTTGATCGTCGAAATGATAGTCTTGGATTGAAATCATGTTTTAATCGTCACTCCGTCAATCGGTCATCGACCAGTTCGCGGATTCGCTTGATGATTCTGCAACGAGCAACATAGACGGCGCCTTCGCCGATCCCCAGTTCTTTGGCGACGTCGGAAATGGATAGTCCGTCGACCGATGATTTCCAGAACGCGATCCAGTTCGTTTCACCAGTGCGCTGTCGAACTTCCGCTGCAGCCCAGCGAAAGAGTTGTTGCCGACGATCCCAGTCAAACTCTTCCGTCGTTTCGTCATTCACATTGTCGGCCGCAATGATTTCCAGATGGCGCATGACACCGCTAGCATCGATCGTTTCACGGCGCGACGCGGACTTACGGAGCGCGTCAATCGTGGCATTGCGAGTGATTCGGCTTAGCCATCCTCGAAAGGTGCCATCTCCATGGTTCGTGAAATTTGCAATTGACCGGGAAACCGCCATCAAAACTTCCTGAACAATTTCTCGGGCATCTGCGTCTTGCAGTCCGCGTCGCCGGCACATCGCGTAAATGACCGGTTCATAGACGGCGTGGAAATCGGTCCACGCCTCATGGTCTCGCGTGTCTTTCAAGCGAACCAATAGGCTTGGGCGAGTCGTCGGCTGAGGCTCCCTACCGCTTATCGACATGGCGAAACGCAATTCCGAGTTGACACTGTAAAACGAGACAAGCCGAAGATCCCGTTTATGGGCAAGTCGTGCTCATCCACAAAGACTAACGGATGCCAATTAGCGATTCTTGCGCGAAGTGTCTAAGAATTCATCGCTTGGACGCGATGCGGCGGTCGAGGGTTTCTCGCAGCTTGGCTGCCAAGTCGCGCGGAGTGAAGGGTTTTTGCAAGAAAGTGAAGTTTTCGTCGTTCATCAGTTCACGCCTTGCGATTTCACCCACAAACCCGGACATGAACAGCATGGGAAGCCCTGGGATAGCCGCTTGAATGTACTCAGAAAGGTCAAATCCATTCATTCCAGGCATGACCAAATCAGTCATTAACGCCTGAATTCTGTCCGGCTGCTGATCCAAAATGTCGATCGCTTCCTGCGCATTTCTAGCCGGGATCACATCGTATCCATAATTGCCCAAAATGTTCATGGTCAGCAGCCGCACCGAATCATCGTCTTCCACCAACAGAATGGTTTCATCGCCGCCCACCGGATCCTGATTGGATGGCGAGTTTTTGAACAACGCCAGAGTTCCAAGCATCTCGGGCAACAAAATCTTGAACGTTGTTCCCTCCCCAACACGGCTAGTGACTTGAATCACCCCACCTGATTCGCTGATGATGCCTTGCACCATCGACAAACCCAAACCTGATCCCTTGCCGACGGGTTTAGTCGTAAAGAATGGCTCGAAAATCCTTTGCTGAATCTCTTCGGATATTCCGCACCCAACATCCGAGACCGATAACTGAACATATTTCCCCGGCCTTGCACCCCCAGCTTCGATCGAGTCGTCGGCCGTGATGTCAACGTTGCGAGTCTCGATCTCAAGCTTCCCCATGTGATCCATTGCGTCACGAGCATTGATCGAAATGTTCAACAGCATCTGCGACATTTCGCTCTGGTCGATCCAGACTCGTCGTAGGTTCGGTTCGAGCTTCAACTCTACTTCGACACCATCACCCACTAGACTGCGCAGCAAAGAAAGTGAATTCAAAATCACTTCATTTAGATCAAGCTTCTCGGGAGTTCGAACTTGGCGGCGACTGTATGCCAACAGACTTCGTGTCAGATCCGACGCATGCTCGCTCGCCTTTTCAATTTCCCGCAAGAAGTTCGACGTTGAAAGGTCCGTTGCAGGATTCCGCAACATAAGGTCGGTATAGCCAATGATGACCGTCAATAGGTTGTTGAAATCATGTGCTATCCCGCCCGCCAACTGCCCAACGGCTTCCATCTTTTGAGCCTGACGTAGTTGCTCTTCGATACTGCGTATCTCTGTCACATCCACCAATACGGCCACGACACGAGATACAACATTGCCTTCGAAAACAGGTTGATAATAGAGAGTGACGATCGCTTCCCCGCTTCCCTTGGGCACTCGGACTTCATAATCCACGCTTTCGCCCGCAAAAGCCCGATCCATCTGTGGCCGTATCAGTTCTTCGTAAATTTCCGGCAGTACATCGGCAACCAAATGACCGACGATACTGGCAGATGGACGCCCCAAAATCGCTGCGTACGTTTCGTTGGCGAAGCTGTAGCGACGCTCAGCACTGAGCACGACCAGCCCCACTCGCGCGCTTCCAGTCACAATCCGCAGTAGTGTTTCGCTCTGCTGGAGTTCAACTTCCGCCCTCTTTCGCCGAGTAATGTCTTGGGCGACGCCGCGTAGACCAATGGTTCTGCCGCTGGGATCCTTAACGACCTCGCCACGCGCCCACATCCACCCGCGGTACTGACCGATTCGTAGGATTTCAAGCTCGACTTCATACGCTACACCAGTCCGCGTCGTGTTCTCAACCGCAGCATTCATTTTGGCCCAACTGTCTTCAACGAAGAGTTGTTTTTGTTCATCGACGGTTGGCGCCGGCAAAGCAGGATCAAGGCCAAATACTCGGTAGACCTCATCCGACCATTGGACTTCATTCGTTTCCAGATTCAGGTGCCAGCTTCCCATGCGAGCGATACGTTGTGCTTCATTGAGATCCTGTTTGCTGCGATAGAGATTGAATTCAGCGTTCTTGCGCTCGCTTACATCGGCGGCATAGCCGTGCCAGAGTATGGAACCGTCAGGCTCTCGCTCTGGGAATGAATTGATTGACAACCATTTGATCTCGCCATCCGAAAACTCCAGACGAAACTCATGATTGAACCGCGTCAAATCTCGCGCCGACTTTTCGACAGCTTCACGGAACCCGTCCCGATCATCGGGATGAATGATGCCGTCCATTGCTGATGCATCAACGACGTCCTCTGGGTCGAGACGAAAAATCTGTCGCAAATTTTCACTGGCATACGGAAGACACGAACTTCCATCGGGACGCAATCGATATTGGTAAACAAATCCTGGCAGATGGCTGGCAATTTTTTCAAGGCGACCAAGCGCCTCTTGCTTTGCCTCAGTTTCAATCTTCGATTCGGTGATGTCCTGGCAGGTTCCGTCCAACCCAGCTAGTTCACCGTTCGGACCTAGCGTTGCCCACCCTCGTGCATTGAACCAACGCTGAGTGCCGTTCGGCAAGATTGCCCGATAGACATGGTCGAATGCTCCAAGCGTGTCGATCGCATGATTCAAACTATCCAGCACAAATGATTTATCCGATGGATGGATTGCCGCGATATAGCTATCGAAGCTTGGTTGAAATTCGCCTGGAAGCTGACCAAAAATGCGATAAGCCTCGTCCGACCAAAACACCTCGTTGGTTTGCGAATTCCAATGAAAGCTTCCAATCTGGGCAATCGACTGCGACTCTTTCAGGTGCTGCTCGCTGCCCTTCAACTGCGACAAAGGGTTTCGTCGCGAATCAACTTTTGCAATCGAAATCTGTACAGCAGACTGCTGGCCGGCACTCGAACTCTCCTGTTTGCTGGATGGCACTAACGCGAAGAAATGAGCCCAAAAGCAACCGCCGTCGGACTGAAGCATTCGAACTTCACAACTGGTCGCTACAGGATTTAAGTGCGATCGATCGACTTCAATGTCGCCTTCAACACCATCTTCCTGGGCAACCTGGATCATCGAATGCAACTCGTTATGCATTTGATGAAAATCATCCTGATCTTCGGGATGAATGAATTGCGCAAGAGACGCCTCGATCAACTCGTCGCGGACGGTACCTAGCAAGCTCAGCAAAGTGTGGTTTGCTTCGACAACCGTTCCTAGTCGATTGACAGTGCAACAACCTACCGGCGCTTGGTCATACAATTTGAAGTACTTCGCACACTGATCGTTGACGTCAGCCACCGCCCGGCGAAGTTCTGCATTTTGCTGTTCCAACTCAATCTGATGCAGTTTCAATTGTTGCATCAGCGTGCTCTCAGAGTCGAACGGCGAGGCATCCGAATCGTGGCCAGAATCAGAATCGTGGCGAACGACTTCGCTAGCCAACTGCTGATTGACTTGAAGCTTTGCGTCTTCACTCATACACGGCGTTTCCTTCAAGCAAAAACCAGCTTATCCCTGAATTCAGTCCCACCAACTATGATGATTCCGGCAACTTCGGGGTACGCAGCCACCAATGCTCAATGTGAAACACTAGCGACGGGCGGATTATACGCCCCCTCGTGTGGCTTGCGGATACCAACCGATGTTTCCCGATGAAACGCTCACAAAGTGAGCCAAGGGGGGTGCGACAGAAAAGCATTTTCCACGTCTCAATTTCAGTCGATACTTGCGATTAGGTCAGGGGTTGAATGTCTGACGAGACAAACGATTGGAACTTCGGGATCAATAAATTCGGGATCATTGAAATGGAAGCAAGAACACAAAAGATCAAGGGCTGCTGTCCTGCCGGACATCATGTTCGTGGTGATATCACCATGGCAGGGCAAAAGGTGCGTTGCCCTCGTTGTGACGTTCCCTTCATTTTCGCCCCTCCCGAACGCGCCGTTGTCGTTTCGACGGGTAAACCAAGCGTGACTGAATCGAGCATCATGCGAATTTTAGGCGATGCGGATCCGTTGCCACCGGCGCCGACTCAGTCGGTCAACCAAATCAAGACCCGTCCGTGCCCGAAATGCTCGATCGCGATTTCGGAAGCCGTTGCCGTTTGCGGTTACTGCAAATGCTATGTCGGCGCTACGCCGTCGTTTATGCGAGAGTTGGCATAGCCGCTTCCTTCGCCCAATTCTGTAGACGTACTGCTTAGCAACGGTTGGCAAAATCGTCTACGATTCGTCCATGGGGACCTCGAATTCGAAAACCACCGCAGCCAACGCCTCGGCCTCTAAAGGCCCTGAGGTCGCAGCTAAACTAAAACTGACGACGGCAATCGATACATTGCCGGGGATGAGTCGCGCGCGTGCGAATCGGTATACAAAACTGGGTTTAAGAACCGTCCAGGATTTGCTATTTTTGTTTCCGCGGGACTATGAACGCCCCGCACCGGCCGCAAAAGTCGACGAGCTTCGCGAAGGCGAACCTGCTTCGATGTTGGGCGCGATTACGGATACCGAAATTGTATCTCGAACACCTGGCAAGTCGGTCTTCGGCGCGGTCGTCGAGAACGAATCAGGCTCCATCCGCATTCTGTTTTTCAACCAGGCCTTCCGCGCCGAACAGCTGACACTCGGCCGCCGTGTGATCATTTCCGGAACGCCAAAACTTAGCGGATTGCGGTGGGAGTTTGTGCATCCGAAGGTCACCATTCTGGATGAGACCGAAACGCTACCAGAACCGCGGATGATGGCGATCTACCCATTGACCGAAGGTGTCAAACACTCGGAACTTCGCAACCTCGCCGAAACCTACCTGCCGTTGGCGACCGACTTACCGGAAGTCATGCCCGAGTCGCTGCGTTCGGCCGCGGCAGAACGATTGCGAGAAAAAGGAATTCAAGTCTTCGGCAATTTGCCATCGATCGACGAGTCGCTACGGCAACTGCATCTGCCAGACAACGAGATTTCAATGCTGACCGCTCGAACGCGGTTAGTGTTTCAAGAACTGTTCGTCATGCAACTTGCTTTGGCAATGAAGCGGCGACGGTCAACTACCAATCTGCATGCGCCACCGCTGCCCTCGACCGCGATGATCGACGCGAGAATCACTAATCGGCTGCCGTTCACTCTGACTGGTGATCAGCGGCTAGCCATCGACGAAATTCGCGCTGACATGTCTCGTCAGTTTCCGATGAACCGGTTGTTGCAAGGTGACGTCGGCAGTGGGAAAACCGTGGTCGCCGTCTACGCGATGATGTTAACGGTGGCCGGTGGTCACCAGGCTGTTTTGATGGCGCCGACCGAAGTACTGGCTCGCCAGCATTTTAAAACGATGACCGAGATGCTTGAAGGAAGCCGAGTTCGCATCGGTTTGCTTTGCGGATCTCTTTCCGCCGCCGATCGGCGCGATGTGTTTGCGAAAACGGCGTCGGGTGAAATCGATTTGCTGATAGGGACCCAGGCACTGCTTTACGGTGGAATCGAGTTTCACCAATTGGGACTATGCGTCGTCGACGAGCAGCACAAGTTTGGCGTCAACCAACGCGTACAACTGCGTACCGGAGGACTCGATCCGCATTCGTTGGTGATGTCGGCAACGCCGATTCCTCGGTCGATCGCCATGACGATGTTCGGCGATGTTGAACTGAGCACGATCCGCGAAAAACCACCTGGTCGCGGCAAGATCAATACTTACTTGTCGCACGATGGTTGGAAAGACCGCTGGTGGGCGTTTGTTCGCGAGCGACTTGGCGAAGGGCGCCAAGCATTTGTGGTCGCACCGCGAGTATCTGCCGTCGTTTCAGACGACGATGAATCGGAAACCGAAGACGTGTCATCGGTGGAAACGGTCTACGAAGACTTGTGCAACGGGCCGCTTGCCGATTACCGCGTTGGACTGCTGCACGGCAAGATGTCTAACGACGAAAAACAAGCAATCATGCAGGCTTTCGCAGCTGGACGGACCCAAGTCCTGGTCAGCACAACGGTGATCGAAGTCGGCATCAACATTCCCAACGCGACCGTCATGACCATCATGGGCGGACAGCAATTCGGGCTAGCGCAGTTGCACCAATTGCGTGGGCGAGTCGCGCGAGGTTCGCACGCCGGTCACGTTTGCGTCTTCACCGACGGCGAACGATCACCGGACGAGAACGAGCGATTGAAAGTCTTCGAACAAACCGATGACGGCTTCGAACTCGCCGAAGCTGATTTTCGCTTGCGTGGCCCAGGCGATTTACTCGGTCGCAAACAAAGCGGCATGCCGCCAATGCGAATCGCAGACCTAAACCGTGACGTCGAAGTATTAGTCGTCGCCCGGGCGATGGCACAAGAAATCATCGACGAAGATCCCGAACTGGAATCGGAAGATTTTGCAGCGCTTCGCGAACAGATGATGCGTCGCTATGGCAAACGCATGAACCTTGGTGACGCGGCGTAGGTCTATCGCTAATTAAAGAGCACCCGATACACGAAGCCGAACGCCGGTGGACGGACACATCGTGATATTACGCCTGCGTGGAACGACAGGTGTCGTTTCCAGCAGTTCGAATTCGTGACGGCGAATCAACGTCCCCAAAACGATTGCCATTTCATAACTTGCAAAGGCCGCCCCAACGCACCGCCGATTACCACCCCCAAACGGATAGTATTGTGATGGAGAATAAGTGTGATTTAGAAATCGACCGGGATTGAATGTTTCGGGTGATTCGTAGATGGATTCATCATAGTGCGTCAAACAGGCCGCAGCCGCCACCGAAAATCCGGCCGGCAAATGGTAGTCACCGATCTGCATCGGCCGCGTCAGCGTTCGCAAAACTTCGGTCACGATCGGATTCAATCGCAACGTTTCTTGAGTGATCGCTCGCAACATCGGCATTGCGGCCAATGTCTCGGGCAGCATGTCACATTGATCAAGTTCAAGCCGCAGGGTTGCCAGCCAATCGGGATTCCAGTGCAAGTGGTACAGCGTCCAAGCGATCGTAACGGCAGTGGTTTCGTGCCCGGCAAATAGCAACGTTCCAATCGAGTCGGCGAGATGTTCGAAGTCAACGTTGGGTTCGTCGTCGGTAGGCCGTGCCAAGATCGACAAGATATCTTCGCGCGTGTGCACCGATTCGCCACGTCGTTGGACTTCGTTTTTGATTTGCTGTCGCAGCTTTACCTGCGCCACCCGCAAACGATCCATGGGGCTAAAGCCCAAGCACGAAAACTGCGTTCTTGGTGAAAAGAACAAAATCGGCAACGAACGATCCAACACCCCACGCGTTGTCGCGCGGAACTCTTTCATCAACTGGTGCGAGTCAGCGCCGAGGACCGTTTGCAAAATCACATCAAGCGAGATTTCGGTTCCAAGTTTTAGTCCCGTAAACTCGCGACCGTCCTGATAGTTGCTAACCGCAGCCGTCGCGGTCGCCTGCATCGCCTCGCCATACGCTTTCATACGGTCCCCATGCAGTGGCGGCGCGACCCGCTTGCGTTCGGCACGGTGGGGCGGTCCCTCCATCATCAGCAAAGATCCGCTGCCTAGGATCGGACGAATGGCATCGCTAGCGAAAACGGCGAATGCGTCGGGATCGGCCTTGAAAATCTGTTCGACCAAATCCGGTCGTCCCGTGACTAGCACGTCGCCGTTGATCGCTCGCATCACAAACGGATCGCCGTACTGCTGGACGCAGCGGACGAACATCCGGCGCGGATTCTGGATGACGTGCCACGTGTTGCGCCACTTACCCGTAGGGCCACCGGGAAGGTTCATCGTCGCTGCCTGTCAAGGAATAAAAACGGACGGAAATGATCGGCTCGACTGGTGAACGATGCCATTAAATCGTCCGGTCGTTACGTCGCCAATCGATAAAATCCGCCGATGAATTAGCACACGACGTTCACACTACTGACATGTCGATCGATCAAACGAGACCGCCATCGACAAGCTCTTTACGCTCATTCATGGCGGCGGCCAACGACTCGCTGTGCGTGACGGTGATCAAGATCGCACCCACTGAACTTTGCAGCCGCAACAGCAGTTCGGTCACACTGTCGGCGGTCTTGCGATCCAGATTTCCGGTCGGCTCGTCCGCCAAGATCAACCGAGGCTGCATTAGAAGCGCCCTCGCGATCGCGACTCTTTCACGCTCACCACCCGACAACTCACTTGGCAGATGCCCTAGCCGACTCGACAAACCGACTTCGTCCAACAGTTCCGTTGCTCGCGCGACATCGCTTGCCGAAGATTTCCCTTGTGCCAGGCTAGGTACCAAAACATTTTCGATCACCGTCAATTGAGGCAACAGATGATGATCCTGAAAAATGAAGCCGACCTTTTCGTTACGAAACCGAGCAAGTTTGTCATCCGACAGTGCAAACGGGTCCGCACCGTCGATCATCACTGTGCCCGAATCGGGCCGATCCAGTGTGCCCAGGATCTGCAGCAAGGTGCTCTTGCCACTTCCACTCGGTCCAACCACAGCCAGCGAATCACCGCTCGAGAGTTCCAAATTCAGATTCGACAATACGACAAGCCGATCGTCCCCAGTCGCAAACGACTTTGACAAGTTCTTGACGATCAATGAGGGCGAAGACGAATTATCGTTCATAGTTTTAGTTGGAAAGAAGGTTGCACATCGACAACGCGGCCAAACCATAGAACGTGTACTCCACGTCGGCAGTTTGATCGAGAGAAAAACCAATGAATCCACCGGAGCCTGATTTGGGCGACTCCATCGCCAAAGCATAACGTCGAATCGAATCCACGTTGACTCGCGTCGAGGCGTCTAAATCAGCCAGCGTCAACAGTCCGGTGAATGACGACAACAGATCTGCGAATGGAATGCGTGTATTGGCGGACAACCCACCTTCGTCGGTTTGCATTTCCGATAGAAATTCGACGGTATTGGTGTGGTCAACGCTGTCCAATCGCCCCATCGCTTTCAGGGTTCCGATGGCGGCCGCGGTCGGGTTCACACCCGGACGTTTGGCCGCACGGATTTCCAAGTAGCCGCCTTCGTCATGCGCTTGAGACGCCAAGAAACGTTCGATACCCTCGACATCATTGACGGGAATATCAATCAATTGATGGCACAGCACCGACAAGAAAGTTTGGTAGGTGCTGCCAGCGCGGCCCTCGGGGGTTTTCGCAAATCCGCCGTCATCAGTCCGCAAGGTTTCTAGCATTGCCGCGACATTGGATCGCCAGTGCAGATCGTCATCGCCGATCACCACTTGGCCAACCGCCATTTCGCAGATTGCCGCACCAAAGATCAGCGACATCAAGTCGATGACCGATTCTCGTTTCTGCAATCGAGATCGCAAGAAATCGGCAGCCCGCTTTCCGACCGAATCGTCCAATCCGCCAGCGATCCAAAGCCCTCGCAGCGCGAAAGCCGTGTAATACGGGTCACTTTCGCCTTCGCGACCGGCAAAGCCACCATCGGATCGTTGCTTGGCAACCAACCAATCGACATGACGACGACGAAATCCTTCATCAAGACTCGACGCACCCAAAGCCAACTGCAACGTCAACTCTTGCAAGTACGGCAGACTCACGCAGAGCCTTGCGGGTTGAAGTACTGCGGCGCGTTACCATCTTTCCATTTGATGTTACAACCGATCGACGGTCGTTGGTCAGCGGTGGGCAGCTTCCCGCCGATGACGGCATCGATCGCAGCACGCAAGTCATTGCCGGTCACAGGAATGTCAGTCTTGGGACGACTGGAATCGAGTTGACCGCGATAGACCAACCGCTTGTCCGCGTCGAATAGAAAGAAGTCCGGTGTGCAGGCCGCCGAGTACGCGATAGCGACGCTCTGATCGCTGTCAAACAGATAGGGGAAAGGGTAGCCTCTCGCCGCCTTTTCTTTGACCATCGCTTCCAACGAATCGTCCGGATACTTTTCGGCATCATTGCTGTTGATCCCGACAAACGCGACTCCTTGATCGGCATAGTCATTAGCCAGGGTCGCCAATTCGTCGGCAACGTGGATGACGTACGGACAATGGTTGCACATGAACATCACGAGCAATGCTTTGGCACCGTCGAACTGATCAATCGAGACCACCTTTCCGTCGGTTCCGGTCAACTCAAATGCGGGGGCGGTCGTGCCCAAGGGCAACATCGTGCTAGCAGTGCGAACCATCGTAAGGAATCAAAGGGTTAGAAGTTGTGGATCAGAGAATCGTCATTTTAGGCTCACCGTCTCGCGCTCGGGCGAGACGGCCGGCACGGCGGTTATGCTACGACTTCAACTTGTTTAACAAACGGCCGGGGCTGCCCATTGCGTGATAGCCACCGTCGACGTGCAAAATCTCGCCAGTAATTCCTTCGCTGTTTTCGCTCAGCAAGAATGCACCGGTGCGACCGACTTCTTCGTGGCTGACATTTCGGCCTAACGGTGCCATGTGCTCGTACAGGGTCAACATTTCCTCGACGCCTGCGGCACGGCCAGCCAACGTCCGAACCGGACCCGCCGACAACGCATTGACTCGCACCCCTTGTGGGCCCATGTCGTACGCCAAATAGCGTACGGTCGCGTCAAGTGCCGCTTTGCAGATCCCCATCACGTTGTATCCGGGCACACATTTCTCGCCACCAAAGTAGGTCATCGTAGCGATCGCACCGCCGGGGTTCATAATTTCCTTGGCCTCAGCGGTACATTTGATCAGTGTATAGACACTAACGTCCATCGCCAATTTGAAGCCTTCTCGCGAGGTGTAAACCGTGTCGCGGGACAGATCGTCACGATCGGCGAACGCGATGGAATGCAGCAAAAAGTCGATTTTCCCAAACGTTTCCGCTGCTTTTTCAAAAACAGTGCGGATGTTGTCGTCATTCTGCGCATCAAGAGGTACAAGGAACTTTGCGTTCTCATACTTGTCGGTCAACTGAGAAACACGGCGGCGATTGCGTTGGCGTTCATCATCCGGACGATCAGGTAAGTGAGTAAAACCACATTCACCACCGGCGTCCATGATTTGCTTTGCGATCGCCCAAGCAATGGAATGGTCGTTGGCGACTCCGAGGATGAGTCCCTTTTTTCCGGCGAATTGCATGTGCAGTGTTTCCTATTTGGTTCTTAAAACGGTACGTCAAAGCACCAACATACCGCCAATCCCTGGGGTTCGTCTATTTACCTTCAATTCAGATCCCATCAATCGCCATCTAGCCCAGCAATTTTCTAATACCAACTCATCGTCCCATACCACGTGATGTGAGCCGACACGCTCACTCCCCCAAGCCTTGTCGAGTCTTTCTGTGCCACAATCATCTGAATCTATTGATCCGGCGTTTATTGATCCGGCCACCAACGAACTGCGGTTGGCACTCGAACTCGCAGCAACCGAACAAATCGACCTCTCCTCGCCGACATTTGCGACAACCGTGCTACCGAATCTGTTGCATCTGGTAGGCAGCCAAGTCGGTGGACTAGTCAAACAGCACCGTGGAACCTGGGCCTGTTGTCCGTGGGTCGGCGACATGACAGATGTCCCTACGCAATTGATTGGTGACGTGATCGACCGGTCGCATTCAGGAACGATGTCGACACAATTGTCCGATGGCTGGTGCATCACTGCGATGCCAAGCAACGTCCAAACCTCATCGACTGGTAATCAACTTGTCGCGTCGTCGGCGCTGGTGGTTCGTCTTGGCGAGGCCGAGCTTGGCGACAGCAGTGAATCAAACAGTCGCATTCGACGAATCACTTGCGCAGCTGAACTGCTTGCCACGACTCTGCACCGAATCGAAACGCATCAACGTCAACAGCGCCGGATCGAGCAGCTATCTGCCGTCTTAGCCTCAGCCGCGAAATGGCAACGACTTGACGATGATGAAAAACTGTTGAAAGAGATCGCCGATACCGCCACTCAATTGCTGAGGTGCGAACGCGCTAGTATTTTCTTGTGGGACCGTCGCCGCAGCAAACTTATCGGTCGGCCCGCGCTTGGCATCAAAGGTAGTTCGCTTGAAGTCGATGATGACGCAGGGGTAGTGGGGGAAGTCCTTCGCAGCGGCGAACGAAAGATTTGGAACGCAGGGTCTGACGACGAAGCGAGAGTGAATCGCAAAGTTGACGCAACGCTCGACTTTCGAACGCAATCTCTCGTTGCCGTGCCAATGTCTCGCGGGCAAGACGAAAACAAACGCGATGAACTGATCGGCGTTTTCGAAGCGATCAACCGAGTCGATGGCGACTTTGACGAGTTCGATGCGGTCTTGTTGGCCGACTTGGCGACTCACGCAGCAGTCGCGATCGAGTCCTTGCGGACTCGTCGCCGGCTCGTCGAATCCCGCGACCGATTGGTCAACGATGCCGCATCGTCGAGTCCGCTTGTGGGCAATCACGAGTCGGTTGAAAACGTTCGCCGCAGCGCCGACAAAGTCGCCAACACAGACTTGTCGGTTCTAATCCTCGGCAAGAACGGAACAGGTAAAGAAGTGCTCGCGCGTCACGTTCACTACGAGAGCAAGCGTCGCAGCGGCCCATTCGTGGCAGTCAATTGTGCGGCCTTGGTCGAAACACTGCTCGAGAGCGAGCTGTTTGGACACGAAAAGGGTGCGTTCACCGATGCCAACCAGACTCGCGTGGGCAAGTTTGAATTGGCAAGTGGCGGAACACTCTTTCTTGACGAAGTCGGCGACATGAGTCCGGGCGGTCAAGCAAAATTGCTACGAGTGCTGGAAGAAAAAGTAGTCGTGCGAGTCGGCGGATCACAACCGATTCCTGTCGACGTGCGAGTGATCGCGGCGACGAACCAACCGCTCGAAGAACTGATCCGCGAACGCCGGTTTCGCGAGGACCTGTACTTCCGCTTGAACGTGGTCTCATTGACGTTGCCCCCGTTGTCCCAGCGTGGCGACGACGTAATGCTGCTGGCCAATCACTTTTTGAAACAATTTTGCTACCAAATTGGTCGGCAGGTTCCGACGTGGAGCGAAGCCGCGAAAAGTGCGATGCGAAATCACCCTTGGCCAGGCAACATTCGCGAACTTCGTAACACGATCGAACGCATCTGCTATTTGACCAGCGACGACATCATCAAGTCAGACGATTTGAGTCTGACCGGAGCAAACATCAACCGCGATGGCGGCATTTGTCGGATCGACATGCCGATCGAATTGAGCGAGTCAACAAAATTGTTCCAAGTCGAACACATCGAACGGGCGATCCAATCCAGCGGCGGCAACATGACCGACGCAGCCAGCCGACTTGGACTGCATCGTTCGAATCTTTACCGAAAGATGCGGCAACTCGGCATGCCTACGTCCGGTGAGTAACAACCGCGTTGGCTTCAGACTTGGCTAACCGATCGCAGCCGATCCGTTAGTCCGCTTTCGACTCCGTCACTAGCCGGCGTCCTTCTTTTGCAAAAATGCTCGATTGCAAAATCCCTAACCGGTTCAAGCGGAACGTCGCTGCGGTCAACAAACATCCCAAGCCGTAGACACACGAACGCTTAAAATTGATCGACGACGCTTCGGCAAAGTACTTTGTCGGGCAAGAGACCTCGCCCATGCGAAATCGAAAGTAGATGGCTTGCGACAACATTTGGTTATCGAAAACGAAATCGTCCGAGTTCTCCTCAAGCGGTAACGTCAACAACAGGTCTCGGGAAAACGCGCGATAGCCCGTGTGAAATTCCGTCAACTTGGAACCCATCAATACGTTTTGAACGAGCGTCAGAAATCGATTGGCGATGTACTTCCAAATCGGCATCCCACTTTCTCGCGCTTCGCCGCCAAGAATACGACTGCCAATCACACAGTCATACAGCCCGCTGCCAATCAGCGACACCATCGCCGGCAGCAGTTTAGGTGTGTATTGATAGTCAGGGTGAACCATCACGACGATGTCCGCCCCCAATTCAATTGCTGCTTTGTAACAGGTCTTTTGATTGCCGCCATAGCCACGGTTTTCAGGATGCCGAAGCACATGCATTCCTAGCGCCGCCGCGACGCTGGCAGTGTCGTCGCTGCTTGCGTCGTCAACCAAGACGACTTCATCGACCAGACGCTTGTCAATTTCGTCATAAGTTCTCTCAATGGTCTTTGCCGCGTTATAGGCCGGCATCACGACAACGACTTTCTTTTCGTTAAACAATTCGACCTTCCAATTTTTCGGACATAACCCTGATGTTAGCTGACTTGGGCCGAGCAATTGCAATCAACGTTCCGCCACGGCCAAGCCAGCCGGCAATCAACACGGGCACCGCACCCAGCACCGACAAAACAGCACCTAACGCTAGTGCAGCGATCCGGCCGAGTCGACCAGTTTTTGTCGACCGACCCGTCAACAATTTGAACAACAGATTCGGTTCACCGCCCAACGCATCGATGGCACTCGATGACCAACCCAGCAAATCGTATTCGAACTCTGAACCGCGAAAAAACTCAACGTCAAAACCACGATCCGACAACAACTTTGTTAATGATTCAGTTGTGAAATGATACGCATGACGGGGCACATCCAAATGCAACCAAAAACGTCCAACAAGTCTCGATGGCAGACTTCCGAAATCGGGAACCGCGATCACCAAGACTCCATTGTCCGCGATCTGGCCACGAAGCTGCTCGGTCACTTCACCGGGATTGGGCAGATGTTCTAGCACATGCCACATCGTAACGATGTCGAAAGGCGACTCGGACGCTGTCTCGTCGAGCGACGCTTTCACCGGCAATCCGGCATCCGCAGCGATACTCGAGAACCGTTCCACACCGATCCCAGCGTATCCTGCCTGGATCGCTGTACCTAAAAACGTTCCGTCACCACAACCAACGTCCAGCAATTTCGCCGGCGCAGACGTTTGGACAAGTCCGCGGATGATTCGGATTCGACGGCGATCGCACATCGAAGCGGTGAACCCGTGACGCCGGCCAACGTATTCCTTGCCATAGTATTGGTCCAAATCGTTGGGCATCCCGGCGGTGACGCCCAGGCCACAAACAGGGCATCCAGCAATGTCAAATGCTTCGCCGGTTTGGGCGTCCCGAACTTGGTGCCGTAGCGGTATGAGTTCTCGTTCGCATAATGGGCATTCGAAATCGTTCAAACCGAGTCCGCCGAAACCAAAAGAACTGAAATGAAACCGCTAAAGCGTACCGACGGGGCCGGCATCGGAATGATGATCGTTGTCTTGTTGTTCATATTAGTTCGACTTCCAACCGCGTTGCTCTCGCCCGGCGGACAGGACGAAGAATGGTACGGCATTCCTGGGCTGACGATTGCTAACGAAGGCATCCCACGCGTCCCCTATGCACGAGCAACCGATCCGGACAGTGTTTTTATCGGCGCCGATGAAATGTTGTTCGCCCAGCCGCCGCTTTCGTTTTATGCGCAAGCACCGTTCTTTGAAATCTTTGCCGGCAACTACGGAACGGCACGGCTATCTTCGTTGGTCGCGGCTATTGTTTCCATCGTATTGACGTTCGGAATCGCCGAAGCATTCTTTCAAGATCGCCGACTGGCAATCTTAGCAGCTGCCATCTATTCATGTTCGCGGCTGTGTTTCTTCCCAGCCATGGTTGCGCGGCCCGACATGCTGTGCGGAATGCTTGGTTTGCTGGCGGTGTATTGCGGTGCAATTAGCCGCCAGCAATACCAAACAAGGTGGATCATCGCGGCAGGAATCAGCGTCGGACTTGCCGCGTTGTCGCATCCGTTTGCGATTGTGTTCGGAATTCAAATGACCATTTGGATCGCATGGAACGCCGAGAATCTAATTGGAATTGTTCGCCGTGTGGCAGTGTTCGCAATCAGCGTTACGGCAACGTTTGCGACTTGGACACCGTTAATTTTGATGCGGCCTGACCTGTTTCGATCGCAATTCGTCGGCAACATCTTGCGGCCGGCCGGGCCGGGATTGCTGAGCCGATTTGTGATGCCTTGGGATTCATTTTCGCACCAGACACCACAGCTGATCGACCGCGCGCATCCGATCCAGTTCTCGATGCTATTGTTTGGACTCATTGCGATCAGTTTCTTAGCGTGGAACAAACGTGATCGCGCCGCGACAACGATCACGGTGCTCGGGATTTCCAGCGTGTACCTACTGACGGCTTGTTTGGGCGACCATCCGGTCCAAGGGTTTTGGTGCTACAGCGCGTCGCTGGGGTGGATCGCTTTCGCATACGTGGCACGACAGTTCGATATCGCCGTCATCCGCGGCCGAGCCAACAAGACTTCGCTGCGAACGTTTGCCGCTGCGATCTTGTTGGCTGCGATGCTACCCGGCAGCGGTGGCCGTGCCGTAATGACTTACGCGACCAAATTTGGTGATGACGTGTACGCAAGCCCGCGATTCGTCCGAAATATTTTGGACGATCTGCCGGCTGATGCGACGCTGACAGTTGGCCCTGAATTTTCATTGCCCGCCTATGCGGCGGGCCGCGACGTGATCTTAGCATGTCGCCATCCGATGTACTTTGACAGCGCCGAGATCCCAACGGACTACTACATCTTTGGACGCCGCGATTTCGCGGAAGACATGGTCGCTGCGTACGCATGCGAACTGGTGCGCAACTACGGAAATCATGATGATGTGTTTGCGAACTATGCCGAAGTTTATCGGCGTTCACCCGAGGCTACCGCGGCACCTGCAACAGCATCGGCGTCAGCCTCGCCATAGTGAAGCCGAAGCGCCAACCGGCCGCATCGTTCTTGGAACTGAGCCGGCGTGTCGCCTTGACCGGCGTGACAGATGTCATCGATCCACTGCGGCCAATCGTGCAAGATCCGATTTGCCAATTTGCGGCGTCCCTCGTCGTCCAGACGCCCCATCGATACGACGCGGTCGATTCGTCCCGGGCGTGATCCGATCGCACCGGGTTGCCCGATCGCAGGATCAATTTTGTCTAAATGATTGGTCGTGATCATCACCATCAGTCCATCGGCTCGCTGGACACCGTCCAAACAATTCAGCAAACAATCGAACGTCAATCCAGGTCCACTTTGAACCGCAATGTTCTTGCGACCATCGAAAACCGCATCAAGGTCTTCCATCAATGCCATGCACGGCACCTCAGCCAACATTTGGTTCCATGCTTTTAGCAGTTCGTCGTTCTTAAGCGTCGCCAAATCGTAGACAAAAATCGGCAAGTCCAAGTCTTCCGCCATCGCGCGAGCTAGCGCAGTCTTGCCGGTACCAGGTTCGCCGTGCAACAGATAACCGCGTCGCCATGGCAGTCCGCGTTCCTGGTGCCACTGTTCGGTTTGTCGCCAACGACCGGCTTCGCAAACCAAGTCTCGCGTTACATCGTCCAGCGCCAATCGGTCCACCGCTGAAATATCTTCGCCCGGATCGCTGCCGAAGTCCGAGAACGACCAACCGAGCGGCCGATGGCTCAGACAGGCGCGAATGTCGCTGCTGCTGGTCGGGCTGCCGCCGCCGCTCTTGCCCTTCATCTGGATCGTCGCCGTGTTGCCAGCGGTGCCGTGCACGAAACGGATCGAGTGACGTCGACCGCCGGTCGATTCGTAGTCGCGGACTTGATCGTTGAAGAAATTCGTTGCGTCGGTGATCAGTGTGTCGGGGTCAATCGTGCCCCGCGGGAAGGTGATGGAAATCGTTTGATAGTCATAATCGGCGGCCTGCAAACCTTCTTCCATATCGCCCAACCCATCTTTGCTTTTGGCAACCCAAATTGGTCGCCAACCTTGCCAATACAGACGCCCCGTCGGCGGTGCGATTTCCATCGACACCAACTGCACACGCGACTTCGGCCTGACGAACAACTTCCATCCCACATAGGCTCGCGGCCCAAACCGCGACGCGGTGAAGTGGTGCTTCATGTACAGCAGGATTGCGTCGGCCTGGAAACCACTGGTCGTGATTTTGACAACGACTCGTCCGGCGATCTGGCTATACAGGCTTTTCACATGCCCCCAGCCGGTCGCCAAAATCGTGACTGCCGCGGCACCGCCCGCCAACATCCACCCGTTAAACGCTTCTTCCACGACGCATTACTTTCTAAAGCAAAAAAACAAACTTCCCGCAACCATGACACGCGTAAACGCTGCTCGGTTACCGCCTAAGTTAGAATGGTGACTCCGAATCCCAAAAACGCCAAACTTTCTAAACTCATGCCATCGATCTTCACAAAAATTATCGCACGCGAGATCCCCGCTGATATCCTTCACGAAGATGACCTATGCCTGGCTTTTCGCGATATCAGCCCCAAAGCACCGACACACTTTCTGGTGATCCCCAAAAAGGAAATCGTCTCCCTCGCCGACCTAAACGACGAAGACCAAGCAATCATTGGCCGCTGTGTCGTCGTCGCGTCCCAAGTCGCCGCCGCCGAAGGTCTGACGGGCGGCTACCGGCTTGTCTGTAACTGTGGCGACGACGGCGGCCAAGAAGTCCCCCACCTTCATTTTCATGTCATGGGCGGCCGCAAGTTGACTTGGCCGCCGGGTTAGTCACGCAATCGGCTTGCGTAGGAACAGCGACTGAGCGGTACGCAAAACGGGAACGCGTGGCATATCGCGTGACTGACCAACTACAAAACGGCTTGACCAAGAAGTCGCGGTCGTAGCGATTATGCTCACGCTGATGAGGGTCTCCGGGACAACTGGCGCGCCCCCGCATAAATTCATAAGGATGGACGTGTGCACGTTTCGATAGCCATCATAGAAACGGGAGGGCAGTTCCGTCTTGCAGCGTTAAAAGTATGAGTGGGGCACCCATGCGCACCAAGACTCCCCAAGAGTCCTGGTCGGATGGAATCGAGTTTCTCCCCCCATCAAGGCTTTCGCGTGTCTGCCACCTTCGCTCGCGTCTCGCTATCGACACTTTCGGTCGGGACCGTTCTATCTTCGCCTATCTTTGATCCTGATTCGGCAGGAACAAAGCTGCTGGGCAAGAACATCGAAATCAACGAGCAGTTTCTCAACATGCTCGTCAAACGCGGAATCAACAATGTCGTTGTCAATCGACGTGACCTCGCGAGGCTAAAAGCGGGTGCGCCGCAAGGCATTGCCCGCAAAGCCGACGACCATTCGTACTCGCAAATTTGCAAGACAAACCGAGCCACTTCTGACATCGATGAAGAAGTCGTCGGTGAAGGATTCAAGGCATCAATCGAGATGCCGACCGAGACAGTTGCCGAACGACTTGGAGCACCGCGCCAGGATCGCTATGACCGACATCACATGCTCGAAACGGTCAAGAAATCCGAACAACAAATCGCTTACCTTGACGAATTGTTCGTGAATCTGATCAAAGGATCCTCGGCCAATGACGAATCACTTGAGGGCGTTTGCCGAGACAGCGTCAAGTCGATTCTTGACGACCGCGACATGTTCCTTTGTCTGGGCTTGAATCCATTCGACACCGAGTATCCAGCGCGACATAGCCTGCATGTGTGCAGCGTCGCGATTTCCATTGGCCTAATGCTTGGGCTAGATGATGCCAGTCTTGTCGATCTTGGCACGGGATGCTTGATCCATGACGTCGGAATGAAAATGATGCCGCGAAAGGTCTATACCGAGAAGCGAAAGTTGACGCCGGACGAACTTACCTCTCTCGCCGAGCACCCGGTACTGACACTCGATGCGTTACAATGCCCCGGAGTCCGGATCTCGCGAGTCGCACGAATCGTGGCCTACCAACTTCACGAGCGATGCGACGGCAGTGGTTACCCGCGCGGTCGTGTGGTGGACGAGATTCACCCGCTGGCTCGGATCGCTGCGGTCGCAGATGCCTATGTCGGATTGGTATCGAACCGTGGTCACCGCAAAGGCCTGATGCCGTACTTCGCGATCGAGAAACTTCTGCACGACGTTGCCGGTGGAAAATTCGATTCGAAGTCCGTTCGCGGTTTACTGCACGCGGTGTCTTTATTCCCCATCGGTTCGTTCGTCGAAATGAGTGACGGCCAAGTTGGGCGTGTCGTTCGATCCAACGGCGAAAACTTTACTCGGCCGATCGTCGAAATCTGGAACGCGCGCCACCGAGAATACGAAATCGACATGATCAATCTGGCGAGCGAAAATAGCGTCCAAATCGTTCGCGCCACGCGAGCCCCACAGGCGGCCTGAAAGGACCGATTGACTACACGAAACACACGTTCACACCTATACGCTTGTACCCAACCGGGCTCTGCGGTAAACTCCTGGCCGATTAAATCATCCTTCGGACCTTAAAACGGAGTTAGGCATGTTGGTACTGTCACGGAAAATAGGGGAATCGATCGAGATTCCCGCTTTGGGCGTCGTGGTTCGAATCTTGGATTTGAAGACGTCACGAACCGAAATTGGGATCGAGGCGCCTCGCGAACTCGCCATCGTCCGAGGTGAAATCGCCGATCGTCGATCAGACGCGGACATGTCCCGATCCGCAGGTTCGAGCCATCGGATGACCGAAGAAATTCAGGTCGGTGAAATCGAAGCCCAGATTGCTGCGTTGGCGAAACTCGCGTCACCGACGAACCGAGCCATCGCCGGACAATTGGCTGCGGATTTGCAGAACCGCATCGCCCAGCTTAAGTCGTCACAACCTTTGCGAGCTATTCCGGTTGACGATCGTGTCGCGATTCGCCCCGAGGTGCTTGACGAACTGCGCCGCAAGCAAGCAGTGCGAAACAAAGATGCCATCTGCGTCCGACAAGCGTCGGTCGGGTACGCGATCGACTGCGCAACCGCGGTATCAGCCTAAGCCAGAACTTGTCCTGGCGAGTTTGATTTTCACACGCCCGTAAGCCAATGATCCGTAAGCCAGTGAGCATGCTGGCTTACGGTTGCCATTTTTCGTCAAAGAAGCCGGCGGCTTTTACTTCGCCTGCTGCCTGGGACGTCGCGCCGCCGGTCACATCCACCAGTGCCCAGTCAGGCAACTTTGGTGTTTGGCGGGCGTTATTGAGATAGTCGTATTCACGAAATGTGAACCCGCTGTTGATGACAACATAACGATTGGGGTTTAGCGGGTTTGGAAAGATCAAGATCGGCACATGGCCGGTCCGCGGCACTTTGTGCTCGCCAATCGTGACATCGCTGTCACTCCACTCCACCGGCAACTCGTCCGCAATTCTCGCGATCACTTCGTTCGATTCAACATCACCAAACAGAATCAAGTTGCTCGATGCAATCTGTTGATCGGTCAAATCACGATCGACGGTTTGACGGACGTCCCCGCGAAAATGTTTCCGCCACTGGTCCATCGCGTGCACCGATTCGGACTCGACCCATTGCTGAACGACCTTATCACTGGACTTGTCGCCCGGCATCACGAACACAAACGAATCCATCAACGCATCGTCGATCGGACCTTGCAGTCCTGGACGCTTCCGAAGTTCGGTTGTTGCTTCTTCCGAAGCCGTCGCCCATTCCTTTTCACTTCGCACCAGTGAAACATTCCACGATCGATCCGAACGAATCGCAGGACCGATGATCGTAGTCCCGTCGATCTCGATCTTGACTGGCCCCGACGTGGCGCCCGGCCATTGACCCGGCCCAAACTGTAAATTCAGATGAGTGACGTTGTCGGTTTTGATCCGAATTCGCGATGCAGAATCAACATCGGCGACCACTTCGGCCGGCTTCCAGTGTTGTGCTAGGCCTTGCACATCAACCCAGTACATTTGGTGATACCGAAGTGTCACGGTCGTAAATTCAATCCGCCGCGGCGCGACAGTGTCCGCGATACGTGCGAGCGTCGCCATGGTTGATTCGATTTTCGTTTTTGAATCAGGATGAATTTTGTGCGCCGTATTGGGTCCAATCACGTGGACCAGATCGATTCCGACACCACGAAGCGCCGTCTCCATCACGTCGGCTGCTTGCTTTTGCTTGTCGATCTCGCCACTGTACGCGATGGTTGGACATTGCTTGAGGTTACCAGCCCACGGCGGGCAATCGTACCACTGCCACAGCGATTGTTGGTAATCCGGCGCGGTCGCGCGAGCATCTTCATTCTGAAAGAAGCTCAAGAACTCTGGCGTTTCCGAGAAACCGGCACCTGGGTTGGCCGCAAACCAGCGATCTGCGTGATGAGTCGCCATCTGCCAGCATGCTGCACCGCCCATGGAAAATCCACGCACGCTGATGCGGGCGGGATCGACGGCTAGTCGCGACTTGACGTATTCGAGCGACTCGAGCACATCGACTTCGCCAGCGAATTTGAATGCGTTGCAATAACGACCGTAAGGATGCAATACAAGCGTATCCACCGGAGCATATTCACCGGCATTGGTTTGCTGTTTGGTCAGGAAGCCAACTTCGCTGAGAGTTTCACCGCGACCATGAAACCAAATATCCAGTCGCCGCGGACGTGGGTCACACTTGCGCATTCCCGCCGGCAGGACGACGCTATATGGTTGAAAAGAACCATCAATTTTCGATTGATAACCACCGACAATCAGCTTCTGGTTCACTCCGTCGCCGATGCCGACCACCTCGCCCCAATCGCCGCCGTCTTTGATCACGGTAATTCGCCGCTCTGCCTCATCCAACAACTTCCCGGCCGATTCGATTTCGCGTGGCTTGTAGAATTGGCCAAATTCGATGGCCAGTTCAACCGCGCGAGGAAAGACCAACACTTCGCTGGCGAGCGACTGAACTTTGACGTCTTTGCCCTCAAGATCGATGGCGATGAACCGAGTGCGAATCGACTCACACCTTTTCATCAACCCATCGCTGACCGCGGCATCTAACTCGATACCCGGCGGCGGAATCGGACGAACTTGATCCGCCCGGTTGTCAGCAGGCCCGTCCGCTATCGCGGATAAACCGGCAGCACCGATTCCCGCAAAAGCAACCAAGACAAACGACAGGGAACAAATACATCGGGAAAGTCGATTCTGCATTGACGAAACACCGAGAAGAGGCGGGATCAGATAGACTGGAAACAGATAGTAGCGATCAGCGTTGCCGGCGACACTCCACCGAGAAGAACCACCATGTCATCAATCTTACTGGCCGAGGACAGTTCGACTCACGCTGCGTTGATTCGGTCCATTCTGGAGTCTGGCGGGCATCAGGTCGAGTGCGTTGAGAATGGGCGACTGGCGTTTGAGACACTTAGCCAGCGGCAACCGGATCTGGTCGTCACAGACCTGCGAATGCCGGAAATGAACGGAATGGAATTGGTCCAGGCCGTAGCCGAGCAATACCCCAAACTGCCCTCGGTCGTCGTAACCGCGCGGGGGAGCGAATCGCTGGCCGTCGATGCGCTTGCGTTGGGAGCGGCCAACTTTGTCCCCAAAAATTCGCTCTCGAAGTTGCTTTGCCGCGTGGTGGGCCAAACCATCCGAATGGCTGCATCGGACCGAGTCTTTGACGGCAGTGGCCAAAAATCGACCTGTCCCGAATACACTTTGCAACTTTCCAACAATTTGACCTCGATCGAGCCGGTCGTGCATTTCGTCGTCCAGTCACTGGCCTCGGCAGGGCACATGAACACAACCCAGCGGGTGCGATTGGGAACCGCGGTCCACAGCGCGCTGCTGAACGCGATCTGTTTTGGCAATCTGGAAATTCGAGATGACGAGACGCTGCTTAGCCGATGGCTTGGCAATGAAGAAACTGGAATTCAGGAAATGGCCGAACGGACGGCCAGCAAAGAGTACGCGGGACAAACCGT